>JAHRAN010000164.1 GCA_020027245.1 Myxococcota bacterium
CGGCAGCGCCCACAGGCACATCAGCCACAACAACCTTCTCATCGTCTCGCCTCCTTCGCTGACACGACAGCGACTTGTTGACCAACCCATCCATCCTAACACGCCGGGCTGGCGCAGATCAACGCAAGGCTTACCGGGCAGGGCAGCGTTCCGCCATCTCGGAGAGGATTTCCCGCAGCCGACGGCTCATGCGATAGCCGGCCTCCAGCTCGAACGCAGGCCCCGCAGCGAAATCCAGCGTCAGGAAATCGCCGCGCCCGGAAAGCGCCGTCTCCGTCAGGGCGACGGCGGTTTTCCCAGCGAACAGAATCTCAAAAAATGTTTCGGTCGAATACGCTTCCGAATCGCGCCGAATCTGCGTTTCAACTGTGTACATCGCCTCACCGCGCGCGATCGTCAGCGCACCCTCCGCCTGAAAATACGGCGGCGGCGCGCGCAGACCGAAGCGTCTGGACAGAAGAATCGGCAGCCAGTCGGCAGGGTCAACGATGTTGCGCGCGCGTGGATCTTCTTCCCAGGGGCGGATTTGCACATACCCGCCAATCGGACTCACGCTGTCTCCCCGTTTATTTTTTCCAAGCGGCCCGGCGCGGCAACTGAGATGCAGTGTGGGATAAGGGCCTTGACCGTCGGCAGCACAAAGAGGTGCGCGCAGCAGCGACGGCGCGCGCCCGGAACGGCGAACCGTTGCGAACGAAGGATTCACGCCCAGAAAGTACCCTCGGCCGTCGCCCGACTTGCGGAAGTAAATCGAGTCCGTGTCCGAGTCCAAGCCAGACTCAACATTTCCAAGCGGGCGCCCGGCCAGCGCCGGCCCGCAGCAGAGCAGCAGCGCCCACACCAGACACCATTTCATGCGTCACGCCCGGGTCTGGCGCAGCGCTTCGAGGACGCGCTCGTGCAGCGGGCCGCTGCTGGCGACGATGCCCCGGTTCGCGTCGAGTTCGCGTCCGCAGCGGAAGTCGAGGGCGCGACCCTCGGTGTCGCTCACGCGGCCGCCGGCTTCTTCGACGAGCATCATGCCCGCCGCGTGGTCCCAGATTTTTTCGCGGTAGCGGCTCTTCGTCGGCAGGCGCAGGTAGATGGATGCATCGCCGCGCGCCACCGCGGCGTACTTGCACTGGCTGTCCAGGCGCAGCGGCGGCCGGGTGATGCCGAGCCGCGCCGCGATCTCGGCGGCCTGCTTCTGGTTCGAGTGCCCGGCGAAGGCGCTCTCACAAAAACGCGCGGCAGCGGGATCGCCGACGGCGTCCACTTGCAGCGCGGCGCCGCGCTGCGCGTCCTCGTCCCAGAGCGCGCAGGCGTGCGCGCCCTGCCCGCGTCGCGCGGCGAAGAGCGCGCCCGTACCGGCGCCCCCCTGCCCCACCGGCAGCTTCGGACAGGCGAGCACCGCGGCCACTACAAAGCCCTCCTCGATCAGCGCGAGCGCGATGGCGTACTGCGCGTCGCGCAGGAAACCGCGCGTGCCGTCAATCGGGTCGAGGGTCCAGAAGCGCGGACTGCTGCCGCTGCCGGCGCCGTGGTCAATCCAGTCGAGAACATCGCTTGGGGTGGGCTTTTCTGCGCCGAACTCGGGCGAAAGCGCGCGCGCGATGGCTTTGCTGAGCCCGCCGCGCTGCGCTTTGCGCAACTCGGCTACGCCCTCTTCCGCAACCACCGGGTCGTCGGGAAAAGCCTCCGCCAGGCGGCGGCAGATGATGGCCTGCGAGGCGAAGTCCGCGACCGTGACGGGGCTCTCGTCCTGCTTCTGCATGCTCTCCATCGCCAGTGGATTCTGCTGCACGCCGCGGCAGACGCGGGCCGCTGCGCGCACCGCTTTGATCGCCACCTCGAGTTCCCGATCAAAGCTCACGCCGCGCCTCCAGACTCCGGGCCGCTTCGAAAGACGGCGCGCCGCTTTGACCGCAACCTCGGCGGGCGCGCCCTCAATGGGTTGCGGTTCAGACGGCTTGTAACAAACCGAGCGCGTTATCGCGCATCACCCGCCGCACTTCGTCGGCATCGTACCCTTTGAGTTCGTGGACGAAGCTCGCGGGTTCGGCGAGCCCTTCAGCGTGCGGATAGTCGGAGCCGAAGAGCACGCGCGCGGCGCCGATCTGCTGCTTCAACGCATCGAGATCGTCCTCGTAGTGCGGGGCGACAAAGACCCGGCTGCGGAACTGCTCGACCGGGTCCGAGCCGAAGGCCATCGGCATCTGCCCAAAAGCCTTGCGGAGCTTTGCCAGCAGCGGCCGCACAAAGGCGCTGCCGCTTTCGATGCTGGCGACGCGCAGCTTCGGGAAGCGCTCGAACAGGCCGTGGCAGATCAGCGCCGCCAGCGTGTCGTGGATGGGCGAGGCCGAGAGGCAGCCGCGCAGCGCGTCGTATTCGAAGGCCTTGAACTCGCCGCCGACACCCCAGGCATCCGCGAAACGGTGGTAGCCCGCGTCGCCCGAGTGAAACGCGACCGCGACGCCAGCCTCGTTGACCCGCGCCCAGAAGGGATCGAAGATCGGGTCTGCCGGCGAGCGGCTGCCCTCTGGGTGTGCGACGGCCCCAGTGCGCAGGCAGACCAGCCGCGCGCCGCGCGAAAGCGCCCACTCGAGTTCCGCGCTGGCGGCTTGAACATCGAGCAGGGTGAAGTACGGCGCGGCGAAGATGCGCTCGCGGTAGGCGAAGCCCCAGTCCTCGTCGAGCCAGCGGTTGAAAGCGCGAAAGGCCGCGACGCAGGCCTCGGGGTCGTGCTGCAGGCTCTCCTCCATACCGACGCCGAGGGTCGGGAAGAAGAAGGCGCCCTGCAGGCCTTGTTCGTCGAGCAGCGCGAGCCGGGCGTCGCGGTCGCGATACGCCGGCGCGAGGGGTTCGAGTTCGCCAAACAGCGCGCGGATGTCCTTCGCCTCGGGGTTGTGGCCGCGGAAGTAGTCGTCGAGCACGCCCGGCTTCGCCACCGGATCGAAGGTGGGGTTGGGGATGAAGCGGTTGATGCGACCACCGACCAGCAGCCGCTTGCGGCCGCCCACCACGGCCCACTCCATGCAGCGCGCCCGCATGCCCGGCTCGAGGTGGCGGATGAACGCATCCTCGTGCTCGTAGTAGTGGTTGTCGGCGTCGAAGGCCTTGAAGTCGAGCATCGCCAGCGGATTCCTTCCCGCGTCGCCGAGCGCAGCGCGCCCTGCGCCGACGACCGGTCACCTTGCGCAAATTGGTAGCAGCGCAGCGCGCCGTGTCACCCGATGGGGTGTGAGACTGACGAGGTTGGCAGGCGACAGCGACGAGAAGCGCCGGTCGCGTCAGCGCCCGGCGCCCCAGAGACCTGCGCGAAGCGCCTGCCATGTTGTAACTGGCCGCGCCAAAGGCGCGGCCCAAGGCGGGCGCGTCTACCCACAAGCTCCGCCAAAGGCTCGAATTCGCAGCTCTGGGGGCGGATCGTGCCCGCCCTGCCCGGCCTCGAATTAAATTGACGTCCGGGCAAAGAAAATGCTGGAAATACTGGACGCCGTCCAACAAGATGGACGCTCCATCCCGCACGAGATCACGGACTCGAAGCGCTGCGGGATGAAGCCGCCAACCGATCCCCACCCCCCAACCCAAACGCTGGTCGGTCGTGGCCGTCGCCCGCCTCGCCGAGGCAGGCCGGGCTTGGCGCCCTGCAGGGCGCACAGGCCTCGGGCAGAAGCCGACCGGGCCGACTGCAAGTGAAAGGATCCAGGTGAAGCTCGAAGACAAGTTCCAGGCCGCCATCCAGGGCGCCACCAGTACCGGCGACCCGGCGCGTCGCGCGCGCAGCAATGGCATAGACACCACCGAGACCGGCCCCGACGCCAACCGGGGCGCGCTGCGGCCACTCGAATCCTACTTTCAGGCAATAGGCGGCACGCGCACCCTGAAGCGCGAGGAGGAAGGGATCCTCGCCAAGGAGCTCGAGGCGGCGACCTATGAGTTGCGCGTCGCCCTCTATTCGATTCCGGCTTCGGCGCGGCTCGTGGTCGAGCGCTGGGACGCGTTGCGCGCGCGCTCGCACACCGGCGCCAAGCTCTCCGAGGCGGTCGGCAACGAGGAGAGCGGCGAGATCGCCGGGCGCGTCGAGCGAGCGGTCGGCCGCTTGCGCCGCTGTTTGAACAAGCGCGACGCGCTGCGCGCCGGCGGGTTCAGAAAGAACGCGAGCCTGATCGAGGATCAGGATCGCCACATCCAGCGGGCGATGCAGAGGGCCCACTTCTCGCTGGCCATGCTGGCGGAGTTGCGCGAGCAGTCGCGCCGGCTGAAGCGCAAGTATGTCCGCGCCCGGCGCGGCAGCCGCATCGAAAAGGAAGTCGAGAAGCGCACCGGGCTCAGCAAGAAGGAGATGCTCGAACGCCACCGCGCCGTGGAGCGCGCGCAGCAGCGCATGAGCGCGGTGAAAAACCTGTTCATCGAGCACAACCTCAAACTCGTGGTGGCCATCGCCAAGGACTACCGCAACCTCGGGCTCTCCTTTCCCGACCTCATTCAGGAGGGCAACCTGGGGCTGATCCGCGCGGTGGAGAAGTTCGACCACCGACGGGGTTTCAAATTTTCCACTTATGCCGTGTGGTGGATCCGTCAGGCGCTGGTGCGCGCGATTCAAAACCACTCGCGCACCATCCGCCTGCCCTCGCATGTGCACGACCGGCTGCAGCGCAGCCAGCGCATAAAATCGGAACTCACCGGCAAACTCGGGCGCGAGCCCACGGTGGAGGAACTCGCGCCCGCGCTCGAAACCGACAGCGAGTCGCTGGAAACGCTCGACCGCCTGTCGCGCGAGGCCATCTCTCTCGAATCGCTGGTGGCCGGCACCGAGAAGCGGCTGGAGGACTTCGTCCCCGACGCCGGCGCCGCGGCGCCGAACTCGAGCATTGACGACGACCGCATGCGCTTCGGTGTGGGCCATCTGATCGGCGCGCTGACCAACCGCGAGCAGTTGATCTTGCACATGCGCTACGGCCTCGGCGCCGAGCGAGAGCACACCCTCGAACAGATCGGCAGCCTGCTCGGCCTGTCGCGCGAGCGCGTGCGCCAGCTCGAAGCCCGCGCGCTGAAAAAGCTGCGCGACACCCTCCCCGCCAAACGCCTCCACCCCATCCTCGAGACCTGAAACCAGCGGGGGCTTCCCCCGCTGGTTTCAGACCAGCCCGAGGTGCCCTCTCCCCAACCCTCTCCCATAGGGAGAGGGAGCAGAATGTTGCCCTCTCTCGCTTGGTTAATTCCCCTCTCCCTCTGGGAGAGGGTCAGGGGTGAGGGTTCTTACGGTCGGGCCCAGGTCAGCCAGGCGAGGAAGGTTGTGCCGAGGGCGAAGCAGTACCAGGCGAAGAGATGGAAGCGGTGTGTGCGCAGCAGGCGCACGAACAAAAGGAGTGCGGCGAAGCCGGCGAGCAGCGCGACCCCGCCGCCGAGGGCGCAGGCGCGCAGTACCGCTGGCTCTGCTGTCAGGAGTTCCGGCAACTCGAGCAGCGACGCGCCCGCAATGGCGATGGCGCCAAGCAGAAACGAGAACTCGGCGGCTGCCAGTGGGCGGACGCCGAGCATCAGCGCCACCGCCACCGTGATGCCGCTGCGCGACAAACCGGGCACGATCGCGAGCGCCTGCGCCAGACCGATCAGCCCGGCGGCGCGCCAGCCCGGTGCGTCGAGCGTCGCGCCGGGCAGCGTGCGGCGCGTGCTGAACAGCAGCGCGCCGGTTACGAGCAGCGCGAAGCCGGCGACCACGGGCTGCTCGAACAGCGCCTCGACCGGCGCGCGCAGCAGCAGGCCCGCCAGCACGGCCGGCAGCGTCGCCAGCGCAAGCTTGCCCAGGTAGTCGAGGGCCGCGCGCTCAGCCCGGACGGCGCCCCGAAGCAGCGCGGCAAGCCGCCGGCGGTAGTGAAACAGAATCGCGCCGAGGGTGCCGAGGTGGACGGCGACCTCGAAGGTGATGCCCTGCGCGACGCGCCCGAGCAGCGTCTGGGCGATCAGCAGATGGCCGGAACTCGAAACCGGCAGGAACTCGGTGAGCCCCTGAACCAGCCCCAGCAGCATCGCTTCCCAGTCGCTCACGCGCACTCCTTCCCCATTCTTCTGACCACGCGGGCGCCGCGGGGAGATTAAAAGGATGGGGCACCGCAAGCACCCCGCTTTGACGGTACACTTGCGGCCATGCAGAACAACCTCGGACAATTTCTGGCGAAGCGCGCACAGCTCGGGCCGGCGCGTGAGGCGCTGGTGGAAGTGGAGCGCGGGCGGCGCTTCACCTACCTGGAACTCGACCAGCGGGCGAACCGCTGCGCGGCGGCGCTCGCTGCCCTGGGCGTCAGCCGGGGCGACCGCGTGGCGGTGCTGATGATGAACGGCGTCGAGTATGTCGAGAGCTACTACGCGCTCGCCAAGCTCGGCGCGATCATGGTGCCGCTCAACTGGCGGCTGGTTCCCGATGAACTCGAGTTCATCCTCGGTGATGCGGGCGCCACGCTGCTGCTCTACGACACGGAGTTCGACGACGCCGTCGCCGAGCTTCGGCGGCGCAAGATCCCGGTGAAGCACTTCGTGCGGGTGGCGCCCGAAGCGGACTCGGCCGCCGCGCTGCACTACGACGCGCTGCTTGCCGACGCCTCCCCCGCGCCGCACGAGATTCACGCCAGCGACGATGACGACCTGTTCATCATGTACACCTCGGGCACCACGGGGCTGCCGAAGGGCGTGGTGCACAGCCACGCCACGATGATCGCCTGCAGCCTGACCATCAACATGACCGCCGACCTGCGCATGGACGACCGCTACCTGCAGATGCTGCCGCTGTTTCATGTCGGCGCGCTGGCGCCGCTCACCGCAGGCCTGCACCGGGGCGCAACGCTGGTGATGATGCGCGCCTTCGACCCGGCGCGGGTGTTCCCGGTGATCGAGCAGGAGCGCGTCACCTGCGGGCTTGCGGTGCCGGCGATGCTGAACTTCATGCTGGCGGCGAAGAACCACGAGCCGCACGACCACTCGAGCCTGCGCTGGCTGCAAAGCGGCGCGGCGCCGGTGCCGGTTTCGCTGATCGAGCAGTACGCCGCGCTCGACATCGAAATCCATCAGGTGTATGGGCTGACCGAGTGCGCTGGCCCCGCCTGCCTGATCAGCCCCGAGGAGGCGCTGCGCAAAGCCGGCTCGACCGGCCCCGCCTTCTTTCACACCGATGTGCGCGTGGTGGACAACAAAGGTCGTGATGTTTCGCCCGGCGAGAACGGCGAGGTGCTCATCCGCGCGCAGCACGTGATGAAGGGCTACTGGAAGCGGCCGGAGGCGACGGCCGAGACGCTGGTGGATGGCTGGTTGTACTCCGGCGACATGGCGACCGTGGACGCCGAGGGTTTCGTCTACATTCAGGACCGCAAGAAGGACATGATCATCAGCGGCGGTGAAAATGTGTACCCCGCTGAAATCGAAAAGCTGCTGGCGAGTCACCCCGAGGTGGCGGATGTGGCGGTGATCGGCCAGCCCTCGGAGAAGTGGGGCGAGTCCGCCGCCGCCGTGGTGGTGCCGAAGCCGGACGCGAACCCGGAGGGCGATGCGCTGCTGGCCTGGTGCAAGGACAAGCTGGCTCGCTTCAAGCAGCCGCGTCAGGTCTTTTTTGTGGACGAGATTCCGCGCAACCCCACCGGCAAAATCCTGAAGAAGATATTGCGCGAGCGCTTCCCCGGGCCAGCGCCGGAGTAGCCGTGATCGTCGCCTGCCTCGACCTCGAAGGCGTGCTGATTCCCGAAGTATGGGTAGCACTCGCCAAGCGGAGCGGCATCGCGGAGTTGCGCCGCACCACCCGCGATGAACCCGACTACGACCGGCTGATGCGCGGGCGCCTCGAAATCCTCCAAAAACACGGGCTCGGCATCGGCGACATCGAGCGCAGCATCGAAGAGATGGCGCCGCTCGACGGCGCGCGTGCATTTCTCGACGAGTTGCGCCAGCGCTTTCAGGTAATCCTGCTGTCGGATACTTTTTATCCCTTCGCCAGATCTTTCATGGCGCAACTCGGCTGGCCGACGCTGTTCTGCCACGACCTCGAACTCGAAAGCGACGGGCGCATCGTCGGCTACCGGCTGCGGCAACCCGACCCGAAACGCAAAGCCGTGCAGGCGCTGCGCGCGCTGAACTTCCGCACCATCGCCAGCGGCGATTCGTATAACGACATGAGCATGATCGCCGAAGCGGACGCGGGCATCCTGTTCCGCCCGCCGCAAAAGGTGCGGGACGAATTCCCCAGCTACCCGGTGGCGCAGACTTTTGCCGAACTCCGCGCCGCCTTCGAACACGCCGCGGAAAAAATCGAAAGCGCCGGGAGCGGTGCGTGAAGAGGACCCGGCATGACCACGCCCTGGCGGCGCGACGCACGCCGCTGTCGCTGCTGCTGCTGCTGACCGTCGCCGTCGGCCTCGCCTGCGGGGACGGTGACGCGAGCGACGACGGGACGGCAAGCGCGCCGCCCGCAGCACCCGCGGCCGCGCCGCGGCGTGCGATTCCGCCGCCGCCCGAAACCGCGCCGCCTGCCGAAGCCGCGCCCGCCCCGAAGCCCTCGGGCGCGGTCTCGCCAAGTTCGCCCTATCCCTGCATTCCGGGTCAGGTCGAAGCGGGGCGCGCGCGCTACCAGACTTTCTGCGCCAGTTGCCACGGCGCGCGCGGGGCGGGCGACGGGCCGGCGGCCCAGGGCCTCGACCCGCAACCTGCGCGCCACGACGACGGCCCGTACATGAACGCGCTCTCGAACGAGTACCTGCGCCGCGTGATCGCAGAGGGCGGCGCTGCAGTTGGCAAGTCGCCGCTGATGGCGCCCTGGGGCCAGGCGCTCGGCGAGCAGGGCGTCCACGATGTGACAGCCTTCGTGCGCAGCCTCGCCACCCCGCCCTACGCCTGCCCGCTGTAGATAGTTAAACCAGACGTGCAGCGTTCCGCACCCGGTCATGCTTGAACATCCGCAAACCCGCGGGCTGATAGGTGAGCACCAGCGCGCGGCGCGGCGCGTCAGACGAGTTCGGCTGCGAGCCGTGCACCAGATACGGCGAGAAAAAAACCACGCCACCGGCAGCCAACTCAATCGGCACTTGATTGGAAAGGTTAAAATAGTCTTGGTGCGTGAACAGCGGGCCCAGCACGCCCTCGCCCTTGCGCCCGGGCAGGCAACCCTGCCGGTGACTGCCCTTGATCACGCGGAAGCAGCCGTTGCCGGTGTGCGCATCGTCGAGCGCGAGCAGCGCGTTGGGCAACTGGCCTGTGTGATCGCAGAAGTGCGTCCAATACGGCGCGTCCTGATGCCAGTCGAAACCCGAACCCTCGCGCGGGCGCTTCAGGTTCACTTTGTCGGTGAAGAGCGCAACCTGCGGCGCACCGACCAGTTCCCGCATCGGCGCCACCAGCCTCGGGTCGTCCACCAGCGCTTCGAAGTCCGGGTGCAACGCGTGAAAGGGCTCGATCACGCGGATGGCGCGCGAGCTTTGGCGGTGTTCGAGTTGAACCGTCGCCGAGAGCGCCCCGAGCGGTAGCTCCGCGTATGCGTTGCCGTCTATGCGGTAGCGCGCGTCGTTTGCGTCGAGCGCCGTGGTGACCTGCCGGGCCACCGCTTCGAGCGCCACGCGCAACCGCGCAAGCTCGGGCGCGCGGAAGACCCGCTCGCGGACGAAGAAGCCATCGCGCCGCCAGCGCCGCTGCTCCTCGGCGCGGAGCCCGAAAGCGCCGCCGGGGCTGCGGGTGGACAAGGCGTGCGTCACCACGGGCGGGGCCTCCTGCGCTGCGAAGGGCGAGCGGAGTCTAGACAAAGCACGCTTCCCCCCTCTCCCTGTGTCGGAGAGGGGAAAAATCAACCAGGCGCGAGAGGCAACCTCTGCTCCCTCTCCCTATGGGAGAGGGTTCTTAAGGCCGGGCGGGGTGCGACAGCACCTCGGTCAGCGGCTCGGACAGCCGCTCGGGGCGGTCAACGGGATGGGCGGGGTGCGACAGCACCTCCGGCAGCGGCTCGGCGCGGTCAACGGGCGTGGCGGGGCGCGGAGCGCCCCGGACAGCGGCTCGGCGCGGTCAACGGGCGTGGCGGGGCGCGGAGCGCCCCGGACAGCGGCTCGGCGCGGTCAAAAGGCGTGGCGGCGGGCGCAGCCCGCCATGGTTTCACGCAAGTTTCACATTCGGGCGTCGCCAGCGGGCGCGACGCTTTCTAGCTTCGGGTGACGATGATGGGAGCACAGACGCCGGCAACAGAGCGCGCCGCCCGCAGCGCAACGGGCGCGACGCGCGACCTCGGGCGGCGTCGGCGCTTCACGCACTCGGACGGCTGGCTTACGCGCAGCGGCTGGCTCAGCTTTTCCATCTACTGGGGCATTCACGCCAGTTGCCTGCTGGTCTTCGTAGTCGGCGCGCCGCCGGCCGCCGTGGCGCTCGGCATCGGAACTTATCTGCTGCGCGTGCTCGCCATCACCGCCGGCTACCACCGCTACTTCGCGCACCGAAGCTTCAGGACCGGGCGCGCCTTTCAGTTCCTGCTGGCGCTGACAGGCTGCGCGGCCACGCAGAAGGGGCCGCTCTGGTGGGCGGGCACGCACCGTCTGCACCACCGCTTTGCGGATGCGCCGGGCGATCCGCACTCGCCGAAGCGGGGCTTTTACTACGCGCACCAGGGCTGGGTCTTCGATTCGCACTGGGAGGGCACGCCGCTCGAAGAGATCCGCGACTTCAGCGCGTACCCGGAGCTGCGCTTTATCAACCAGCACCACTGGCTGCCGCCGGTCGCGCTGGCGCTGCTCTGCTTTGCTGTGCTGGGCCTCCCCGGCGTGGTCTGGGGCTTTTCGATTTCGACCACCCTGCTCTGGCACGCGACCTACTCGGTGAACTCCTTCGCGCATGTCTTCGGTCGCCGCCGTTATCAGACACAGGACGACAGCCGCAACAACTGGTGGGTGGCGCTGCTGACCATGGGCGAGGGCTGGCACAACAACCATCACCACTACATGAACTCCGCGCGCAACGGTTTCTACTGGTGGGAGATAGACATCACCTGGTATCTGCTGCGCGCGCTGGCCGCACTCGGCGTGGTGTGGAAC
>JAHRAN010000180.1 GCA_020027245.1 Myxococcota bacterium
CCGTCATTCCAATATACAACACGATCCCGTCTGAGTCATACAGAACATAGATACCCTTACCATCGGGTATCTTGCTTTGTTTCAAATTTCCGTCATTGTTCCTGGGTATTTCCTCGATTTCCATCAATGGTGTGACCAAACCCTCGTATATTTTTTTGTAAAGATTTTTTGCGCAGTTGTGCAAAACAAGCCCGCTTGCTTCTTCTGAGCCATCGATGAATGCTTTCATTTTGTCTTTGGTCTGGCCACACGCATTTGTAAAATCTTCCAAGGGTGTCCTATCTTCTTTGGACCACCTGTCCCATTCAGTTTTTAAGTGCTTCAAGAATTGTTGTGTCTGGTTTTGCGGCATCGATCTCTCCTCCTTTGTATAGCATTATACATGACTGGTAGCATCTGGTCAAGGCCCGATTTTCTGCATCAAGGAAGTCTGGTGAGCGATGAACACGCCCTGAGACAAGTCGCCAGTCAGGCGAGTAGCGGGGAAAAACCTCACCCGAAAGAGCAGAGCTACGGATGCATGCTGGTCTGCGCACCGTTGCCTCCCGTGGCTGTCGTACTGCGGTGTACATCTTGGCGGCCATCGAGACCTCCATCGCCATCATTAAAACGCTAACGCAAGCTCCCAAATAGCGAAGATAAACCTCAATGTTGTTTCCTCTCCTACTAGGTACATTAGTACGAAGACGATCGCAAACACCGCCAAGGTGAATTTGCCAAGGCCGAGCGCAAGTTCGTTTACAAACTCTTCTACGAAATCTTCCTGATCCTTTTCTTTGTCATCTTTCTTTGGATGAGGAACTGAAGTTGAAGATGATGCTCTCTTGGGTTCGGATAAAGCCTCCTCACTGGGATATTCTGAAGAAGCATCATCGGGGAGGAGTCCGTATTTATAACAGTCCCCACCAATGACGCTCATGAACTCGATAGGGCAGTCAAAATTCTCAGGTGGATGGTATCTATACCGAATTTCACTTAGCTTGTCTCTGTGGACACCGAATGACCACCGGCCATCATCCGCCCACAGGTTATCGTTGACAACAATGGCAGAGCCATCGCTAAGTTCGTAGCGAGCAAGACTGTCACCGTGTCGGGATACAGTCCCTCGTTCTTCCAGCTTGCGCCGAAAGGATGACGGGAAGTCCCGCCGATTTACGCCTCTTCCAATGGATGTCGCTTCACTCAAGTTTCAAGTCCCCTTGAAAGCGCTCCCCCCTACGCCGCCACCTTCTCCAGTATGTGAATCCCGCAGGCGCTGCCGAGGCCGATTACGTGGGTCATGCCGACTTTGGCGCCCTCGACCTGGCGTTTGCCGGCTTCGCCGCGCAGGTGCGTCGAGACTTCGTAGATGTTGGCGATGCCGGTGGCGCCCAACGGGTGGCCCTTGCTCAGCAGGCCGCCGGATACGTTGACGGGGATGCGGCCGCCGAGGGCGGTTTCGCCTTCGTCAATCAGGCGGCCGGCTTCGCCCTCGTCGCACAGGCCGAGGTTTTCGTAGTGCAGGATCTCTGCGGTGGCGAAGCAGTCGTGCAGCTCCACCAGGTCAATGTCCTCGGCGCCGACGCCGGCCATCTCGAAGGCCTTGTCCCGCGCGCGGCGGGTGCAGGTGTTGACATCGGGCATCACCAAGTCGCGCTCCTGCCAGGGGTCGCTGGTCAGCGCCGAGGCGGAAACTTTGACCGCGCGCGCCATCAAGCCAAGCTCACGCGCCTTCTTCTCGCTGGCGATCACCGCCGCCGCCGAGCCGTCCACATTCACCGAGCACATCAGCTTCGTGTTCGGGTAGGCGATCATCTCGGCGTTCATCACCACATCGAGCGGTGTCTCGATCTGGTACATCGCCTTCGCGTTCAAGGTCGAGTGGTGGTGGTTCTTCACCGACACCTTGGCGAACTGCTCAAAAGTGGTGCCGTATTTGTTCGCGTGCTCCTGACCGGCCTCGGCGAACACCGCGGGCATGGTGCCGCTGCCGAGCAGCCCCTCCCGGGGGATGCCCTTGCCGCCGCCGACGCCGCCGAGCAGGCCCTTGCCCATCTGCTCGACGCCCACCGCCAGCACGAGGTCATAGACACCAGCCTTCACCGACATCCAGGCCTCGCGGAACGCGGTGGCGCCGGTGGCGCAGGCGTTGGCGCAGTTCACCACCGGCATCCCCGTCTGGCCGATCTCCTGCAGGATGCGCTGACCAACCATCGCGCTGGCCTGCCCGAGGTTGCCGCAGTAGAGCGCCTGCATGTCCTGAATCTTGAGCCCGCAGTCATCGAGTGCGAGCAGCGCGGACTCCGCGCCGATGTCCGGCACCGTGCGCTCCGGGAAGCGGCCGAACTTGATCATGTCTATGCCGACGACGAATGCATCTGTCATGGGGGTTACCCTCCTGCGCGCCTCAGGACGCGGGTTGGAAGAAGTAGGCGATGTAGGCGTTGCCCTCTTTGTCGCGCCGCCCGAGGGCGTCCTGATACACCACCTCGACCGGCATCCCGAAGGCAATCTTCTCGGGGTCGGGTTCGATGTTGATCAGGTTGCCCTTCACGGTGCCGCCGCCCTCGAGGTCAACGATGGCGGAAATGTAGGGCACCTCGATGCCCGGGAAGGAGCGGTGCACGATGGAGTACACATGAAGCTTCCCCCGGTTGGCGAGGCGCGTGGCCTCGAGCGCGCCCTTCGCGCCGCACTTCGAGCACACCTGCCGCTCGCCGAGGAAGATGGCGCCGCAGGGCCCGCACTTCTGCCCTTCGAGGTACGGCTCGCCGTCCGGCGGCAGCTTCAGGTAGGGAACGGCGGGCAGCGGCGCCGCGCTGGCCTTCGCATTCGACATGGCTGGCCTTTCTTAACCCTCGCAGGCGGGTCTGTCGCCGGTACCGAAGCATGGCAGGCGACGGCGTTGAAATCAATACGGATCTTGTAGCGCAAGCAGGAGTTCCATCCAGCAGCGGCAGTGGGGGTGGTAGAAGCGGCGGCGACGGGCTTTATGGCCCGTCGCCCACCCTCACCCGGCGACGGGCTACAAGGCCCATCGCCTCCCTCTCCCTATAAGGGAGAGGGTTAAGATGAGATAAAGCGCCGCCCCACTAAGGCTCGGTTCCCCTCTCCCTCTAAGGGAGAGGGGTTAGGGGTGAGGGTGGCGGCGGCGGTGTCCGGCAGCGCGGCTTGACGCGGTCAACGGGCGTGGTAGGGCGCGTGAACGCCCCGGTCAGCCCTCGCGGCGCTGTTCTTCTGACTCCCAGTGCGTGGTGGCGGCGGTGGCGCTGGCTGCCGGCGGTGGGCTGGTGTGGGTTGCCTTTGCTTCGCTGGTGTCCGGCGGCGGCTTGGTGCGGGGGGCGGGTGGGTCGGGGCGCTCGGGCGCATCGCCGCGCTCGGCGAGTTTGGTGTCAATGCGCGCGCTCAGTTGGTCAATGCGCGCGTTCAGCGCTTCGATGTCCGAGCGGCGCGGCAGGTCGAGCGCCTCGGCCACCCGCTCGAAGGCCTGGTGCATCATCTTTTCGAAATCGGGAGGGCCGAAGACGATCCAGTTGCGCGTGCGGTCGGCGTCGCTCTGCTGGGAAGGCTTCACCAGCCGCCGCACGTTGCGCTGGAACTCCTCGATGCCCTCGCTGGCGTCGTCGCCGACGCGGCGCAGCGCCTCGTAGAGTTCGCCGCCCCGGTTGAACAACTCGTTCAGCAGATTGTTCGGCGGCGTGCGGTGCTCGCGCCCGGTGTCAACGAGAATCTGCGACAGCGTGACGGATGTTATGTCCTCGCCGGTCTCGTTATCCACCACCTTCAACTCTTCGTTGTTCTCCAGCAACTCGGCGATACCGCGCAGCGTGATGTAGCGGCTGGTCGCGGTGTTGTAGAGCTTGCGGTTGGCATAACGCTTGATGAGGATGGGCATGGCTGCACTCAGACGTCTTCGCTCTTTTTGGCGTCGTCCTGCTTCGGGGTGATGTCAATCTCGTCCTGTCCCGAGACCCCGGAGCGGAACTGCTTGATGGCGCGGCCCAGGCCGGAGCCAATTTCGGGCAGCCGCCGCGCGCCGAAGATCAGCACGCAGATCGCCAGAATGATCAGAAGCTCCGTGGCGCCGAAACCGAACATGAAAGCAGGGTGCAGGGCGTCGCGCGCCGCGTCAAGTCGCGCGCCTGCCCGGCTTGCCGCCGGGCCGGAGCGGGCGGCTCGCTAGCATTCGGGCGCGATGACGATTTTCCGAGCCTATGACATTCGCGGGCGCGTGCCGGAGCAACTCGACGCCGCCCTGGCGCGGCGCATCGGCGGCGCCGTCGCGCGCCACCTGGGCGCGCCCGCGCTCGTGGTGGGGCGCGACGCCCGCAGCCACTCGCCGGAACTGGCCCGCGCGCTCCAGCAGGGCATCACCGAAGCGGGCGTGGATGTGCTCGACCTCGGTTTGATCTCGACGCCGATGCTGTATTACGCGGTGGAAAAAAGCGGCGCCCGTGGCGGCGTGATGCTGACGGCCTCGCACAACCCGGCCGAGTACAACGGTTTTAAACTGTGCCGCGAGCACGCGATCCCGATCAGCGCCGAGAGCGGCCTGCGCGAAATCGAAGCGCTGGCTTTGCAAGGCGACGCGCCGCCGGCGGCGACACCGGGCCGCGTCCGCACGACGCGCGCGCCGCTCGAGGGCTACCTCGCGCACCTGCAAAGCGTCGGCGGCGCCTGCCCCGAGCTTCGGGTGGCGATTGACTGCGGCAACGGCATGGCCGCGGTGGCGCTCGAGCCGCTGCTCGAAACGCTGCCGTTGCAAGTCGAGCGGCTCTACTTCGAGCCGGACGGCCGCTTCCCGAATCACCCCGCCGACCCGCTCGCGCCCGAAAATCAGCGCGACCTGCGCGCCGCGCTGCTCGCAAGCAACGCGGACTTCGGCGTCGCCTTCGATGGCGATGCCGACCGCGCGGTGTTTCTCGACGAGCGTGGCGAACTGGTGCCCTCGGATCTGATGACCGGCCTGCTCGCGCGCGCCCAACTCGAGCGCGAACCCGGCGGCGTCGTGCTCCACGACCTGCGCTCCAGTTGGGCGGTGGCGGAGGCGATCGAGGAAGCCGGCGGCGTGGCCCGGCGTTGCCGCGTCGGCCACTCCTTCATCAAGGACGCCATGCGGGAGCAGCGCGCCATCTTCGGCGGCGAACTCTCGGGCCACTTCTACTTTCGCTTCTCGCCCACGCTGGTGGCGGACGATGGCCTGGCGGCTTTCGTCGCGCTGCTCGACCTCATGGCGAAGAGCGGGCAGAGCCTCTCTGCGCTGGCGGCGCCGCTGCGGCGCTATCACCCGAGTGGCGAGTTGAACCGCAAGCTCGAAAGCCACGCGCAGGCCCGGCGCCTGCTCGAAGCGCTCGCCGTCGAGCACGCGGGCGCCGCCGAGGTCTGTCGCATGGACGGCCTGCTGGTGCGCTATGCGGACTGGTGGTTCAACCTGCGCCCGTCGAACACGGAGCCGCTGCTGCGCCTCAACCTGGAAGCGCGCACGCCCGAGCGCATGCGCCTCGAACGCGACCGCCTGCTGGCGCGGATGGAGCAGGTCGCCGACGGGCGCTGACGCACCCCGGTGGCGGCGTCGGCGTGGTCAACCGGCTTCGAGTTCCCGGTCTATGATTTTGCGGAAGTCCTCGATGGGCCTTGCGCCTTCGACCCGGATGCCGTTGATGAAGAAGGTCGGCGTTGACTGCACGCCGAGTTGCTTCGCCTCGCGGATGTCGAAGTCCACGCGCGCCGCACTTTCCGCTTCGCTGAGGCAACGGCGGAAGGGATCGAGTTCGAGACCCAGTGCGCTGGCGTGGGCTTCGAGCCCCGCGCGTTCGAGTGCAGCATCCGGCTGAAAGAGCCGCTCGTGATAGTCCCAGAAGCGCCCCTGCAGGTCGGCGCAGTGCGCGGCGCGGGCGGCGTCGTGCGCCAGCGGGTGAATGGTCTGGATCGGGAAGTGGCGATAGACGAAGCGCAGGCGCTCCGGGTAGGCGTCGAGCAGCGCCGCAATGGTCGCCTCGGCGCGGCGACAGAAGCCGCACTGGTAGTCGCTGAACTCGACGATCGTAACCGGCGCGTCGGTGGCGCCCCGCGCGGGCCCGCTCGCGCCGACCTGCTGACGCAGCGGCTCGATCAGCACCGCGACCTCCGCACCCGCGCGCAGTTCATCCAGGAAGGCGCGCCCGGCCTCGCCCTGCGCGCGCTGTTCGAGGAAGCCCCGAATCTGCGGCGCCATTTCCTCGAAGCTCGCGCCGCTCATCTGCTCGCGGTTCTGCTCGTAGAAACGGCGCACCGCATCCGCGCTGATCTCGTCCACGCGGCGTGTGATCTCGGCCTCGAGCAGCGCATCGCTGCTTTGCCCACGCCGCTGCGCCTCGTTTTCGAGCAGGCGCTCGAAGATCAGGTTGTCGAGTTCGCGCAGCCGCAACTCCTGAAGCTTCTGCTCACTGCCGCGCAGCTCGCGCTCGAGCAACTGCTGCTTGATCCACTCGTCCAACTCGGTGATGCTGATGGTCTGCGCGCCGATGCGGGCCGCGGGCGTCGCATCGGCGTCGGCCACACCGGTTGCGTCGGACGCGCCACAGCCGCAGATCAAAAGCGCAGCCACAAGGGCCGTTGCGACCAGCAGCAGCCGGGCTTTTAACCACCACCGCAGCGGATGAGGGAACGCGGGATGCATGAACTCCTCCTCGAGTTGCGCGCGCCAAGACTTGGGCGCTCGCGCAAGTGCGTCAGAGCATGACCTCTGATGCGCCGCCCCGCACGCCGCTTTCGCTGTTGCGTGCGCTGTCCGCCGGTTTCGCGCTGCCCTTCGAGGCGCTTGCGCTGTTGCGCCGCGAGCGCGCCCTCTGGCCGCTGGCCAGCGCGCCCATCGGTATCGCCACGCTGGCGCTCGCTGCGGTGCTGTTCGCCCTCGCGCTCTGGTTCCCCGAGTTGCGCGCGCTCTTTGCTGACCTGTTGCCGGAGCTCCGCGCCGAAGCCTGGTATGCGTGGCTCTGGGTCGGCCCCGCGCGGGTCGTCCTCTGGCTGCTCGGCTGGCTGTTGCTGCTGATGCTGTCGCTCGTCGGCCTGCTCTTCGCCTTCGTGCTCGCGGGTTTTGCCGCGGCCCCCTTTCTCGATGCGTTGTCGCTGCAGGTCGAGCAGATGGTTGCGCGTCCCGCCGCCGCCGCCGAGGGCGCCGGTCTGCGCGCGCTGTTGCGGGGCGGCGTCTTTGCGCTGCGCGAAGAGTTGCGCCGGCTGCTCTTCTTCGTCGGCGTCTGGCTTGCGCTTGCATGCGCGGGCCTGCTCCTGCCCGGCGCGCAGTTGCTGGTCGCCCCGGCGCTGTTGATCTTCACGCTGCTCTTCCTGACGCTCGACTACACGAGCTACCACTTCGACCGTCAGCACCTCGACTTCGCCGCAAAGCGCAACTGGCTGCGCGCGAACTGGGCGACCGCCATCGGCTTCGGCGCCGCCGCTGCAACCCTGTGCGCCGTGCCCGGCTTGAACCTGCTGGCCCTGCCGGTGCTGGCGACGGCAGGCACGCTGCTGGCGCTGCGCTACCCGCCCGTGTAGGCGACGACGCTGCGGGCCGGGTGGCGGCTCGCTTTGCGGTGGGGGCTTGGGTATGTTCAGCCCCATCATGGGCGATGAGAAGCGCACAGTGAGCGCTCCGCGCACCGTGGTCGAGGACGGCGCCGCCCGGCGCCCCTTCATGCGCGGGATCATGGTGCACTCGCTCCTGGCGCGGGGTGCGAACTTCGAAGACGCCTACCGCTCCGCGTCAACCATCCGCGACCGCTTGCGTGGACGGGCGGTGGTGCGCCGCGACGAGCTGGCCGAGATGGTGGACGCCCTCTTCGGCGACACGCTCGAACCGCGTCCGCTCGCGCTGCCGCGCCCCATCGTGGTGCAGGACGCCGCGGGTCATGCGCCCTTTTCGAAGGGCGTGCTGGCGCAGTCGCTGCTCGCGGCGGCGATTGCGCCCGAAGAGGCCTTCGAACTCGCGCAGCAGACCGAGGCCCGGCTGCACGCCGAGGGCCGCCGGCAGATCGAGCGCGACACCCTGCGCGAGCTGGTCTACGAGACGCTGAAGAGTACGCGCAGCGCGCGCGCCGCCGAGCGCTATCGGGTGTGGCGCCGGTTTGCGGACGCCGACAAGCCGATGATTCTGCTGATCGGCGGCGCCGCCGGCGTCGGCAAGACCTCGCTGGCGCAGGAGGTGGCGCACCGGCTCGGCATCGCGCGCGTGATCTCCAGCGACGCCATCCGTCAGGTGATGCGCGTCATGCTCTCGCGCGAACTGGCGCCGGCGATTCACGCCTCTTCCTACGACGCGCACCGCGTGGTGGTCGGCATCGAACCAGCGCGCGACCCGGTGGTCGAGGCCTTCCGCAGCCAGGCCACGAGCGTCAGCATCGGCGTGCGCGCGACCATCGGGCGCGCCATCGAGGAAGGGCAGAGCATGATTCTGGAGGGCGTGTCGGCCCTGCCGGACCTGATTGACCTGGCGATGTGGCGCGATGCGGCGCACCTTACTTTCCTGACCGTGGCGACCTTCGAGCAGGAGGCCTTCGAGCGGCGCTTCAAGCGGCGCGCCAGCGGCGGGACGCGCCACTCGACGCACCACTATCTGGAGAATCTCGACGCTATCCTGCGCATTCAGGATCACATTCTGGAACTCGCCGACCACTTCGAGGTTCCCATCGTGGAGAACACTTCCTTCGACGATTCCGTGCTGTCCATTCTGCGTCATGTCACCGGGTCTATCCGCAAACAGATGGGGGAGGGCTCATGATGCTGCGAAGTTTGACAACGCTGGCTGTGCTCGGCGCCGCCAAGGCGACGCTGACCGCCGCTCTGATTTTCAGCCTCGGTTGCGCGACCGCGCCCAGCGTCGAGCAGGAGCGCGCCGAGGGTCAGCGCATCGAACAGGAGGTGCGCAATCAGGCGCAGTTGTTGAACGACCACGTGGTGGACGCCTATGTGGATGCCATCGGCGACAAGTTGCTGCGCGCCGCTGGCCCGCAGCCCCTCGACTACTCCTTCACGGTGATCGAAAACCCGAACCTGAACGCCTTCGCCATTGCCGGCGGCGCGATCTTCATCCACACCGGCACGCTGCTGAAGGCGCGCAATGTCAGCGAGCTCGCCGGGGTGATGGCGCACGAGATCGGTCATGTGGCGAAGCGCCATGTGGCGCAGAACATGGCGCGCGCGAAAAACGCGAACCTGTTCCGGCGCACCCTGGTACAGGGCGTGGCGATCGGCACCGGCAACCGCAACATCGCCAACGCCGCATCGGTGCTGAGCGGGCTCTCGGCCGTGGCCTACATCAACCGCTTCAGCCGTGAGGCGGAGCGCGAGGCCGACGCCTTTGCGGTCGGGCTGCTGCCGCTTGCCGGTTATCACCCGACGGGCGTGGCGGACCTCTTCGAGACGCTGCTGAACGAGAAGAGCCACGGCAGCGGGCTCAGCTTTCTGAACAATCACCCGGCGCCTCGTGAGCGCCTGAACGCCACCCGCGCGTTGATTACGCAAGGGGAACTCCCCCCCAACCTGCGCGTTGACGACAACGGCCGGCTCGAACTGATCCAGTACCGGATTCGCTGCCTGTCCGGCGAGTTGATGAGCGGCCCCTGCTCCAGGTGGCGCTGAATCAGCCCGAGCCGCCGTCGGAGGCTCCTCGTCGGTGCTGGCTGCCGCATCGTGGCATTCTCACACCGCTACGGTTGCGCAGTGGGGGTGGTCGAAGCGGCGGCGACGGGCTTTATGGCCCGTCGCCCACCCTCACCCGGCGACGGGCTTCGGGGCCCGTCGCCCCCCTCTCCCTTAGAGGGAGAGGGTTAAGAAGAGATGGGCGGCGCTCCATCAAGGCTCGGCTCCCCTCTCTTCTCCGGTTCCCTCTCCCTATGAGGGAGAGGGCCAAGGTGAGGGTGGCGGTGCCGGACTGGATTCCCGCACAGGCGGGGGCGGGAGTCATTCCCGCATAGGCGGGAATGACGACGCAGGTGCGGAAATGACGAAGTACATACGGCGCGTGTCCCCCCTGCCCTGCATCCTGCTGGTGCTCGGGTTTTACGCCGCCCTCGCCTGCGAGCCGGCGGCGCGTCCACCGAGCCCTACCTTTCACGAGGCGGCGAACCCCGAAAGTCTGGCCGACTGGGGTCAACTCTCGGTGCAGGGCGACCGGCTCGTGCTGGCTCCCGGCGTCATGCCCTACGACTTGAACACCGCCCTCTTCTCCGACTACGCGCTGAAGCTGCGCACCGTCTGGCTGCCGCCCGGCGCCGACCCCGCGCGCTACGACCCGCGCGAACCCTTCACTTTCCCGGTCGGCGCGGTCATCACCAAGACTTTTTACTACCCGCGCGCCGGCGGCGAAAGTTTCGAGCGCGTCGCCCGCACGCGCGCGCCGCTCGCGCACTTCGCTGGCCGCGCCCGCGCAAACTCCCCCTTCTCATTTAACCTGTCTAGGGTGCGGCTCATCGAAACGCGCGTGCTCGTGCACCGCGCCGCTGGCTGGGAGGGCCTGCCCTACATCTGGGACGACGCGCAGCAGCGTGCAACGCTTCAGCGCACCGGCGGCTTCGTCGAACTCGAACTGGTGGATGAAGCGGGCGCGGCGCGCGCACTCGACTATCTGGTGCCGAGCGTCAACCAGTGCGCCGGTTGCCATGTCACCGACAAGCGCGCCGGCGGCATCCGCCCGATTGGCACGGCGGCGCGTCACCTGAACCGCAGCTTTAACTACTACGACCACGCCGACGGCAGCGCCAACCAACTCGAAGCGTGGAGCAACGCCGGCCTGCTCGCCGGCGCACCGGCGGCGGTTGACGCGCCGCGCGCGCCCGCCTGGCAGGGCGAGACCGCGCTGACCGGCAGCGCACTCGAAGCGGCGGCGCGCGCATACCTCGACATCAACTGCGCGCACTGCCATTCGCGCCACGGCCCGGCGGACACATCCGGCCTGTTCCTCGAACCTTGGGAGCCAGCGGGGCCAAACCTCGGCATCTGCAAACCGCCCATCGCAGCGGGACGCGGCACCGGCGGGCGGCGCTTCAGCATCGTGCCGGGCGATGCGGCGGCATCAATCCTCGTCCACCGCATGGCCAGCGAACAACCCGACACCATGATGCCCGAACTCGGCCGCGCCACCGCCGACCGGGAAGCCGTGCAACTCATCACAAACTGGATCAACACCCTGCCCGGCAGTTGCGACTGATGCACTGTCAGGACGGTTGCGATACACTATCGTTCAACTCGTGGGGGAAGGGACGATGAAGAAAACCATCACGCTGAGCGTTGACGCCGAGCGGCTGGCGAAGGTAAAGAGCGGCCTGAAGATCGAGG
>JAHRAN010000175.1 GCA_020027245.1 Myxococcota bacterium
CGTCCCGCCGGGCGGATCAGCCCCTCCTGCGCGACCGACGCGACCAGCACGCCCTCCCGGGTGAAGAGCGCGCCACGGGCGAAGCCGCGCGCGGCGGCGGCGGAGGGGCTGTCCTGCGCGTAGAGCAGCCAGGCGTCGGCGCGGAAGGGGCGGTGGAACCACAGCGCGTGGTCGAGGCTCGCGGCCATCGCGACGCCGTCGTCGCCGCCCGACGCCGCGCGCCCGTGGTGACGGATGACGGTGTCAATCAGCGACATGTCGGTGGCGTAGGTCAGGAAGCACTGGTGCAGCAGCGCGTCGTCGGGCAGCGCGCCGGCCGTGCGCACCCAGATCAGGTTCGGGTCCGTCCCCGGCTCGCCGCCCAGATAGGTGGGCGTCGCCACGAAGCGGAAGTCCATCGCCGGCTCGCCCCGCGCCATGCGCGCCTCGAAGTCGGGCAGCCGCTCGCGGCTCTTTCGCAACTGCTCGCTGAAACACGGCAGGCTCTCCGGCGCCGGCGCCGCCGGCATCGCGGACTGGTGCGCAAAGCCCTGCTCCTCGCGGTGGAAGGAGCAGGCCATGTTGAAGATGGCGCGCCCGCTCTGGATGGCGACCACGCGGCGCGTGCTGAAGGAGCGCCCGTCGCGAATTCGGTCAACGGTATAGAGCACGGGCGTGGCCGGGTCACCGGGGCGCAGGAAGTAGCCGTGCAGCGAGTGCGCCTGCAGCTCCTTGACGGTGCGCCCCGCCGCCATCAGCGCCTGCGCGAGCACCTGCCCGCCGAACAGGCGGTCGCGGTCGTCGGCTTCGTTCTGCCCGCGAAAAATGTTCTGGTCTATTTCCTCGAGGTCGAGGAGCGCGCAGAGTTCGTCGAAACGCTTCGTCATACGGCGGGACTTAGCACAAGGCGCTGCCGGACTGATACGCTGGACGCCGCTCATGCAAGCCGCTCGCGCAAAACCGGAGGGACGATGAAGACCCGCGCCGCCGTCGCCCACAGCAAGGCCGAGCCGCTGCGCATCGAGGAGATCGAGGTTAACCCGCCGCAAGCCGGCGAGGTGCTGGTCGAGATCCGCGCCACCGGGGTCTGCCACACCGACGCCTACACGCTCTCGGGCCGCGACCCGGAGGGCCGCTTCCCCTGCATCCTCGGCCACGAGGGCGCGGGCGTGGTGCTCGAGGTCGGCGCGGGGGTGACAACGGTGGCGCCCGGCGACCATGTCATCCCCTGTTACACACCCGAGTGTCGGAAGTGCAAAACCTGTCGCTCGGGCAGGAGCAACCTGTGCACAGCCATCCGCGAAACCCAGGGACGCGGCGTGATGCCCGACGGCAGCAGCCGCTTCCACGGCGCTGGCGGAATGATCCACCACTACATGGGTTGCTCCACTTTCTCGAACCACACCGTGCTGCCCGAGATTGCGCTCGCGAAAATCCGCCGCGACGCCCCCTTCGACCGCGCCTGCCTGATCGGCTGCGGCGTGACCACGGGCCTCGGCGCGGTATTGAACACGGCGAAGGTAGAACCCGACACAAACTGCGTGGTGTTCGGCCTCGGCGGCGTCGGTTTGAATGTGGTGCAGGCGCTGCGCATGGCCGGCGCTGCAAAAATTATTGGCGTCGAGTTGAACCCGCAGCGCGAGACCCTGGCCCGAAGCCTCGGCGCGACGCACTTCGTGAACCCGCGCGCGCACGAGGACCTGGTCGCCCACCTGGTCGAACTCTGCGACGGCGGCGCCGATTACAGCTTCGAGTGCATCGGCAAGGTGGATGTGATGCGCCAGGCCCTCGAGTGCTGCCACCGGGGCTGGGGCGAATCCATCATCGTCGGCGTTGCGGGCGCCGGCGAGGAAATCGCAACGCGCCCCTTCCAACTGGTGACCGGCCGCGTCTGGCGCGGCACCGCATTCGGCGGCGCGAAAAGCCGCAGCGACCTGCCCGGCATCGTGGACGGGTACATGGAGGGCAAAATCGAAATTGACGCACTGGTCACCCACCGCCTGCCACTCGAACGCATCAACGAGGCCTTCGAGTTGATGGAGCAGGGCAAGGCCATCCGCAGCGTCATCGAGTTCTAAGAACCCCTGCCCCGGTTAGCGCCATCGAAGCGCCAGCGGCCGTGGCGGGTGGTGTGGGCGACCGCGCTTTCGAGGCGTTCGAGGTACACGCTGCGCTTTATGGCGCGCGCGCCGAGGGATGCCAGGTGCGCGGTGGGCAACTGGCAGTCGAAAAGTGTGAAGCCCCAGCGGCCGAGTTGCCGCAGCAGCGTCACGAAGGCGATCTTCGATGCGTCGCGCGCGTGGTGAAACATGGACTCCGCAAAGAAGGCGCGCCCGAGTGACACGCCATACAGCCCGCCCAGCAACTGCGCGCCCGTCTGCGACCACACTTCGCAGGAGTGGGCGAAGCCCGCGGCGTGCAGCGCGTCGTAGGCGCGGATCATGTCCGCGTTGATCCAGGTGCCGCAGCCCTGGCGGCGCTTCGCCGTGGCGCAGGCGCGGATGACCTGCGGGAAGGCGCGGTCGAGGCTCAGCCGAAAACGCCCCTGCCGCAGCGTGCGCGCAAGCCGCCTGCTGACCCGAAGCTCCGCCGGCGCGAGCACCATGCGCGGGTCGGGCGAGAACCACAGAATCGGCGGCTCGTCGTACCAGGGGAAGATGCCCGAGCGGTAGGCCAGCAGCAGGCGCTCCGGCTGGAGGTCGCCGCCGACCGCCAGCAGCCCCGCAGGCTCGGCCCGCGAGGGGTGCGGGAACGCGAGCGCCCGGCTGAGCTTGGCTACGCTCATCGCCCGGCCCACCATCTTAAAACGCAGCAGCGCGCCGGGTGGCGCGATACACTGACTGGCCTGCAGACAACCTTCCATCAAGCAAGAGGATCTCCAATGAATCTCGAGTTCAGCGACGAGCAGAAATTCGTTCAGCAGGAGGCGCGCACCTACCTCGCCGAGAACTGCGGTCTCGAAGTGTGCCGCAGTGTGCTGGAGTCCGACCAGACCCACGCCACCGGGCTCTGGAAAGGCGTGGCCGAGTTGGGCTGGCTCGGCGCCGCGGTGCCGGAAGAATACAGCGGCGCGGGCATGGGCCACCTCGAACTGGCGTTGATCGCGCAGGAGCTGGGCCGCGCGCTGGCGCCGATTCCCGTCTCCTCCTCCGTGTATCTGGCGACCGAAGCCATTCTCGAAGCCGGCAGCGAGGCGCAGAAGAAGAAGTACCTGCCGCAACTCGTGCTCGGCGACGCCATCGGCACGCTGGCGCTCTGCGAGGGCATCGGCGACTTCGCGCCCGCTGCGCTCGAGACCCGCTTCGATGGCGAGCGGCTCTCGGGTGAAAAGCTGCCGGTCAGCGACGGCGGCGCGGCGACGCTGGCCGTGGTGGCGGCGCGCGAAGGCGACGGCGTCTCGCTGGTGCTGCTGCAGCTCGACGACCCGGCTGTGCGCCGCGAGCCGGTCGAGAGCTTCGACCCGAGCCGCAAGCTGGCGCGGCTGCACTTCGATGGCGCGCGCGGCGAGCGACTGGGTGACGCGGGCGCGGGCGCCGCCCTGCTCCAGAAGGTACTCGACCGCGCTGCGGTGCTGATCGCCTACGAGCAGATCGGCGGCGCCGAGCGCGCGCTCGAGCTGACCCGCGAGCAGACCATGGGCCGCTTCGCCTTCGGTCGTCCGGTGGCGAGCTTTCAGGCGCTGAAGCACCGGCTGGCCGATGTTTATGGGCGCATCCAGATTGCGCTCTCGAACGGCTACTGGGCGGCCTGGGCGCTCGAAAACGGCGCGGATGAACTGGCAGCGGCCGCAGCCGCCACCCGCGTCGCCGCCAGCGAGGCCTTCGTGCTCGCCAGCGAGGAGATGATCCAGATGTACGGCGGCGTCGGCTTCACCTGGGAGTACGACTGCCACCTCTTCTATCGCCGCGCAAAGAGCACGGCGCAGATCATCGGCGCGCCGGACGAGTGGCGCGAGAAGCTCGTCCGCCGCGTGGCGCCAGACCTGACTTAACTTTTCCAGGTCTGCTTCGAGACTTCTGAATTTTCTGACCCGAACCTTCCAACCTTTCCACAAGGAGGAACACACCATGGACTTCAACGACACAGCGCAGGAAGCCGAGTTCCGAAAGCGCGCGCACGCTTTTTTGCAAGAGCACCTCGAGCTCCTCGGCGCGGATGAAGTGGCCGGCGGCGTGCTGGACGAGCGCAACGACCCGAACTCGATCCAGCGGGCCAAGGACTGGCAGGCCACCAAGTTCGACAACGGCTGGGCGGTGCTGACCTGGCCGAAGGAATTCGGCGGGCAGGGGATGGGCCGCATGGAGGCCAGCGTCTTCGCCCAGGAGGAGGCGCGCTTCCGCACGCCGCCTGCGATCTACGGCATCGGCCTCGGCATGCTCGGCCCGACCATCATGAGCCACGGCAGCGCCGAGCAGAAGGAGCGCTTTCTGAAGGATATGGCGCGCGGGCAGGTGGTCTGGTGCCAGCTTTTCAGCGAGCCGCAAGCCGGCTCCGACCTCGCGGGGCTTCGCACCCAAGCGGTGCGGGACGGCGACAACTGGCGCATCAGCGGCCAGAAGATCTGGTCAACCGGCGCGCAGTTCTGCGACTGGGGCATGATCGTCACGCGCACCGACCCGGATGTGCCGAAGCACGACGGCCTCACCTACTTCATCGTGGACATGCATGCGAAGGGCGTCGAGTGTCGCCCGATCAAGCAGATTGACGGCGGCACGGGCTTCAACGAGGTGTTCTTCAACGATGTCGTCGTGCCGGACGCGCAGCGCCTCGGCGGCGAGGGCGAGGGCTGGAAGGTGGCGATCACCACGCTGATGAACGAGCGCGTGTCCATCGGCGCCGGCGGCGGCGGCGGGCGCGTGCGCGAACTCTTCCGGCTGGCGCGCGAGTGCACGCGCGGCGGGAAGCCCGCCATCGAGGACAGCGCGGTGCGGCAGCGGCTGGCGGATGTCTTCATCACCTCGAAGGGCTTGCAGTTCACGGGCTACCGCATTCAGTCCGCGCTGGCGCGGGGTGCGACGCCCGGGCCGGAGGGTTCGATCTCGAAGGCCATCGGCGCGCCTTTCGGCCAGCAACTCGCCTCCTTCGCGATGGAGCTGCAAGGCGCGATGGGCGCACTCGGCAACGACGCCGCCCTGGCCCCCCAGGACGCCCTGTGGCAGAAGCACTACCTCGGCTCCCCGGGCCTGCGCATCGCCGGCGGCACCGACGA
>JAHRAN010000186.1 GCA_020027245.1 Myxococcota bacterium
AGCCACGCCATGAACCTCCGGCAGCGGCTCGGCGCGGTCAAAAGGTTGGGCGGGATGCGTAGCATCCCGGTCGCGGTCAAAAGGTGGGCGGGGTGCGTTAGCACCCCGTATGCTGTGCCGTTATGGCTTCGCACTTCGGCGCACTGTTTCGCATCGCCACTTTTGGTGAATCGCACGGCGGCGCGGTGGGTGTCGTGGTCGAGGGCTGCCCGCCGCGGCTTGCGCTCGAAGCCGCCGAGATTCAGCGCGACCTCGACCGCCGCAAGCCCGGTCAGAGCCGCCTGACCACGCCGCGCAAGGAGCACGACCGGGTCGAGATTCTGTCGGGCGTGTTCGAGGGTCAGACGCTCGGCACGCCGATTGCGCTGCTGGTGCGCAACGAGGACGCGCGCCCGGCAGCGTATGAGCGCTTCAAGGATGTCTTCCGCCCTTCGCACGCGGACTACACCACCGAGGCCAAGTACGGCGTGCGCAACTGGCAGGGTGGCGGTCGCGCCAGCGCGCGCGAAACCGTGGGCCGCGTCGCAGCCGGCGCCATCGCGCGCAAACTGCTGAACGCGGCGGTGGGCATCGAGGTGCTGGCCTGGGTTTCGCGGGTGCATGAGATCGAAGCGCAGGTCGAGCGCGCGAAGGTGAGCCTCAAAGAGGTGGAGGCGCACGCCACCCGTTGTCCCGACCCGGATGCGGCGCGCGCGATGGAGCAGGCCATCGCCGCAGCGCGCGAGCGGGGCGACTCACTCGGCGGCGTGGTCGAGTGCGTCGCGCGCGGCGTGCCGGCTGGCCTCGGCGAGCCGGTCTTCGACAAACTCGAAGCCGAGTTCGCGCGGGCGATGTTGTCGCTGCCGGCGTCCAAAGGTTTCGAAATCGGCAGCGGCTTCGCCGGCGCGCGCATGACCGGCAGCGAGCACAACGACCCCTTCGTGCCCGGCGCAGCCGGTCAGCCACGCACGCTTGGCAACAACTCGGGCGGCGTGCAGGGCGGCATCAGCAACGGCGAGCCGATTGAAATGCGCGTAGCATTCAAGCCCACCGCCACGATCCAAAGCCCGCAGCGCACGGTGAACCGGGAGGGCGAGGCCGTGACCCTCGAGGGGCGGGGCCGCCACGACCCCTGCGTGCTGCCGCGCGCGGTGCCGATGGTCGAGGCGATGGCGTGTCTGGTGCTGGCCGACCACTGGCTCAGGCAGCGCGCCCTCGCCAGCGGGCTGCCGGCGGGCAGCCCTTAAGCACCCTCACCCGAGGGGCTTTAAGCCCCCTCCCCGGCCTGAAGTGCCCTCACCCCTAACCCCTCTCCCGGGGGGAGAGGGGGGCGACGGGCCTCGTAGCCCGTCGCCGGGTGAGGGTTCTTAAGGATGGGCGGCAGGCGTAGCCTGCCGGGGCGCTTACTCGAGGTGGCTGCGCAGCATCCAGGCGTTCTTTTCGTGTACCTCGATGCGCCGCGTGCCGAGGTCGGCGGTGGCCTGATCGTCGTTGGCTTCGGCGCTTTTGATCACGCGCTTGGCCGTTGCGACCAGCGTAAGCTGATCAGCGACGAGCTCTTCGAGCATGCCGGTGGCGGTGGGCGTCTCGGTGGATTCCCGAATCGAACCCAGCCTGGCGAACTCGCTGTAACTGCCGGGGGCGCGCGCCCCGAGCGCGCGGATGCGCTCCGCAATTTCGTCAACGGCCAGCGCGAGCTCGGTGTATTCCGTTTCGAAGAGCGTGTGCAGGGTGTTGAACATCGGCCCCGTGACATTCCAGTGGTAGTTGTGGGTCTTCAGGTAGAGCGAGTAGCTGTTCGCCAGCAACTGCCCGAGGGTCTCGACAACCGCCGAATGGTCCTTCGACATGATGATCAACGCTCCTTTCCGAGGTGGGCGCGCGGCTGGTCTCGGCACGGGCGAGGGTAAGTCAAGGCCCGTCCCTTTGGCCACGCCGCGGGTGGCGTCAGGGCAGCAGCACGATGCCGGTGCCGAGGGCGAGGGTCGCGGCGAGCAGCGCGGCGAGCGACACCAGCGCGTGTAGATCCGTCAGCGCATAGCTGTGGCGACCGGTTTCGAGCTGGTGACCGAGCGCGGCCGTCGCGCTGAACAAGATCAGCGCCGTGCTGCTCGCGATGCCGTGCGCGGTGCTGAAGACGCCCCAGCCGCGCAACCAGAGCGCCGAGGCGAGGCCGCCAGCGAAGCCGATCCACACCATGAGCAGCGTGAGTTTTGCAAGCCGCAGATGCCGGCGGTAATCGTCGCCGCTCTTGCGCAGGCCACGCCGCCGCGCGCGCCGCAACCGGAGCCCGAAGCGCAATGTGAAGAGCGCGCAACCGAGGCTCGCGAGCATCCACAGCGGGTGCAGGTAGGCGAGCGCGAAGCTCAGCGGATCGTAGGCCGTCGGGTCGCTCATTCGACGCGGTGAATCGCATCCGGGGGCAGTTTGTCGAGCAGTGTGTCGAGCGCCCGTTGCAGAAAGCCGGCGTCCCGCGATTCGAGGGTCAGCAGCACATGAAAGGATTCCTCGCCGATCTTCGGATAGGAGCCGAGCATCAACTCCGGGAATTCTTCGAGCAACTCGTTCAGGGTGTGCGCGATTTCACTCTCGCGGCGTTTCACGAAGACGCGCTTCAGCAGCACCGGCACGCCGCGAAAGCGCTCGCGGATGGATTCGAACTTGCGGCGGAACAACTCGGGGATGCCCGGGAAGATGTGCACGTTTTCGACGATGACCACCGGGAACCAGAGATCGCCGGCATCCACGAGCAGCGCGTCTTCGGGAACCATCGCCATTTTCAACTGGCTCGCATTGGGTGTCGCGTTCTGCGCGCGCTCGATGCGCATGGCGATGGTTTCGCTGCGCATGAGCTTGCGGTCGAAGGCGCGCGCCACGCCTTCGAGGGTCATGTCGTCGTGGGTGGGGCCGATGCCGCCGGAGGTGAACACAAAGTCGTAGCGCGAACGCATCATCCGCAACTCGCGGGCGATGCCCTCCACATCGTCGGGAATCGTCAGCACGCGCTCGACATCAACCCCGAGCGTGCGCAACTCCCGGCACAGCCACGGGGAGTTTGTATCCGTGACCTTCCCGGACAGGATCTCGTTGCCGATGATCAGAATGCCCGCACTCGACATGGGGATCAGGGTATCCAATCCCGCCCGGCTGGGGGGCGGCCCCGCTCCCAGCGCGAGCGGGCAGTTTCCGCTCCCCTCTCCCAGCGCGAGAGGGCTAGGGTGAGGGCTCTTCGGAGCAGAGGAGGCGGGAATGCGTCGCGCCATCGTGCTGATTGATCACGGCAGCCGGAACAAAGCCGCCAACCGGCAACTCGAAGCGGTGGCGCAGGCTCTGCGACGACACCTGCCCGAGCGGCAGGTCGAGATCGCGCACCTCGAACTCGCGCCGCCCGATCTCGCAAGCGCGCTCGAGCGCTGCGCGTCCAGTGGCGCGCGCGAGGTGGTGGTCGCGCCGTGGTTTCTGGCAGCCGGCCGCCACGGCGCAAGCGATATGAAAGCGCTGCTCGAAGAGGCCCGCGCGCGTCATCCCGAACTCGACCTGCGGCTCGCCGAGCCGCTCGGCCTGCACCCGGGCCTGCTCGAAGCCCTGCTCGCGCGCATCCACGAAGCCGAGGCCCGCACCCGCCAAGAGTGAGCGGCTGTTTCTCTTCACTCTTGCGCTTCTTGCGATAAAGGCTTCAGTAGACCGTAGAAAACGACAGTCGCAACAGCAAAAACACCGACGCAACTCCATAGACTAAAGTGAGTTAGATGAGAAACTCCCCAAGCGACAAGTATTCCACCACTAACAGATCTTTCATAACACTTGCGCCCACCTTCAATGGAATCAAAAGCCATTTCAAGCGCATACACTGCGACGAGTCCGAAACCGAATGCATAAAGAAATTTGTCGCTTGAGATCATCAAACGCCAAACAGGTACTGATACTGGATAGGCGACTGGGTCACCGGTCGCGTGCAGATAGGTATTATACTCTGACAATACAGCCAAAGTGCCATTGACGGCCCACCAAGGGAAGATTTTCGGCCACGGTGCCTCGGTTTCTTCCGACTCATCGGCATCAGACGACGCGCTGTCTTCTTGCTCCTTTGAGTCCACATGGCTAGGTGTATGATCGTTCGTCACTGTGGTGGCCTCCTGTAAATTTCTGCGCGACCTCAAGGCTGTATACAGCGATGCACAACAGGTACTAGCACATGGTCTGTAGCGGGATCTGAATTTTGCTCTGCTCGCGCGCATCCACGAAGCCGAGGCCGTCAACCGCCCCCGGTGACCGCGCCCGCGCTTCGCCGCCCGGCACCGGCCGGCCCGCCAGCCCGCCCGCGCTGACCGAATTTCCGCTTTCATGGCAGGCCCTTACCGCTCACCCGCCTGCCAGCCCCGTGGCGGTGCCGGTCTGCTTGCTGGACGAATTTGACTCTCACGGTTGAATTCATACAATCTGGCGACTCCGATGATGCAGCCTGCCCCCCACCCCTCCGTGCTCCCGCTTCCGGCGGACCGGGCGACGCGCACCCGCCAGCGCATCCTCGACTCGGCGGGCGGGCTCTTCGCAGAGCGGGGCTACTCGAAGACCACGGTCGAGGAGATCGCCAGCGTGGCCGGGGTTTCGAAGGGCATCGTCTATCACCACTTCCAGAGCAAGGACGGTCTGCTCGGCAGCCTGCTCGAGCGTCTGGTGCGGGAGTGGATCGAGGTGAGCGACCTGGCGCTCTGGCGCGCGCGCAGCGACGGCCTCGAGACCGCGCTCGCCAGCATGATTCGCGCCTCGACGAGCTACGCCCGTGGCAACCCGCTCGTGCGCGGCTTGTTCCAACTCGACCCGATGGTCGTGCGCGGGCTCGGCTCGAGAGACACGGTGCGGCAACTCGCGCGCGACGCGCGGCTGCGCATGGTGGATGCACTCTCGGCGGCGCGCGCGCGGGGTGAGTTGCGCGCTGGCCTCGCGCCGCAGCGCGTGGCCGAAGTGGTGGATCTGCTCACCGTGGCGCTGATCGAGCACCTGCTCGACCCCGGTCAACTCGACGCACCGGACGACGATGACTTCGTCGAGAGCTGTCTGGCGGTTTTGTTCCACGGCATCAGCGGAGGCGGAGCCCGATGACGCGCGCACGCTGGATCGGCGCATCGCTCTGCATCGCGCTCGCGCTATTCGCGCTTGCCTGTGGCGCCGCGGACGAGGGGACTTCCGCCGCCGCAGCGTCAGGCGACGCCACCGGCGAGGCGGCGTCCGCACCCTCGGACTCCGCCATCGAAGTGGAGCGCGTGACGCAGGCCGCCCTGCGAGCAACGCTGCAGGCCACCGGCACCATCGAGGCGCGGCGGCTGACCGAAGTTTCGGCCGAGGTCGGCGGGCGCATCGAAGCCGTGTATGTGGAAGTCGGCGACGAGGTCGAGGCCGGGGCAAAGCTGTTCCGCATCGCACCGGGGCCGTATCAGATGCTGGTGGACGAGTCGCGTGCGGCGCTCGAGCTGGCGCGCGCCGAGAGCAAGAACGCCGAGACCGAAGCGGCGCGCCTCGAGCGGCTGGTCGAGCAGGCGGTGGCCTCGCAGCAGCGCTTCGATCAGTTGCAAACGCTTGCCGAGGTGGCGCGCGCGCGTGTTGCGGCGGCCGAGGCGCGCCTCGCGCGCGCCTCGCGCGACCTCGCCCACACCGAGGTGCGCGCGCCCTACGCCGCCAGCATCGTCGCGCGCCACGCCCACGAGGGCGCCCTCGCCGCCAGCGACCCCATCCTGCTGATTCAGGAGCGCGACGCCTTCGAGGCGATCCTCGATGTGCCGGAGGCGAGCCCGCTGCCGATTCGGGTCGGCGACCCGCTGCGGCTGTTCGCCGAGGGCGTGGCGACGCCAATCGAAACAACGGTCGAGCGCGTCTCGCAGCGGGTGGATGAGCGGACGCGCACCTACGCGGTGCACGCCGCGCTGCCGAACGCCGACCATTCGTTGAAGGCCGGCTCCTATGTGCGCGCCGAACTCGAACCGCAGCGCGAAACGCCGCAACCCGTGGTGCATCGCTCGAGCGTGCTGAACCGTGGCGGGCGCAGCTACCTGCTGCGCGTCGTCGCCGGTCGCGTCGTTCACACGCCGGTGCGCGTCGGCATTCTGCTTCCGGAGCGCGCTGAAATTCTGTCGGGCGTGCAGCCAGGTGAGTGGGTGGTGCGCGGCGAGGCGGTGGCGCGGCTCGCGCCGGGCACACCGCTGCGCATTCGCGGCAGTGGCGAGCGCAGCTTCGCCACCATCGTCGCCCGCGCTGCGGAGCCCGGGACATGAAGCTCGCCGATCTCTCGATCCGCCGCCCCGTCTTCGCCGGGATGATGATCGTGTCGCTGGTCGTGCTGGGCCTGGTTTCGCTCGGGCGCATCGAACTCCGGCTCGAACCCGACATAGATCTGCCCTACGCATTTGTGGAAACCGAGTTGCGCGGCGCCTCGCCGGAAACGGTCGAGCGCGAGGTGACCGACACTCTCGAAGAGTCGCTGAACTCGATCGAGGGCATCCGCCATCTCGGCAGCACTTCGTCGCAGGGTCGTTCGAGCGTCTTCATCGAGTTCGACATCGGGCACGATGTGGATGTGAAAGTGCAGGAGGTGCGCGACAAGATTGCGCTGGCGCGCCCGCTGCTGCCGCTCGATGTCGAGAACCCGGTGGTGCAGAAGTTCGACATCGGCGCGCTTGGTTTCATGACCATCGTGCTCGGTGGTCACCTGGGGCCGCGCGAGCTTTCGCACTTCGCCGAGAACGAGGTGAAGGAGCGGCTCGAACGGCTGTCGGGCGTCGGCGGCATTGCGGTTTCGGGCGCGCGCGAACGCGAGGTGCGCATCTGGCTCGACCCGCTGCGTCTCGCGGGTTACGGGCTCGCCGTCGCCAATGTGGCGGACACCTTGCGCGCCGAGAACGCGGAGCTTGCGAGCGGGCGCATCGAGGGGCCGGGGCGCGAGTGGTCCATCACCACGCAGGGCAAAGCGCGCACGGTCGAGGAATTTGGCGAGATCATCGTCGCCGAGCGCGAGGGCCGCGTGATCCGGCTGCGCGATGTCGCCGTGGTCGAGGACGGGCTCGCGGAACTGCGCAGCGTGGCAAGGCTGAATGGCCGCCCCGGCGTGGCGCTCGAAATTCAGCAGCAGAGCGGCAGCGATCTGGTCGCCGCGGCGCGCCTGATCCGCCAGGAAATCGAGCACATCCGCGCCGCCGCCCCGCCGGGTGTGGAGATCACGGTTGCGCGCGACTACGCGAAGATCATCGAAGATCAGGTGGACTCGGTGCTCTTCGACATGGTGCTCGCAACTTTTCTGGTGGTCGCCGTGGTGCTGATGTTCCTGCGCAACTACCGCTCGACGCTGATCGCCGCGCTGGCGATTCCCTCGAGCATCGTCGCCACCTTCACCTTCCTCTACTGGCTCGACATCTCGCTGAACAACATGACGCTGATGGCGCTGTCGCTGGCCGTCGGTCTGGTGATAGACGACGCCATCGTGGTGCTCGAAGGCGTGTTTAGAAAAGTCGAAGAAGGCCATGAGCCGATGCGCGCCGCCGCACTCGGCACCAGCGAGGTCGGGCTCGCGGTGCTCTCGACCACGCTCGCGGTGTGCGCCGTCTTCGTGCCGATCCGCTTCATGACCAGCACCATGGGCCGCTACTTCTACGAGTTCGGCATCACCGTGATCGCCGCCGTCGGTGTTTCGACGCTGGTCGCGCTGACGCTTACGCCGATGCTCGCAAGCCGCGTGCTGCGACGGCGTCCGCGCGACGGCGCGCTGTTTGGTCTGCTCGAACGCGGGCTCAGCTGGCTGGAGCAGAGTTACCGGCGCGTGCTCGAACACGCGCTGCGCCACCGGGTCATTACGGCCGTGCTGACCGTCATCATCGTGTTCGCCGGCTGCGCGGTGCAGCGCACGCTGCCGGTGGATTACTACACGCAGGACGATCTGTCGGAGGTGCGGGTCTCGGCCAAAATGCCGGTGGGCACGCCGCTGCTGGTGACCGACGCGACGCTGCGCCGCATCGAGCGCACGGTCTCCGCCCATCCTTATGTGCGCGCGGTGTTCGCGTCCGCCGGCAGCGAGAGCCGGCACGAACCGCAGCGCGCGCACCTCGACCTGATTCTGATTCCGAAGTCCGAGCGCGACCGCCCCATCGAGCACACTTTTGGAGAGTTGCGACAAATGCTCGCGCCGATTGCGGCGGAGCTCGATGACCTTTCGGTGGGTTACCCGATTTACGCGGAGGGCAGCGGCGATCACGCGGAGTTCGAATACGATCTGCGCGGCCCCTCGCTTGCGCAGCTCGAACAATACGGCGCCGCGTTGCTGGCGCGGATGGAGGCGCACCCCGGTTTCGTGGATGTGAGCAGCTCTCACGAGAGCGGTCAGCCGCAGGTCACCCTCGATATTGACCGGGGGCGCGCGGCGGAGCTCGGCGTTTCGGCCACCGTGCTCGGGCGCACGCTGCGCACGCTGCTGGCGGGCGAGAAGGTGGGCTCCTTCGAGGACGGCGGCCACCGCTACGACGTGCGCGTGCAAGTTCTTCCTCAATACCGCGACGACCCGGCCAAGCTCGACCTGATTCGCGTGCAGTCGCTGCGCGGTGAACTGGTGCCGCTCGCCAATGTGACGCGCGCGCAGGTCGGGGAGGGCGCCGTCGAGATCAGCCGCCGCGACCGCGCGCGCGTGATCACCCTGCGCGCCAACCTGAGCGATGGCACGAGTCTGGCGGATGGTTCCAAAGCGCTCGCCGACTGGGGCGAGGAGATCGGCATCGAGGCGCCTTATTCGCTGCTGCCGGGCGGCAGCGCCGAGTCCGCCGCCGAGGCGGCCGCCGACATCGGCCTCGCCCTGGGGCTCGCGATGACCGCCATCTACATCATTCTCGCGTCGCTCTTCAACTCGCTCTCGCAACCCTTCACGATCATGATGTCGGCGCCGCTCTCATTCATCGGCGGCTTTCTGGCGCTCAAGTTCGCGGGACAGAGCCTCGACATCATGAGCAACATGGGGATGCTGGTGCTGATGGGGCTGGTGATGAAGAATGGCATCCTGCTGGTGGATTACATCACGCAACTTCGCGAGCAGGGTTTGCCACGCGGCGAGGCGATTCTGCGCGCGGGCCCGATCCGCATGCGCCCGGTGCTGATGACCTCGGGTGCTTTGATCTTCGGCCTGCTGCCGATGGCGCTCTCGAACGCAACCGGCGCCGAGTTCCGCGCGCCGATGGCGTGGATCGTAATCGGAGGGCTTTGCACCTCGACGGCGCTGACCCTGGTGGTGGTGCCCGTCTTCTATACCTTCGTGGACGGCGCAGTCGAAACACTCGGGCGCAGCAAAACCCGCCTGCTCGCGCAGTTCAGGCAGCGGCGCGCGACGGCCGTCCGGGAAGTTTGATGGAAAAGCTCGTCTATCTGGTCTTCCAACGACAGGGCGACACGGACGAGGCGTTCAAGCAGCGCCTGCTCGACGAGGTTGCGCCTGCACTCGGTGCACTCGGTGTTTCGCAGTTGCGCATCAACGTGGTGGACGATGCGGTCGCCGCCGGCGCGGCCTTGCATCTGGGCCGCATGGCGCCGCCGCCGCGTGGTCTGTTGAGCTTCTGGATGGAGCAGAGTCAGGACTGCGCCACCGCCGAGCAGGTGTTCGCCCCTGCTTGCGGGCGCATCATCGGCCATCTGGTGGTGGAGTCGCGCCCGCTCGTGAACACCGAACAGCAAACGCCGCCAGGTGTGCGCACGCCGGGCGTTACGATCGTGTCGTGTCTTTTCAAGCGCGCCGACATTTCGCGCGAGACTTTTTTGCGCATCTGGTATCAGGAGCAACGCGCCTGCGCGATCGAAACGCAGAGCACCTGTCAGTATGTGCGAAACGAGGTGGTGCGCGCGCTGACACCGGACGCGCCGGGCTTCGATGCAATCGTCGAGGAGACTTTCCCGATGGGCGCGCTGACCGACCCGCAGGTGTTTTTCGACGCGGTCGGCGACGACGCGAAACTCGAGGCCAACCGGCGTCGCATGATCGAGACCTGTCAAAAATTTCTCGATCTAAGCCGCATCGAATCGCACCCGATGAGCGAATACAATTTCTGACCTTAATAACCCTCTCCCCAGCCCTCTCCCACAGGGAGCGGCGGGCCATAAAGCTCGCCGCCGGGTGAGGGTTCTTTCCGGCAGCGGCTCGGGGCGGTCAACGGGATGGGCGGGGTGCGATAGCTTCCGGTAGCCGCTCGGGGCGGTCAACGGGATGGGCGGGGTGCGATAGCGATGGGCGGGGTGCGATAGCACCCCGGGCGTGGGCGAGTTCCCACCAGTGCAGGGCGGCGATTACCAGCGCGTGGGTGATGTCGCCGGCCCGCACGCGCTCGGGCAGCTCTTCCATCGCCACCAGCTCCACCAGCGTTTCCTCGGTGGCGCTGTTTTGCACCGCGCCTGCGTGCTCGCAGTCCTCGGCCAGAAAAGTATGGATGTGGTTGTCGAACAGGGCGGGGTTCGGGTTCAGCGCGCCGAGCTTTTCGAGCCGCGTGGCGCGGTAGCCGGTCTCCTCGCGCAACTCGCGCGCACAAGCCTGCGCCGGCTCTTCACCCGGGTCCACGATGCCGCCGGGAATCTCGAGGGTCAGGCCCTGCAGGCCGTGGCGATACTGACGCACCATCACCACCTGCCCCTGCTTCGTCAGCGGAATCACATTCACCCAGTCGGGTGAGTGGATGCGGGTGAAGTCGTGCAGCGCGGCGCTTCGTGGGGAGCGCGCGTGCAGGCGTTGCAGCTCGAAGATGCGGCAGTCCCGGAGCCGCTCGGTCGCAATCAACTGCCAGTGCGGCGCTTTGCTCATGCTCGAAGCCTAGCCCGCGCGCGCAGCCGGGCCGGTCTGCCTGGTCTGCCAAATCTGTCCGTCTGTCCCGTCTGATCTAAACTTTCCAGATGGACGCTCGCCTGCGCAAACTCGTAAGCTGGCGGCGGGGCGGGCACCTGTTCACCGTCGGCGTCGCCATCGCCTGCGGGCTGGCGGGCGCGTTCGGCGCCATCGTCTTTCGCCTGCTGATCCGCCTCTTTCAGGGCCTGTTCTTCGAGGGTGCGGAGGGCGTCGCTGGCGTCGTCGAAGAGGGCCTGCTGGCCGACGCCGGCGACCCGCGCGCGGTGGCGACCGAGCTTGCGTGGTGGAAGCTCGTGCTGATCCCGGCGCTCGGCGGTTTGATCGTCGGCCCGCTGGTCTGGTTTCTGGCGCGCGAGGCGCGGGGCCACGGCGTGCCCGAAGTGATGGAGGCGGTGGCGCTGCGCGGCGGCGTGATGCGCCCGCGCATCGTCGCGGTGAAGACCCTGGCCTCGGCGATCTCCATCGGCAGCGGCGGCAGCGTCGGGCGCGAAGGGCCCATCGTGCAGATCGGCTCCGCGATGGGCAGCGCGATCGGGCAGGCGCTGTCGCTGCCAGCGCGGCAACTTCGCACCATTGTCGGCTGCGGCGCCGCGGCGGGCATCGCCGCGACTTTTAATGCGCCGATTGCGGGCGCGCTGTTCGCGGTCGAGGTCATCGTCGGCGACTTCGCGGTCACGCAGTTCTCGCCGATCGTGATCTCGGCCGTAGTCGCCACCGTGGTCTCGCGCTGGTTTCTGGGCAATCACCCGGCTTTCGAAGTTCCCGCATACGAGGTCGGCGGCCCCTTCGAGCTGTTGCCCTTCATGCTGGTCGGTCTGGCGGCCGGCCTGGTCGGCACACTCTTCGTGCGCGTGTTGTACCGCTGCGAAGATTTGTTCGGCCTGTTGCCGCTGCCCGAGTGGTCGAAGGCCGCGCTCGGCGGTCTGCTGGTCGGCGTCATCGCGCTCTGGTTCCCGCATGTACTCGGGGTTGGCTACAGCACCATCAGCGATGCGCTTACCGGCGCGTTGCCCATCACGATGCTGGCGCTGCTGCTCGGCTTCAAACTGCTCGCCACTTCGCTGACGATTGGCTCCGGCGGCAGCGGTGGCGTATTCGCGCCGTCATTATTTCTGGGTGCAATGACCGGCGGCCTGTTCGGGCAGTGCATGAACCTGTGGTTCCCGGACTTCTCGTCGGACGCGGGCCTTTACGCGCTGGTCACGATGGGCGCGGTGGTGGCGGCCACCACGCACGCGCCGCTCTCGGCGATCATCATCATCTTCGAACTCACGCAGAAGATTGATGTGATTCCGCCGGTGATGGCGGCCTCGGTCGTCAGCAGCCTGCTCGCGATGCGCCTCGCGCGCAACTCGATCTACACCACCAAGCTCGTGCGGCGCGGTGTTGACTTGAAGCGCGAGGACGACCCGAACGTGCTGAAGAATTTATATGTGCGCGAGATTCTCGACCCCGAGCCGGTCGTGGTGCGCGCATCGGAGCCCCTCGAAGAGATCATCACGCGCATGGTTGATGGCGAGCACACCGAACTCTTCGTGGTGGACGAGGCGGGCTTTCTACTCGGCGCGATTCGCGTGCCGGTGTTGATCCGCATGATCTACGAGCGCGAGCCGCTGCGCACGCTGGTTGTGGCGAGCGATCTGTTCACCCCGCGCCGCGCTGTGCTCACCCTCGACGACGACCTCGACCTGGCGATGCAACTCTTCAGCAACGAGGACGTGGACGAGATCCCGGTGGTGGATCGCGACGACGAACGCCGCCTGGTCGGCTCGGTGCACAAGCGCGATGTGATTGCGAGTTACAGTCAGGAGGTGCTGCGCCGCGACCTCGCCGGCGGCGTCGGCGGCTCGGTCGCGGTGGTGGATCGCGTCCATCAGGTGGACCTGGGCGGCGGCTTCGTGGTGCAAGAACTGCTCGCCCCCGCCGCCTTCATCGGCCAGAGCCTGCGCGACCTCGACCTGCGCGCGCGCCACGGCGTGCAGGTGCTGCTGCTGCGCAGCGAGGGAGGCGACCGCCGCCGCAGCGTGCGCGTCCCCGGCCCGGGCGACCAGGTAGCCGCCGGCGACAAACTCGTAGTCGCTGGCCCAAAACGCGCCGTAGACGAAATCAGCGGTCGCTAGCGAAGCTGTGGTTGCAGCCGTCAGCGACCGGTTGCGACGGGAATCACGCTGCCCCCTCAGCCCCGTTTCCAGCGGGGGCCTTCGGGGGTGTCTTCGATGGTGATGCCCTCGGTGGCGAGTTGGTTGCGGATTTCGTCGGCGCGGGTGAAGGCTCGGGTGCGGCGGGCCTCTTCGCGCTCTGCAACCAGCGCGTCAATTCGCTCGTCGCCCTCCGGGGCTGGCGCAGCGACGGGCTCGTCGAGGCCGAGTCCCAGGCAGGGTTCGAAGTGCTGGAGCAGGGCGCTCTGGTCAGCCGCTGGCAGCTCCGGACTGCGCACGACATCCCAGACCACGGCCAGCGCGCGCGGCGCGTTCAAGTCGTCCGCCAGTGCGGAGGCGAAGCGCTCGCGCCACGGGGCCTGCCGCTTCGCATCGGCGTCGCCCTCCGCTTGACGCACCGCATCGGCGTGGCCGCGCAGGCGTCGGTAACCGGTGGCTGCGGCGCGCAGAGCCGAAAGGGTGAAGGTCTGCTGCTGGCGATAGTGCGCTTGCAAGAAGAAGTAGCGGAATGCCAGCGGCGGGATGCCGGTGGCGGCGATGTCGTCGAGCGTCAGCACATTGCCCAGCGACTTCGACATCTTCACGCCCTGAAAGTCGAGAAACTCATTGTGGCACCAGAAGTTCACCCAGGGATGAACGCCAAAGGCGCACTCGGCCTGCGCCACTTCGTTGCTGTGGTGCACCGGCGCGAGATCAACGCCTCCGGTGTGGATGTCGAACTGCCTGCCCAGAAACAAGCTGCTCATGGCCGTGCACTCGAGATGCCAGCCGGGGAAGCCGCGCCCCCAGGGCGAATCCCATTCCTGCTGACGCCGCACACCCGCTGCGCTGAACTTCCAGATGGCGAAGTCTGCAGGGTGACGCTTGGCCTCGACCTGCTCGATGCGCTGCGCATCGGTCTGCCCGGCAAGTTCGAGCCGGGCGAGCTCCGCATAGGCGGGGAAAGTTGCGATGTCGAAGTAGATCCCTTCCTGCAACCGGTAGGTGTGCCCGGCCGCTTCGAGCTTCTGCCCCAACTCGATCTGCTCGGCGATGTGCTCGGTGGCCTTGCACAGCACCTCGGGCGGCAGGCAGTTCAGCGCCTCGCGGTTTTGCCGCCAGTGCTCGGTCCAACGCGCCGCAATCGCCTCGGCCCGCTCGCCGCTCGAAGTGGCGGCGCGCTCCATCTTGTCTTCGCCATCGTCGCCGTCGTCCGAAAGATGGCCGACATCGGTGATGTTGATGACGTGCCGCAGCGCAAAGCCCTTTGCGATCAGCACGCGCTTCAGCAGGTCGGCGAAGAGTTGCGAGCGCAGGTTGCCGATGTGCTGCGGCCCATACACCGTCGGCCCGCAGGTGTACATGCCGACGCGGCCCGCCTGCAGCGGCGCGAAGCGCTCCTTCTTCCGCGTGCGCGTGTTGTAGAGGATCAGCGGTTGCGACACCGGGTTGCCTTGCGCTGCGCCCGGCTCAAAGCGCCTGATCAATCTGCAGGCGGATATTGCGCGCGCCCGGCAGATGGCGACCGGCTGCCTCGCCTGCGAGGTCGCCGGGCGTGCGGGAGATGGCGTCGCCGTCGCTGTCCACGCGGGCGCTCAGTGTGAACGGCCCCGCAAAGGGCAACTGCGCGATCATCTTGTGCTCGGGGCCGAGTTCGAAGTCGAGTGGAAAGACCGGGCTGGGAATGCGCAGCACGGCGGTCGGTGGGCCCGCTGCGCCGCTGCGCGCGATCAGAAACAACACCGCGCCGGGTTTGACTTTGCCCCGCAAAGCGGGGGCGAGCGTGATCGTGCCCGTGAGCGGCGGCGCAGCCGGGGCGCTCGCGCGCCCCGTCCCACCCGTTGACCGCCCCGAGCGGCTGCCCGATCCGCCGCCGGCCCCGCCGGTGGCGTCGCTGCGCGCTGGCGATGGTGCGGGCGGCAGGCCGCGCGCGCCCGGTGGCGGCGGTGGCATCGTCAGCGCGCCGCTGCCGTCGGCCCCGGTGAGGGGCAGCACACCCGGTTGGCCGGCGCCTTCGGGGAAGATGCGCGCGAGGTCGGGCGCCTCGACCGGCTCGTTCCGGTAGGGCTCGATGTTGCGGTCGCAGGCCAGCGTCAGCAGCGCGAGCAGGCCAAGCGCCACGGCCCGCCCGGCGCGCCCGGTCAGCCGGCTGAGTTCGGGCCGCCTCGGCGCGCGTTCCCGTCGCTTCCGATAGCGCAGCATCGCCGGAGCCTAGCCGACCCGCGCTGTCGTCAACCGCCTGCGCGAAGTGTGATAACCTGTCCCCGTTGCGGGAGGGTAGATCGGGAGGATAGATGG
>JAHRAN010000014.1 GCA_020027245.1 Myxococcota bacterium
TTCGGAACCATGCGCCCTGCTGCCTCGCGTCCCACCTTGAAGCCGCCGAAACAGCACAGCCGCCACAGCTTTTCAAAGAACTCGTCACTCATTTCGAGCAGCGGGGCGAAGCGGTTGTTGCCGGCGTTATAGACCACCAGTTCGGGGACGCCAGCCTCGCGCTCGGCCACATCGAAGAGCCGCGCCACATCGGCGCTCACGGTGGTGTCCATCGGCACCGGCGTGGCCTTGCCGCCCTGCGCGCGAATCTCGTCGGCGACCTGCTGCAGCTTCTCCTCGCTGCGCGCGCCGAGGAAAACATGCATGCCCTCGCTGGCGAAGCGGCGCGCGAGGGCGGCGCCGAGCCCCGGGTACGGCCCCACGCCGACCACGATGGCGGCGGGTTGCTTGGCCACGGCGCGCCTCGCTAAGCCCTAGGCCGGCGCTTCGGAGAGACCGCTCTGTTCGAGCTCGCGCCCGAGTTGCCCGACCTTGCGCTTGAACTCATCAACGGGGTCATCGAAAGACAGCACGATCTCGGTGGTGCGCGGAATCTCGTTTTCACTCGGCGGCCGGGGGTGACGGTTCAGGTTCGAGAGGATGGCCTCGGCAATCTTCAGCGCGCGCTTCTCGGTTTTGATCAGCGGCGACTGCATGGTGTAGACGTTGTTGCGCCCCCACAGGCTTTCGTCGCGCACGATGGCGATCTCCCGGTACACATTGCTGGTGGGGTCGAAGTTGTATTCGACCCGCACTTCCTTGAAGATGCCCGAGTTGCCGGCGTAGAAGCCGCGCTCCCGCTCCACCTTGCCCAGTTGGCGACAGCGCGGGCAGTAAAAAGTGTCACCGTGGTTCAGCAGGAAGACGCCCTTGGCGTAGTCCTCGCAGTCGGTGTTCTCGCAGTAACCGACACCTCGCCGCATGCCTGACATTGTGATTGGCGCCTCCGGAGCGCCCCTCGACGACGCCCGTCCGGCCCCGCCTTGCCGGCTGCCGTAGCCGTCGGGCCGTAGCCCGCTGGCGACAGCGCCGCTGCGATGAGGGGTGGCGCGCGCGCTTTGTGGGGGGTGGGGGGTTCAGGGTCTGGCGAACGCCTGCTTATACTGCGAAACGCCGCTGCTTGTCAACCATATTCAGCCGGCCTCGGCGCTGGCCCGGTTTGACGCCGTGCCCGGCCCGCCGTCGCTGCGCCGGGCCGCCGACGCCGCTTCGAGCCGGCGACGAAGCTTCTGCCTTGCGCGCGTGAGCCAGAGCGCGTAGCCGAAGCCGCCGATCAGGCTCAAGGCGTAGGCGCTGATCAGGTAGCCCACGCATCCTCCCGCTCGCTCTCCGCCTCCTGCAAGAGCACGGCTTCGCGCAGCCGGCATAGCTCGTAGCGCCGCACCAGAAGCCAGGCGAAGCAGGCGAAGACCAGCAGCACGCCGAGCACGAAGGGCGACGTCATACCCGCGCCGAGTTGGTCGTCACCGGGGTTCAGGTTCGCCGGGTGCAGCGCGCGCCCGCCCGAAAGCTCGATGGCGAAGCGGTTGAGCGGCACCACCACCAGCCCCAGAATTCCATACAGCGCCGCAAAGCGCGCCGCCCGCTCGCTGCCCTCGCTGAAGGCGCGCAGCAGAAGATAAGAGACATAGACGAAGTAGAGCAGCAGGGTGAGGGTCAGGCGCAGGTCCCAGGTCCACCAGCGCCCCCAGGTGCCCTTGCCCCAGATGGGGCCGGTCAGCAGCATCAGGGTGCAAAGCAGCACGCCCACCTCGGCGGCGGAGAGCGCCCAGTGGTCGAAGCGCGGCTCGCGCTTCCAGAGATAGAGCGCGCCGAACAGCGCGGTGCAGATGAAACCCAGGTAGGCGCCGAAGGCCAGCGGCGGGTGGATGTAGAGGATTTTCTGAATCACGCCCTGAAAGGAATCAATCGGCGCATTAAAAACCGCAAAGGCCCAGGCGGGAAACAGGCCGATACAGAGAACGCTGGTGAGGCGTGCGGCGGGCGCGCGGGCAATGGGCGAGGTGGCGTCAAACACATTTAACACCTTTCTATTCCTTCTTACTCGTCGAGCACGGCGTCGAAGCCAAGGTAGCAGACGATGGTGAACACGCCGTCGCTGACCAGCAAAAGTTGCAGCGCCAGCCCGGGCAGCGCTTCGCCATTCAGCAGCGCGTCGGTGGCGCGCACAGCGCCGAGCAGAATCGGCAGCAGCAGCGGCAGCATCAGCAGCGGCAGCATGGCTTCCCGGTAGCGGGTGCGGATGGCCATCGCCGAGCAGAATGTCCCCACCACGCAGATGCCGAGCGCGCCGAGGGCGGCCACGCCGGCGAAGGGCAGGGCGACGGGTGCGAAGTTGACGCCGAAGGCCAGGCCGAAGGCGAGCGCCGTCACGGCCTGCACCCCGAGCAGCAGCACGAAACTCGCAAGGGTCTTGCCGAGGAAGATGAAGCCGCGGTCTGCGGGTGCGAGGGCGAGGCCGGTGAGCGCATCTTCATCGAGTTCGAGGGCGAAGGCCCGGTTCAGCCCCAGCACTGCGGCGAAGATGTAGGCCACCCAGAGCATTCCCGGCAGTGCGGCGCGCGCTTCGGGCGTGTCCGCTGGCGGCGCCGCGAGATACAGGATCACCACCACCAGCAGCGCGAAGACGAGCATCGCCACGCTGCGCTCGCGGCTGCGCCATTCGATGAGCAGATCCTTCCACAGCACAGCGCGCAGCACATTCATGCCGCGGCCTCGAGGCGGGCGACGGCGGCGCTGCAGGCCTGCGCGAGCGTGGCCGCGTCGGCAAGCGCCGCCTCTGGCAGCGCACAGGCGTGGCCGCGCACCAGCACCAGCGCCTGCTGCGAAAGCGCCGCAGCAAAGTTCAGGTCGTGGGTGACGAGCACGCAGGCGGCGCCGGTCGTCGTTGCCCGCTCGCGCAAGTGCTCGCCGAGGCGCGCGGCTGCGCGTGGGTCGAGGCCGCTCGTGGGCTCATCGAGCAGCAGCAGCCGTGGCTCGTGCAGCAGCGCGCGCGCGATGGCGAGGCGTCGCTGCAGGCCGTGGGACAGGTCGGCGACGCGCCGCTCGGCAAACCCCGCAAGCCCGAGCTTCGCAAGGCTTTGCCCTGCGCGCGCGCGCACATCGGCGAGACCGTGCAGCCGCGCCGCAAGTTCCAGGTTCTCGCGCAGCGTGAGCGCCCGATAGTTGAAACTCTCGTGTCCGACGAGGCCAATCGCCGCGCGCCGCGCCACGCGGTTCAAGCCGCCGCCGTCGCCGATCTCGATGACACCGCTCGTCGGCCGCATCAAGCCAGCCAGCAGGCGCAGCAACGTGGACTTGCCGGCGCCGTTCGGGCCGAGCACGGCCAGGGCGCCGCCAGCGCTCAGCTCCATGTCGAGCGGATGAAGCGCAACCCGCGCGCCGAAGCGCCGACTGATGCCCCGCGCGCGCAGCGAAAGCGCAGGCGTGGCGGCTTGCGAAGCCCGCGCGTTGTCCGCGCTGCTCATCGGCTCACTCCGCTGCGCCCCGCGCCCACTCACCCGGGTGACGCTTCTTGTGCGCGCTTCGCGCCGCAGTTCGGGCAGAAGCGGTGCGCGGCTTCGAGGCGGGCGTCGCAGCGCGCGCAGCTTCGGGCGTCTTCACTGCGCTCGATGGTACGGGCTGCGGTTTCGGCCCGTCGCACTTCCTGTTGCTCGCGCTCTTGCAGCGCGCGCGCCTGTGCGCGCAACTCGCTTAGAAGCGCCGCGTGATCCTGCACCGAGAGCTTTCCGGTTTCGAGGTCGTGGTCGAGATCGCCCTCTGCCCGGGCCAGCGCTTCGGCTTCGCGCGCCGTGGCGCTGCGCACCGGCTCGGCGGCGATGCCGGCGGCGCGGCTGCGCAGCGGACTCGACAGGAAGACCACGGCGCCGAGTGCGAGCAGCGCCGCCGCCGCAAGCGAAAGCGGCCCGCGCGCAGCAGCCGGTGGCGCGCGCCGCCCGATCACGAGTTCCACCACTTCATCGGGGGTGATCTCGAATGCCTCGAGGTGCTGGTAGTTGCGCTCCGCTTCGCGCAGCGGGCGGCGGCGGTGCAGGCGCTTCGATGCGGGCAGTAAATCGCCGCTGTCGGTCAGAAAGATGGCGAGCAGGGGCAGCCGGGTGGCGAAGCGTCGCGTGAAGCGCGCGGGCGCTTGCTCTACGGCGAGCTGGTAGCGCGCGCCGATCTGGAACAAGCCGGGCGCGGCGCTGCCGGTTGCTATCAAGCCGCCATCCGGATGCGCTTCGAGCGTCACCCCCGGCGCGTCGCTGCCGAACTCGAGCGCGGTGGCGCGCGCCGGCAGCGTGAGATGGAAGAAGGGCGCGGCAAAGTCGGCGAGCAGCACCGCGTCGCCCGACACCTGAAGCGTGTAGCTCTCGTTGACCTCGAGTGCGGTGTCATCCACGCGCAGCAGCACGCGCGCGCGCAGCGGGCGCACTGCAGCCGGGTCGCGCCGCCCCGGCGGCAGCAGCAGCTCGATATCGAACACGCCGCCCGCGCTGTTCGACCAGCGCTCCTGCCGTGGCCCCGGCGCTGCGGCTTCGGCCGGCGCCGGTTCGAGACGCAGCCCCGGCGCGGTCAGTTGCCCGAGCCCCGGCGGCAGCCGCACTTCGAGCGGCGCGCCTTCGGGTGAGGCGAGGCGCAGCGCAAAGCGCTCGTGATCGTTCTCGTCGCGCGCACCGGCAAGCGTGTAGCTGAAGGAAAGTTCGTGCGCGCCCGGGTGAATCGGGCCGAAGTAGGAGAGCTTGCGGTCGCTGCGCAGCAGCCCCTCGGGCACGGCGCCGAGCGGCATTTCGAAGTCAGCCGCACCAGCGGGCAACACAGCTTCGAAGGCTGCGGCGCTCGCGCGCCCGCCTGCCGGATCACGCCGCTGCGCCGTCGGCTGATAGAAGGTGCGCGCGCCCTCGTTGTGAAAGCGCACCTGCTGGGTGACGCGCAGCCCCCGCGCCACGCGCTGCAACTGAAACGCCACGCCCACCACCCGCAGCGCGGCGCGCGATGACGTCAACTCGGCGACGCGAATCAGCGCCGTCGCTTCGCGCTCGCCCGCCCCGAAGCGGATGTGCTCGCCGGGGTAGGGCAGGCCGTGGTAGCGCGCGCCGAGCAAATAAGTGATCGCAGGGCGCGTCGAAATGCCGGTGAACTCGAAGCGCCCCTCCTCGTTGCTGCGCGTGCGCGCGAGGCCCGGCGCGCCATCCGGCGAAAGCGCATAGAGCACCACTTCGAGGTCGGGCACGGCGGCGCCGCTTTCGCTGTGCAGCACCTGACCATTCACCCGGCCCGGCCCCGTCGGCAGCCCCGGGGTTTGCGCAAGCGCCGCGCTGATCTGCATCACGCCGACCAGCAGCACGGCCCCGGCGAACGAGCCGCCCTTCCGACAGTTTTTCTGCGCGGTCAAGAGATGGACCAAGGTACGGAAGTACATCCGGCAGCGGCTTTGCGCGGTCAAAAGGCGGAGGGAGGTGCGGAAGCACCTCCGCCAGCCCTTCCGGCTCGGAAGGGCCACATCACCAGCAGTGTGCCGAGCACGAAGGTGAGACCTCCGATCCAGATCCAGTTGACCAGAGGGTTGCGGTAGAGCTTGAAGGTGGCCGAGCCGTCGGCTTCGACTGCAGTCAGCACCAGATACAGATCTTCCATCAGCGTGGAAAAGATGGACGGAATCGAAACCGGCTGCTCTTCGAGCCAGTAGACGCGCCGCTCCGGGCGCATGATGGCGCGCGGCTCGCCGGCTTCGAAGAGCGCGAGCCGCGCCTCGGCGCCGCCGTAGTGCTGCGCCTCGATGGCGCGTGCGCTGCGGTATTCGAGCCGGTAATCGCCATGCGACAAACTCTCCCCGACGCGCAGGTTTTCGAGCAACTCCTGGTTGAAGGCCGCACCGGCGAAACCCACGAACAGAAACACCATGCCGAGGTGCACGATGTAGCCGCCATAGCGCCGCTGGTTCTTGCGGAACAGGTTGGCGATGGCGCGCGCCGGCCCCTCGCCGTGACGCATACGCGCCCGCAGCGCGCGCGCGTACTCCTGAATGATGGTGGTGGTCACGAAGACGCCGAGGGACCAGGTCAGTATGGCGAGCCACGCAAAGCGCTCGCGCAGAACAAAGCTCAGCGTTGCAGCGGCCACGACGAAGCTGATTGTCGGCCAGAGCAGTTGCCCCAGCAGCCGCGCTTTGGTCGCGCGTCGCCAGGCGAAGAGCGGCGCGACGCCCGTCAACAAGAGCAGCGCCAGCCCGATGGGCGCGCCGAGCAGGTTGAAGAAGGCCGGCCCCACCGAGCGCTCGACGCCCTCGAGCCACTCGCTGAGTTTCGGGAACATCGTGCCCGTCAGCACCACGCCGAGCAGCGCCATGAAGAGCCAGTTGTTGACGAGGAAACCGGCCTCGCGGGACAGCACCGATTCCAGTTGATTTTGCGCGCGCAGCCGCGGGCTGCGCCACACGAGCAGACCGAAGAAGAGCGCGGCCACGAGCAGCAGGTAGCCGAGAAAGAGCTGGCCGAAGATTTCGGTCTGCGCGAAGGCGTGCACCGAGCGCACCAGACCGCTGCGCGTCAGCATGGTGCCGAACAGGCACAGCGTGTAGGTGAGCCCGATCAGCAGCAGGTTCCAGATTTTCAACATGTCGCGTTTTTCTTGCACCATCACCGAGTGCAGGTAGGCGGTGGCGGCGATCCAGGGCATCAGCGATGCGTTCTCGACCGGGTCCCAGGCCCAGTAGCCGCCCCAGCCGAGCACCTCGTAGGCCCAGCGGCCGCCGAGCAGAATGCCGATCGAGAGAAAGCACCAGGCGAACAGCGTCCAGCGACGGGTGATGCGCAGCCAGTCGCTGCCGAGCTCATTCGAGGCCATGGCGGCGAAGGCGAAGGCGAAGGGAACCGCAAAGCCGGTGAGCCCGGTGTAGAGCATCAGCGGATGGATCAGCATGACCGGGTGCTGCAGCAGGGGGTTGAGGCCGCTGCCGTCGGACATGACGGCTTGCGGCGGCAGCGTCTCGAAGGGGTTGCTGTTCGCCACGAAGTTGAGCAGCAGCAGGAAGAACAGCACGTTGCCGCAGAGCATGGCCGAGACCCAGGGCAAGAGCCTTGTGTTGCGGCGGTTCACGGTCACGGCGGCCGCGCTGTAGGCGGCGAGCATCCAGCACCAGAGCAGCAGCGAGCCGGCCTGACCACCCCAGAGTGCGGCCAGCCGGTAGGGAAGGGGCATGCTGCGGGCGGCGTTCGTCGCCACATAGGCCAGCTCGAAGTCGAGGCGGTAGAAGGCGACGAAGAGCGACAGCAGCGCGAGGCAGAGCAGCGCGAACTGGATAAGGGTCGCGCGCCGTGCGACCTCGGCCCAGTCGCTGCGCTGTGTTACGCCAGCGGCGACACCGGCGACGAGCCCGAGCGTGGCGACGCCGAGTGCGAGCCGGAGCGCGTAGAAGCCGAGGTCACTCACCGCGCGCTCCGTCGTGACGGCGGCGCTGCTGCCGTTGGCGCGCGCTCACAAAGTGCCCGCCCGGCCAGCGCCGCGTTCCGCCTGACTTCGAGGAGCGCCGGCACCGTCAGCGCGATGCGCTTTCGCTACCCGCCGCTTCGAACTTGGACGGGCACTTGGCCAGCACGTTGCTGGCGAGAAAGTCGCCGCCCGGCGCGCGCCTTTGTCCCTCGACCACCACCTCGGCGCCGTCCCGAAACAGGTCTGGCGTTTCGAGGCCGGCGTACACCACGGGCAGGTGGCGCGCGCGCCCGGCGGTCGTCGTGGGGGCGTTGCCCTGTGCCGCCTGCGCGGGCGACTCCTGAAGCCGGAAGCGCACCTGACGGGCGGGGACATCGCGCACGATCGAGCCCGCAACCACATAGCCGTGGACCCGCGCGCGCCCGGTGACGTCGCTGGCGCTGAACTCACCGAGGGTCTGGTAGTAGACGAAGCCGCCCGCGCCTTCTTGCAGCGCGTCGCTCGCAGCCCAGCCGAGCAGCGCGATCACCGAAACCACGCCGATGGCAATCTGAAGACCCTTGGACATGAACTCCCCAGCGCGACGAATGCTAGCAACCCGCCACGAGTCCGCCCCCCGTTTGACGCCCCACGGGCTTTGGGATAGGAAGCGGGCCGTGCGCATCCCCGAACGCATTGCCCGCATCGCGCCCTTTCTCGCCATGGAGGTGATGGAGCGTGGTCAGGCGCTCGAGCGCGGGGGCAAAAGCGTGCTGCACCTCGAGGTCGGCGAGCCCGACCTCGACCCGCCGCCGGCTGCGCTCGAAGCGTGTCGCCGCGCGCTGCTCGAAGGCAGAACCAACTACACGGACAGCCGCGGCCTGCCCGAGTTGCGCGAGGCCATCGCGCGCGACAAACAGGCGCGCAGCGGCGTGGCGCTCGATGCCGAGCGGGTGATCGTCAGCAACGGCACTTCACCGGCGCTGCTGCTCTTGTTCTCGGCGTTGCTCGAAGCGGGCGACGAGGTGATCGTGCCCGCGCCGCACTACCCCTGCTACCCGAACTTCGTGCGCTTCTGCGGCGGCCAGCCGGTGTTCGTGCCGACGCGCGCCGCCGAGGGCTTTGTGCTGGACCCGGACGCCGTGCGCGCCGCGCTCTCGCCCCGCACCCGCGCCATCGTGCTGGGCACGCCCGCGAACCCGACCGGGGCCATCCAGCCGCGCGAAGTGCTCCAGGAGTTGGTCGCACTCGGCGTTGCGCTGATCTGCGACGAGATTTATGACGGCTTGGTATATGACGGCGCGCGCTGCGTCTCCGCACTCGAAGTCGCCGATGCCGACGCCGAGGTCTTTGTGCTCGACGGCTTCTCGAAGCGCTATGCCATGACCGGCTTCCGCCTGGGTTACGCCATCGCGCCGCCAGCGGCTCTGCGCACGCTGCAGATCCTTCAGCAGAACCTGTTCATCTCCGCCAACGAGTTTGTGCAGCACGCCGGCATCGCAGCACTGCGGGAGGGCACAGCGTCGGTGGAAGCTGCGCGCCGCGCGTACAGCCGGCGTCGCACGCTGCTGCTCGACGGTCTGCGCGAACTCGGCTTTGTCATTCCGGTGACGCCCGCCGGCGCCTTTTACATCCTCGCCGATGCGCGCGCCTTCGCTGCGGACTCGGTCGCGCTGGCGACGCGGCTGCTCGAACGCGCCGGCGTGGGCGCGGCGCCGGGCCTGGACTTCGGCGCCGCCGCCGAGGGCTTCCTGCGCTTCAGCTACGCGCAGCCGGAAGCGGTGTTGCGGGAAGCGCTCAAAAGGATGCGACCGGTGCTGGCGGAGCTTCAAAACTGAACTGCCTCGCCACCACCGCTGTCAGCCCGCCGCCTGTTTGCGTGGCGGCAGCGGCGAGAAGTAGCCGACCAGCAGCAGCAGCAGCCCGACGACGAGGAAGGCGAGGAACCTCGAGATGGTCTGCGCGCTCGAGAGATCCACGCTGAAGAGTTTCAGCACCACCACGACCATCAGCCCCGCGCCGCTGAACCAGATGTCGCGCGTCTTGCGGCGCGAAGCGAAGAGCATCGCGCCGACCGAGAGGCTCGCCCAGAGCATCGTGCTCGTGGTCTGCGCCAGGGTGGTGCTGCGCCAGGCTTCGAGCGTGAACGGCGTCCCCGCAAAGAAATGCAGCACGCGAAACAGCGCGACGTTGAGCCAGAGAAAGGCCGCCCCGGCAATCCACCAAAAGCCCCGGCGCGCGAGGTAGCGCATCCATACGCTGCTGGCGTCGCCGCCGTCGGCGCGCGTCACGAAGTACCCGAGGCCGAACAGCGCGACGAGGCTGCTGCTGTCCACCGGGTTCAGCAGTGGCAGATAAGGCCAGGGCGCGGGGTCGCCCGGCAGGCGGCTCGTGCTCAGCAGCAGCGCGAAGAGCAGCAGCGCCAGCGGCGCGAGCCCGAAGGAGCGGTAGTGCGCAAGATGTCGCCCGATGGGCCATTCGAGGCGCGGCCCGTAGCGGCTTGTGAGCAGCAGCAGCAGCGCGAGGGTCAGCACCACCGCCGCCGCTTCCCAGGTGGCGGACAACACGCGCTGCACCTGCCAGCCAACTTCGGTGGTGACGATCGCCGCAAGCAACCACAAAAGTCCGGCGTGCAGCCAGACGGATTTAACAACCACCACCTCCTTCTCACTTTCACTACCGCTGCCGTCGTGTTCCAGCCGCCACAGCAACCAGAAGTGTGCGCCGATGGCGACGAGCCAGGCGGGGATTAAAGCGAAACCCGCAAAGGGATGATCGAGTTGCTCGACGATGTGCACGAAGCCGAGCCACAAGAGCGGCTGGTAGCCGAGGGTCGCGATGCGCAACTCCGCCCAGGCCAGCCGCTTCGCCGCGATGGTTGCGGCGGCGGCGCTTGCGGCGAAGAAGATCAGCATCAACGCCGCGGCGTCCTCGGTGGAGAAGAGCCGCAGCAACTCGGAGATGCCGCCGACCAGCCACCAGCCCGCGCCGGCGAGCAGCAGTCCGTTCACCACCAGCGTGCGCTCCGCCGGCAAGACCGCAGCCTGCGCGCGCCGCAAAAGCAGCGCCGAGCAGAGCGCAGCGGCCGTGAGCAGCAAAGTCCCGAGGTAGTATTCGCGGTTGAAGACGAACGCGAGCGCGCCGCCGTGCTCCGCCAGCAAGCTGCCGACGAGCGCCACCCCCGCGAGCGCCTGCAGCGCGACGCCGAAGCTGCGGGCGAGCAGCCGCCCCTCGCGGATGCCCACCCAGACGATGGCCGCGCCCTCGAGCGCCCACAGCGCCGAGGTGGGGCGCGCCTCGAAGGCGAAGGGCGCGGCCAGGGTGAGCAGCACCACGCCGTTGGCGACGAAGGCCTCGACGAGTCGCCGCTGCGCGGCGCGACCCAGGCGCAGCATCAGCCCCGCGAGGATCAGGTAGTAGAGCCCGAAGCCCAGGGCAGAGAGCGCAAGGCCATAACGCCAGTCGGAAACCAGCGCCGCCTGCAGCGCCACCACCACCAGCGGCGTGCCGAAGACCAGAGTTCCGTCGGTGGGCGCCTTGAGCCGTGGCGGTTGGTGGAAGGCGAAGAGCACGGGGATCAGCGTGTAGAGCGCGAAGCTTGCGAGCAGAAAAGGCTCGGTGCTGCTCCAGTATTCAGGGGCGTAGAAGCGATAGCCCCAGAGCGAGCCGATGCCGAAGGTGAAGACGAAGCCGACCAGATTCAGCACGCGCCAGGCCCGGAACCAGGCCACGGCGAAGATGCCCAGATTGAGCACCAGGTAATATGAGAACAGGGCGATGTGCGCGCCGCTGCCGGTGGAGGCCAGCACCGGCGCCAGAAAACCGCCGACGGCGCCGAGCGTCGCCAGCGTCAGCGCGTTCTGCCGCACGGCGAGCAGCGCGCCGCACAGGGCGATCAGCGCCAGGGTGGCGAAGCTCGGGCCAGCGGGGATCAACGCATAAAGCCGGTAGGCGGCGAAAATGGTCAGATACAGGATGCCGATGCCGCCGCCTTGCAGCAGCAGGCCGTAGTTGCGCCGCCGCTGGCGCAGGCTTAAACCCAGCGCGAGCACGATCAACCCGCCGATAAAAGTGCAAAGCAGCCGCAGCCAGATGGGGAAGTGCGCGTGATCCACCGCGTACTTGACGAGGAAACCGACGCCGAAGAAGAGCACGAGCACGCCGAGCCCGGTCAGCGCGCCCCCGCTGCGCAGAAAGCGAAGCGCGGCGTTGGGGACGAGCGCGAGCAGCGCGTCGGGTGCTGCGCGGCGCGCCGCATCGGGGGGTGGCGTTTGTGTGCTCTCCCGCTCCGCTGCGATCGCCGCCGGCGTTGCTGCCGTCGGCGCCGGCGCGGGAGTGGGCGCCGGTGCGGCCGCGCTCTCCGACTGCGCTTCGAGTTTCCGCAGCCGCTGTCCCTGCAGCGTCAGCGCGTCCTTCAGATCAGACGATTGCGCCAGCAGGAAGCCGAGCGCGCCGCCGGACAGGCCCGCCCACAGGCTCTCGCCGATGAACACCCCGAGCGCAGCCCCCAGTATCGCCAGCACCACAGCCATAAGGGCGCAGTATACCGCCACGCCCGCACCGCCAGCCCTTCCTTCTAACAGACCTCGACGTTTTCCTCGAAACCCTCGGGTTCGAGTTGAATCGTCACGTGGCGGATGCGGTAGCGCTCGCGCAGCAGCGCCTGAATGGCGGAGAGCACGCCCGGGTCGTCAACCTCCGCGCGCGTGTGCAGGTGGCAGGAGAGCGAGGTCATGCCGCTGGTGATGGTCCAGACGTGCAGGTCGTGGGCCGACACGACCCCCGGCACCGATGTCAGCGCGCGCTCGAGTTCCGCCATGTCGAGTTGTGCGGGCGCGGTTTCGAGCAGCACATCCACGGTCTCGCGCAGCAGCGCATAACAGGAGCGCAGGATCAGCGCCGCGATCAGCAGCGACGCCACCGGGTCGGCGAGTCGCCAGCCGAGGCCCCAGTTCAAAAGCCCCGCGCTCATCGCGCCGACGCTGCCGAGCGCATCCGAGAGCACATGCAGCCTTGCGGCGCGCAGGTTCAGGTTGTGTCGCCAGTCGCCGTGCAAAATCCGCAGCCCCAGCAGGTTCACCAGCAGGCCGCCGCTTGCAATCGCGAGCATCGGCAGGCCCTTGACCGGTGGCGGCGCGCCGAGGCGCTCGACGGCTTCGAGCAGGATGAAGACGGCGACGACGACCAGCATGACGCCGTTCGCCAGCGCGGCCAGAATTTCGCTGCGCCGGTAGCCGAAGGTGCGCCAGGCCGGCGCCGGTTTGTTCGCCAGCCACAGGGCAAAGATCGAAAGCGCCAGCGCGGCCACGTCCGAGAGCATGTGGCCAGCGTCGGCGAGCAGCGCGAGAGAGCCGGTAAAGAGCCCGCCCAGCGCCTCGGCGACCATGTAGGTGGCAGCCAGCGCGAGCACGAAGCCGAGGCGGCGGCGGCTGTCTGCCGGCGCCACGCCGGTCTCGCCCGCCTCGTCCGATGTGTGTGCGTGGTGGTGCAAGGCGGGCATTTTCCAACTCCAGGTCCGTTGACCGCCCCGAGCGGCTGCCAGAGTACTCATAGCGTGGCTTGTGGGTAGACGCATCCGTCTTGGGCCGCGCCAAGGGCGCGGCCAGTTACAACATGGCAGGCGCTTCGCGCAGGTCTGGAGCGCCGGTCGCTGACGCGACCGGCGCTTCGTGTCGAGGCTGCCTGCTGGTCGTGGCGTTCTCACACCGCCACGGTTGCGGCAGTGGCGGTGGAAGATTGCGCGCCGCCGCCACCCTCACCCGGCGACGGGCTTCAGTGCCCGTCGCCCCCCTCTCCCTAAGGGAGAGGGTTAAGAAGAGATGGGCGGTGCCGCATAATTAAGGCTCGGGTTCGGTTCCCTCTTCTCCGGTTCCCCTCTCCCTATGAGGGAGAGGGGGTAGGGGTGAGGGTGGCGGCCCCGAGTGATTCGCACTCCCTCCGGCGAGACCCTCGTTGCTGCTTGCGATCCGGGCAGGTTCGTCTGTCGTGGTGCCTGTTTGTTGGGCAGCGGGCGGGGCGAGGGGGCGCTGCGGGGCGGATGGGGCGTGCTGGCCGTTCGGCACGCGGCTTGCTTTCACACTCCGCCATCCCATCTGACAAGGAGACTCTGAATGACGCGCAACCCCTGTGGCCCCGTCGCCATTGCCATCGCCGTGCTGCTCGCGCTGGGCGCAACCCCGCTCGCTGCGCGGGCGGCATCCCATGAAACCGAGGCGAAGTTCCGCGCCCTGGAGGCGCGGCTCGGTGAACTCGAGCGCAAGCTCGAAGCCACCAGCGGGCAACTGGAGCAGGCGCAGGGGCGACTGCGCGAGCAGCAGGCGCTGCTCGGTCGGGTGCGTGCGGGCGATGCCAGCCCGGCGGGCGCGGCGTCGTTCCTCGACACGATCGAAGTCAGCGGCTGGACCAGCGCCAGCTACAACTACAATTTTGAAAACCCCGACGACGGGCAGTTGGACGCTGCGAACAGCGGCGCGGGCGGCATCGCCGCGAACCCCTTCAAGGCGGACTCGAACAGCTTCGCCTTCGACCAGCTCTGGTTCGAAATCGAGCGACCGGTGAGCGAAGCGCGCCGCGCGGGTTTCCGCGCCGACCTGGTGTATGGCAAGTCTGCCGGGTTGCTGTCCGGGCTCAGCGGCGGCGACGGCGCGTCGGGCAACGACCTCGAGGTGTATCAGGCTTTCGTGCAGTATCAGGCGCCGCTCGGCCCCGGCGTGACCTTTCAGGTTGGAAAGTTCGCCACGCTGATCGGCGCCGAGGTGGTGCAGGCGCCGTCCAACTTCAACATCACCCGTGGGCAGGTGTACAACCTGTTCCAGCCGATCACGCACACGGGCGTGCTGGCGAGCACCCGCCTCGGCGCCTTTGACCTGAGCCTCGGGCTGGTGAACGGCACCCGCAACTTCCCGGCTTCCGACATTGATGTGAACAACAACAAGGCGCTGCTCTTTGCGCTGAGCCGCGAGCTTGGCGAAAGCGTTTCGCTCTCGCTGGCCGGCATCCACGGCGCGGCCGAAGAGGCCGGCGGCGGCAGCGCGGCGGGCGACAAGGAGACGATCCTCGACTTGATCTTGAGCTGGTCGCCAAGCGAGCGCTTCGAGGCCTACCTGAACGCCGACTACATTTCGACCGAGAACAGCGCGGTGCTCTGCGATGAGAGCTACACGAACGCGAGCGGGGACGCTGTGATGAACGAGAGAGTGGCGTGCGATAGCTTGCTGGCTTCGGCAGACAGGCCGAACGACTACATGATGGCGCGCGACGGTCACAACCAGGACGTAGACGGCTTCGGCGTTGCGGTGGCCGGGCGCTATGCGCTCTCGAAGCGCACGGGCGTGGCGCTGCGCGGCGAGTATCTCGACCTCGATGGCTTCTTCGGCGATGCCAACGATACGGCGCTCGAGATGTTCACCCTGACGGGCACCGTGGATCACCTGCTGGCGGAGAACCTGCTGCTGCGCGGCGAGTTGCGCTTCGACAGCATCGAGGAGGCGCACCCGAACGAGCGGCGGTTCCGGAACGACCGGGGCGAAGCCACGGAAGACGACCAGTTGCTCGGCGGCATCGAGTTGATCTACAGCTTCTGAGCCGGGCTGGCGTCGGTGGCTGGCGGTCGGCGCACCGGCTCGCCACCTGTGATAAGGTTTTCACTCGCCCGGCGTTCCAGCGAAGCCGTCGCCCAACCAAGCCGCCGGACTGAGGAGATTCGGGATGTACAAAGTCGAAGCCATCATCAAGCCCTTCAAGCTCGATGAAGTGAAGGAGGCGCTGTACGAGATCGGCATTCAGGGCCTCACGGTGACCGAGGTGAAGGGCTTCGGTCGCCAGAAGGGGCACACCGAGCTCTACCGTGGCGCCGAGTATGTGGTTGACTTCCTGCCCAAGATCAAACTCGAGGTCGTGGTCAGCGACGAGTTGATGGAGAAGGCCGTCGAGGCCATCGTCGGCGCGGCGAACACCGGCCGCATCGGCGACGGCAAAATTTTCGTGATCCCGGTTGCGGAGGCGGTTCGCATCCGCACCGGCGACCGTGGCTCGGAAGCCGTCTGATTGATCCACCCCCTCGCCGCCGTTTTGCGCAAAACGAAACGGCGGCGGCAGCGACAACGGAGAGGAAGCCCATGACACCTGCTGAAGCCCTTGCGCTTGCACGCGACAACGACGCCGTGATGGCCGACCTGCGCTTCATAGACTGGCCCGGAACCTGGCAGCACTGCTCGTTCCCGATTGACATGATTGACGAGAGCGTGTTCCGCGATGGCCTGGGCTTCGACGGCTCCTCGATCCGCGGCTGGCAGGCCATCAACGAGAGCGACATGCTGATGGTGCCCGACGCGAACACCGCGTTCATGGATCCCTTCTATGAGCATCCGACGCTGGTGTTGATCTGCGACATCGTGGACCCGGTTACGCGCAAGCCCTATCGCCGCGACCCGCGTCATATTGCGCGCTGCGCTGGCCAGTACCTCGTTGACAGCGGCATCGGCGACACCGCGTTCTTCGGCCCCGAGGCGGAGTTCTTTGTGTTCAACGATGCGCGCTTCTCGACCGGCGCAAACCACGGCTTCTACGAGATTGACTCGGTGGAGGGCGTCTGGAACTCGGGCAACCAGGAGGAGGGCGGCAACCTCGCCTACAAGCCGCGCCACAAACACGGCTACTTCCCGGCGCCGCCGAGCGACTCGCTTCAAGATCTGCGCAGCGAGATGTGCCTGACGATGCAGTCGGTCGGCATCGAGATCGAAGCGCAGCACCACGAAGTGGCGACCGCCGGGCAGTGCGAAATAGACATGAAGTTTTCGCCGCTGCTGCAGATGGCCGACGCGGTCACCAAGTACAAGTACTGCGTGAAGCAGGTTGCGCGGCAGCACGGCATGACCGCCACCTTCATGCCCAAGCCCATTTTTGAAGACAACGGCTCGGGCATGCACTGTCACCAGTCGCTGTGGAAGGGCGGCAAGCCGCTCTTCGCTGGCGACGGTTATGCCGGGCTCTCCGAACTCGGGCTGCACTATGTGGGCGGCATCATCAAGCACTCGCGCGCCATTGCCGCCTTCACCAACCCGACCACGAACTCGTACAAGCGGCTGACGCCCGGCTTCGAAGCGCCGACCATTCTGGCGCTCTCCGCCCGCAACCGCTCCGCCGCCTGCCGCATTCCGATGTATTCGGACAACCCGAAGGCGCGGCGCGTCGAGGTGCGCTACCCGGACCCGA
>JAHRAN010000024.1 GCA_020027245.1 Myxococcota bacterium
GAGACCCCGCCACGCCGCTCGGCGACCAGGGCGGCAACCGCCAACTGCGCCGCCAGAGCCGCGCGCGGGCGCGAGCGCAGGCCCGGAACAAGCGCAAGAGCGCCCGAAAGGCGCGCCGCAAGGGGCGTCGGGGGAAGTAATTCCGGGGGCGCCTACGCGCCCCCGGCACGCCTTTTGACCGCTGACCGGGGTGCTTCGCACCCCGTCCCATCCTTTTGACCGCCCCGAGCGGCTGCCGGAGGGCTCATGGCGGGGGGGGGGTTGCGGCAGTGGCGATGGTCGAAGCGGCGGGGCCGCAACCCTCACCCGGCGACGGGCTACAAGGCCCGTCGCCCCCCTCTCACTTACAGGGAGAGGGTTAAGATGAGATGAAACGGCGCCTCATTAAGGTTCGGGTTCGGTTCCCCTGTCTTCTCCGGTTCCCTCTCCCTTTGAGGGAGAGGGTTAGGGTGAGGGTGGCGGCGCCGAACCTTAATGGGGCGGCGCTTGGTCTCTCTCTTGTTCCCCTCTCCCTCCGGGAGAGGGGTTAGGGGAGAGGGTTCTTAAGGATGGGGAGGGGCGAAGCCCCACCCCGGGCGGGCGCAGCCCGCCGGGGTGGACGGGCGGGGCGGGGGTGTGTTATGCATGCTCCCGTTTCGTTGTTCCATCCGTCCCCCAAATGGTCGCTCCGCAGCCTGCTCGCCGGGCTGCGCGAGCTTCGAAGCACTCCCCCCGATGCAGAAAAGGGGACACTCTTGAGGGCAACCACCCGGGACATGGACAAGAAGCGGTCCTGGCAGCGGCATCTGGCGCTTGCGGGACTCGTCATCGGCACTGCACTTGGCCTCGCGCTGGCGGCCTCGACCCATGCCGCCGCCGAGGACTTCCCCAAACCGCCCGCGCTCGAAGCGCCGGTGGCGTTCTGGAAGCGCGTCTACAGCGAGATCAACACCAGCCAGGGTTTTCTGCACGACTCCCGTGATCTCGGCATTGTGTACCGCACCATTGATGTGCCGAGGAACGCGGGGCGGCGGGCGCGCGAGCGCGTCGTCGAGCGTCACCGCAAGCAACTGAAGGCGACGCTGCGCTTGCTCGGTCAGGGACGGCGCAGCGGGCTCAGCGCCGAGCAGAAGCGCGTGCTGGCGCTCTTCCCGCGCGATGTGTCGAACGCGAGGCTCCGACAGGCGGCGGGGCTGGTGCGCTTTCAACTGGGACAGGCCAACAAGTTCCGCGCTGGCCTGCAGCGTCAGGGGCGCTGGCGCAAAAACATGAACGAGGTTTTCGAAAGGCGCGGCCTGCCGACGGGGTTGACCGCCCTGCCCCATGTCGAGTCTTCGTTCAACCCGGATGCGCGCTCCTCGGTCGGCGCCTCGGGGCTGTGGCAGTTCACGCGCTCGACCGGGCGGCTCTTTCTGCGCATCAACCGCGTCGTGGACGAGCGCAACGACCCCTGGCTCTCGACCGTCGCCGCGGCAAAGCTGCTCGCCCGCAACTACCAGCGCACGAAGAGCTGGCCGCTTGCGATCACCGCCTACAACCACGGCGTCGGCGGCATGACGCGGGCCATCCGGCGGCTCGGCACCCGCGACATCGAGGTCGTGCTCGAGCGCTACAAGAGCCGCACCTTCGGCTTCGCCTCCCGTAACTTCTACTGCTCGTTCCTCGCGGCGCTCGAAATTGACCGCGACCCGGAGGCCTACTTCGGCCCGATTGAACGCGACGCCGAGCAGCGGCCGGAGCGCGTCGCCCTCGAGCACTACTACAAGCCCGCCGCGCTGGCGCACGCTTTCGATGTGTCGGTCGCCAGCCTGCGGCAGGCGAACCCGGCGTTGCGCGCGCCGGTCTGGAACGGGCAAAAATATGTGCCGAAGGGCTACGAGCTGCGGCTGCCCCGCAACCCGGAGCGCGCGGAAGCGGCTGCTGTGCTGGCGTCCATACCCGCAAGCCAGCGCAAGGCGCGGCAGACTGCAGATACCCGCTATCGGGTGCGGCGCGGCGACACGCTCGGCAAGATCGCGCAGCGCTTCGGCGTCTCGCAGCGCGAACTCGTGGTGGCGAACGGACTGCGCAGCGCGCACCGCATTCGCGCCGGGCAGGTGCTGACGCTGCCGCTGCGCGGCCGCGCCAGGGCGCTGGCGGCGCGTCAGGCGCTGCCCGAAAGCGGCGTCTATCGCGTGCGGCGGGGCGAGAATCTGGCGTCCATCTCGAGCCGCTTCGGCATCAGCGTGCGCGAGCTCGCGGCCTGGAACCGGATTCGGAACCCGAACCGCATCCGCGTTGGCCACCTGCTGCGGCTCTCGAACCCGGCGGCGCGCGAGGGCGTCTACACGGTGCAGCGCGGCGACACGATTGACGCCATCGCCCGGCGGCTCGGCGTGCGCGCGGATGCGATTGTGGCGCTGAACCGCCTGCCGAACCGGCACCGCATCCAGCCCGGTCAGCGCCTCGTCGTGCCCGGTTCTTGACCCTGACGCGCGCCCGCAGGCGACGGCGGCGGTGGTGACGGCGACGGGCGCAGCGCCAACTGCCCGCAGGCCGCCTCGATGTCGGCGCCACGCGGGCGGCGCAGCGTGCAGACCACCCCGGCGCGCGACAACTCGGCGAGGAAGCGATCCATCACCTGCGGCGTCGGCGCGCGGTAGGGCGCGTCCTCGTGCTCGTTCATCGGAATCACATTCAGCTTCGAGGGCAGGCCAGCGAGGAGCCGCGCCAGCGCACGCGCGTCCTCGACCGAATCGTTCACGCCCGCCATCAGCGTGTATTCGAAGAACACCGGATGCCGGCGCGAAAGCTGTGGCAGCGCGCGCAGCGTGGCGAACAATTGCGCGAGCGGGAAGCGGCGGTTGAGCGGCACCAGCTCGTCGCGCAGCGCATCGTTTGCCGCGTGCAGAGAGACCGCCAGGTTGACGGGCGCCTGCTCGAGCAGTTCGGGAATGCGCCTCGCCACACCGGCGGTCGAGACGGTGATGCGGCGCGGCGCCAGACCGAAGGCCTGCGGGTGAAGCAGCGTGTCGAGCGCTGGCAAAAGGCCCGGCAGGTTCAGCAGCGGCTCGCCCATGCCCATGAAGACGACGTTGGTGATGCGTTGCCCGGCCGGCAGCAGCTCCCGCATCCGACACATCTGGTCAATGATCTCGGCGCTGCTCAGGTTGCGCGTGAACCCCAGCGCGCCGGTGGCGCAAAAGGAGCAGGCGAGCGGGCAGCCGACCTGCGTGGAGAGACAAAGCGTCGTGCGCCCGCGCTCGGGAATCGCCACGCTTTCGAGCACGGCGCCGTCGCGCGCGCGCAGTTGGGTCTTGATGACACCGTCGGTGGCGCGCTGAACTTCGCCCGTTTCGAGCGCCCGGGTTTCGAAACGCCGCGCCAGTTCCCGGCGCAGGTCGAGGCCGAGGTCGCTCATCGCATCCCAGTCCTCGACGCCCCGCGCATACAGCCAGCGCGTAATCTGCGCAGCGCGAAAGCCGGGCAGGCCGTCTTTTTGCAAGCGCGCGCGCAGGGCATCGGGCGCGTAGTTCTTGATGTTTTCCCGCTCGCTCAAGGCCGTCTCCGGTAGCGGAAGAAGTGCAGCGGGCGACCCTCGGCGCGCCACTGCTGTTCGTAGGCCGTTTGTGCACGACCGGCCACCTCGCGCGCGAAAGGCGCGGGCGCAAGCAGGTTTTCGAGCAGGGTTTCGTCGCGCAGCACCGAAACAATTTGTCGCGCGTAGTCCGCATGGTCGGTCGCCACTTCGAGCCGACCCAGCGGCGCGAGACGCTTTGCCAACTGATGCACGATCGGCGCCTGCAGCAGGCGCTTTTTGTGGTGACGCTTCTTCGGCCAGGGGTCGGGGAAGTTCACCCAGAAACACTGCACGCTGCCGTCTTCGAGCGCATCCGCAAGCAGCGCCTCGCCGCTGGCCCGGAGCAGGCGCAGGTTTTCATACCCCGCGCCAGCGCAGCGACGCGCCACTTTCAGCACGCGCTTTGCGGAAAGTTCGACGCCCAGGTGCAGCGCCTCGGGCGACTGCGCGGCCAGGTGCAACAGAAACTCACCACGACCGAAGCCGATCTCCACCACCAGCGGCGGCGTTGCGCCGGGACTGCGCCCGAAGAGCGCGGCCACCCCCTTCTCACGAAGCTCCTGTAACTCGATACGCCGGTCGGCGCCGGGGATGCTTGTCCTGCGGGTGCGCGCCACCGGGCGAAGGTAGAACGGGCCAACGCCCGCCGCCCACCTTAAGAACCCTCACCCGAACCCCCGCTGGCTCCCATAGGGGAGACGGCGCCTCTCCCTCAAAGGGAGAGGGGAACCGAGCCTTAGTGAGGCGGCGGTTGGTTTTTCTTAACCCTCTCCCTGTAAGGGAGAGGGATGCGACGGGCCCTGTAGCCCGTCGCCGGGTGAGGGTGGCGGCTCCGCCGCTTCGACCACCCCCCACTGCCGCAGCCGGAGTGCTACGCACTCCCCCATCCTTTTGACCGCGCCAAGCCGCTGCCGGACTGGATTCCCGCCTTCGCGGGAGTCATCACAAGCTCCGCCATGAGCCTCCGGCAGCGTTGGCGCGGTCAAAAGGATGGGCCGGGGCGCGAAGCGCTCCGGCGAATGCGCCACACTCCCGCCCGTGCCGGAGTCAACGCGCTTTCGAGATGGGTTCAGGCTGCTGCGCGAGGGCGCCTTTCTGCGCCTCTTCGTCGCGCGGGGCATTTCGACTTTTGGCTCCTCGATGGTCTTCGTGGCGCTGCCCTT
>JAHRAN010000028.1 GCA_020027245.1 Myxococcota bacterium
CTCTACAGCCCCGAGACCTCGGCGATGCGTTCGTTCAGGCGGGTTTCGTATTCGAGCAGGTCAATCTTGCGGCGGGCGACGCCGGTTTCCATCGCGGCCTGGGCGACGGCGGGCGCCACATACAGGAGCACGCGCGGGTCGAAGGGTTTGGGGATGATGTAGTGGCGGCCGAAGTCCATGTCTTCGCCGGGGTAGGCGCGCTTCACCACTTCGGGCACCGCCTCGCCGCGCCGTGCGAGTTCGGCCAGCGCGTGCACGGCGGCCTGCTTCATCGGCTCGTTGATGGCGCGCGCGCGCACATCGAGCGCGCCGCGAAAGATAAACGGAAAGCCGAGTACATTGTTGACCTGATTCGGGTAGTCGGAGCGACCGGTGGCCATCACCGCGTCGCTGCGCACTTCGGCGACCGCGTCCGGCGTGATCTCCGGGTCCGGGTTCGCCATCGCAAAGATGATCGGGTCCCGCGCCATCGAGGCCACCATTTTCTTCGTGACCAGCCCCGCCTGCGAAAGCCCCACGAACACATCCGCGCCCACCAGCGCATCCGCAAGGGTGCGCGCGTCGGTGTCGCGCGCGAAGGCGCGCTTGTACTCGTTGAGCCCGGCGCTGCGCCCTTTGTGAATGACGCCACGGCTGTCCACCATCGTCACATTGTCCGCGCGCACGCCGAGATCTTTGTACAGCCGCGCACAGGTGATGCTCGATGCGCCGGCGCCGGAGAACACGACCTTCACCTCGTCGAGCTTCTTGCCGACGATCTGGACGGCGTTCAGCAGCGCCGCGCCGGAGATGATGGCGGTGCCGTGCTGGTCGTCGTGAAAGACCGGAATGTCGAGGGTCTCTTTCAGCGCCTTCTCGATCACGAAACATTCGGGCGCGCGGATGTCCTCGAGGTTGATGCCGCCGAAGGTCGGCGCAATCACCTGACAGGTGCGAATGATTTCCTGCGGGTCGAGCGAATCGAGTTCGATGTCGAACACATCAATGTCGGCGAAGCGCTTGAACAGGACGCCCTTGCCCTCCATCACCGGCTTGCTGGCCAGCGCGCCGATGTGGCCGAGCCCGAGCACCGCCGTGCCATTCGAGATGACGGCGACCAGATTGCCCTTGGCCGTGTAGCGGTAAACATCGTCGGGCTGGTTTGCAATTTCCCGGCAGGGCTCGGCGACGCCGGGGCTGTAGGCCAACGAGAGGTCATCCGCAGTCGTCGTCGGCTTGGTGGGAACCAGCTTGATCTTGCCCGGCCGTCCCTCCTCGTGGTAGCGCAGCGCGTCTTTCTTCTCGTACGGCACAAGAGCCTCGGTGGTGAAAGGAGCAGTGGGCGATTCTACCCGAACCGCCCTCCAAAGCGACAGGCAATGCACACCGGCGGGCTGCGCCCGCCGCCCAGCCTTGAGCACCCTCACCCTGACCCTCTCCCACAGGGAGAGGGAACCGATCCCCAATGAGCGGCGGCGCTTGGCGGCGCTTGCTTGCTTCTTCCGGCAGCGGCTCGGCGCGGTCAAAAGGCGTGGCGGGGTGTGTGAGCGCCCCGCGTCAGGCGCGGTTTTTCACCTGCTCCCAGTCGGCCAGAAATTTCTGCAGGCCGGCGTCGGTGAGCGGGTGATCGGCGAGTTGGCGCAGCACCTTGGGCGGAATGGTGGCGACCTGCGCCCCGAGCAGCGCGGCCTGGGTCACCTGCTGCGGCAGGCGGATGCTGGCCACCAGCACCTCGGTGGCGAGCCCGTAGTTGCGGTAGATGGTGCAGCACTGCGCAATCAGCCCCATGCCGTCCGCCGAGATGTCGTCGAGGCGGCCGATGAAGGGCGACGCAAAGGTCGCGCCCGCCTTCGCCGCCATCAGCGCCTGGGTGGCGTTGAAGATCAGCGTGCAGTTGGTCGGCACGTCTTCCCTGGAAAGCAGGCGGATCGCCTTCAGGCCCTCCAAAGTCATCGGCACCTTGACCACGATGTTGTCGGCGATACTTCTGAGCTCGCGCCCCTGCTCGACCATACCCGCGTGATCGAGCGCCGTAACCTCGGCGCTGACCGGCCCGGCCACGAGCTTGGTGATCTCGCGCAGAATCGCCGTCGGGTCGCCCGGCTCTTTGGCGAGCAGCGAGGGGTTGGTGGTGACACCATCGAGCAGGCCGACCTCGGCGGCCTCCCGAATCTCCTCGACGTTGGCCGTATCAATGAAGAACTTCATACTTTTAATCTCCCCCCCCGGTTCGATTGCCCCCACCAGTAAACCGCCACAACGCCGCGCTGTCAAGGTGGCATTTTCCGTCGGTGGCAGCACCGCTGCGATCAAAGATGGGTCGGCAGCCGCTCGGGGCGGTCAAAAGGATAGGCGGGGTGCTTCAGCCTCCGGCAGCGCTCGGCGCGGTCAACGGGTGGGGCGGGGCGCGTCAGCGCCCCGCATAAGCGTCAGCAGCAGCACGGCGATGCCGGTCACGATGAAGCTGTCGGCGAAGTTGAAGTCCGGCCAGGCATAACCCGACCACAGCCGGATGTGCAGGAAGTCCACCACCTCGCCGCCACGCAGCAGGCGGTCGCTCAAGTTGCCGCAGGCGCCGCCCAGAATGCCGCCGAGCGCCGCCGCGGACAGGGCATCCCCCGGCGCAAGCTGGCGGTAGAGCGAGACCACCATCAGCAGCGCGACCAGCCCGAGGATGGGGAAGAACCAGGCGCGAAAAGTTTCGGGCGTATCCGCGAGCAGGCTGAAGGCGGCGCCGGGGTTGGTGACATGGGTCAGGTAGAAGCGGCCAGCGATGACGGGCAGCGCATCGCCGACTTCGAGCCGCGTCACCACCCATTGCTTCGTGCCCTGATCGAGCGCGAGCACCAGGCCCGCGACGCCCAGAAACACCCGCAAGTTGGAAAGCACGGCGCGCGCCACGCTATCACCGCAGCTCGGCGGCGTCGAGGCGGCCATCGGCCCAGACCGTGGCGCGGCTCGCCACGAGTTGATGGGGCCGCGCCTCAGCCGCGCGGCCACTCGCCAGAAGCGCCACGCCGCGCAGACCCTCGAAATGCGGCGTCACGAGCCGCCAGGGCGCCTTGGCCAGGCCACCGAACGCCGCCTCCGCCTTGTCGAGAAACGCCAGCGCGCGCCGGGCCGAGCCGCCGGTGGGGAGGTTGTTAAAAACCTCGTGCCGCGCCAGCGCCAGCCAGGCGAAGGGGTTTTCGGGATCCACCTGCAGCGCGCGCTGATAGTGCGCCAGCGCCGCGTCCGGTTGTGCGCGCGCATCGGCGTCGAGACCCTGCAGCACCAGCCGCGTGGCCGCGCGCCGGACGGGCCCGCCGTGGCCGGCAAAATCGCCAATGCGAAGGGCTGGCGCGCCACGCTCCCCCCCGACGCCCGACGACGCCCCGCCGGGGCCCAGGCAGCCGGCAAGCAACGCGGTCAACAGCAGCAGCGCCAGCGCCAGTCGGGTCGGCGTGGCGGCAGAAGCGGTGACGCGCGCGCGCGCTCCACATCGAGCGGCTGCCGGGCGCCGGTCGCTGACGCGACCGGCGTTTCGTGTCGCTACCACCTGCTTACCTCCGTCCGTTTCGTTCCCGTGATGGTGAGAATCCAGTCCGGCGCCGCCACCCTCACCCGGCGACGGGCTACAAGGCCCGTCGCATCCCTCTCCGAGGGGCTTACGCCCCTCCCCATCCTTTTGACCGCGCCGAGCCGCTGCCGGACAGGGAGAGGGTTAAGATGAGATGAAGCGGCGCCGCTCAATTAAGGCTCGGTTCCCCTCTCCCTCCGGGAGAGGGGTTAGGGGAGAGGGTTCTTAAGGGTTGGGGCGGGCGCAGCCCGCCGGCACCCCGGTCATCCGCCGAACCAGTCGTCGAAGAGGTCGCGCAGCAGGCCGGGACGACGCTCCGGCGGCGGCGGCACAGACTGGGCCGGCGCGGCGCCCCAATCGGGACAGGTGTGCGCCGGCTCGGCGCCGATCACAAAGAGTTCGCTGCGCCGCGCGGGGCAGCCGGCCAGCGCCAGCGCGCCGGTCTGCGGGTGAACCTGACGCTCGATCACCGTGCGCGGCCGCGGGAAGGCGCCGGGCACGACACCACCCGTCGCCTCGCGCACGAAGCGCGCCCAGATCGGCAGCGCCACGCGGCTCGAGGCGAGCCCCAGACTGCGCGGCGTGTCGAAACCCACCCAGACTGCAACCACCAGTTCGGGCATGAAGCCCACGAACCAAGCGTCCTTCTCGTCGTTCGATGTCCCCGTCTTGCCCGCCAGCGGGCCCTCGATACCCCGCCGCCGGAGCGACGCCGCCGTGCCGCGCTCGACCACGCCTTCGAGCAGCGAAACCGCAAGATACGCCGTGCCCGCGTCGAGCACGCGCTCGAAGTCAATGGCCTGCCGCTCGACGGTTTCGCCGCGCGGATCCACGATGTCTTCAAAAGTTCGGATGCGCGGGCGGATGCCGCCGTTCGCAAGCGTGGCGTAAGCGCGCGCCACTTCGAGCGGCGACAGGTCGGCGGCGCCAATCGCCAGGCTCGGCACCACCGGCAGCGGCGAAGTGATGCCGAGCCGCCGCGCCACATCGGCGACCCGCTCGATCCCCACCTCCTGCCCGAGCCGCGCCGTCGCCACGTTGTAGGATTTTTCGAGCGCCACGCGCAGCGGCACGCGGCCGTGGAACTCGCGGTCGAAGTTGCGCGGCTCCCAGTTGCCGCGACGCAGCGGCACCACCAGCTTCGAATCGTCGAGCCAGTCGGCGAGCGTTTTAACCCCCCCCGCCGCCGCCGCCGGACGTCGCCCCTCGCGCGGCTCGAGCGCGGCGACATACACGAAGGTTTTGAACACACTGCCGGTGGATCTTCGCGCCTGCGTGCAGTGGTCGTATTGATTCGTCGCGTAGTCGCGCCCGCCGACCAGCGCCAGCACTTCGCCCGTCTGCGGGCGCAGCGCGATCAGGCAACCCTGCAGCGCCTCGCCGTCGGGCGTCTGCGGGCGCAGCGCGGGATGCTCCCCTTCGAGCCTTTCGAGTTCCTCGCGCAGCGCGCGGCTGGCCAGACGCTGAAGCCGCAGATCGAGGGTGGAGTAGAGCCGGAGCCCCTCACTCGAAAGGCTCGCCTGATCGTAGAACTCCGGCAGTTGGCGGCGCAGCGCGTCGAGGAAGTAGCGCGCCTCGCGCGGCTCGGGCGTCACCTTCGCCACCTGCAGCGGCTGTGAGAGCGCGCGCGCCAGCGCAATGTCGCTGATCCGCCCCTGCTCATGCATCAACTGCAGCACCAGATCGCGCCGCTGCTGCGCCGCCTCGGGCCGACGGTGCGGCGACAAACCGTTCGGACTCTGGATGATGGCGGCGAGCAGCGCAGACTCGTGCAGGCCGAGGTCCTGCGCGCGCTTGCCGAAGTGAAGCCGCGCCGCCTCGCCGACGCCGTGGATGGCGACACCGCCGCGCTGCCCGAAGTAAATCTCGTTCAAATAAGTTTCGAGAATGCGCAGCTTCGAGTAACGGGCCTCGATGATCAGCGCCATCACGGCTTCCTGAACCTTGCGGCGGAAGGTGCGCTCCGGCGTCAGGAAAAAATTCTTCGCCAGTTGCTGGGTAAGCGTGCTGCCGCCCTGCTCGATTTCCCCGGAGCGCAGGTTGGCGAACAACGCGCCGAGGATGCGCGGCGGGTCGAGCCCCGCGTGCGTGAGAAAGCGCTGATCCTCGACGGCGATCACCGCCTCGACCAGATGCGCCGGCACTTCGTCGAGCTTCACCAGTTCGCGCTGCTCGTGGGCGGGGCCGTAGTAGCTGCCGATCTGCTCGGGTTCGAGAAAGAAGACGCTGAGCTCGCGCCCGCTTGGCGCATCATGCAGGCGCTCGATGCGCTCACCCGCAAGCTCGAGTTGCACCTGACGCGCCGGCGCCGCGCGGCTCGGGTGCTCGAAGGCGCGGCGGTGGATGCTGACCTTCGTGTCGCTCCAGTGGTAACGCCCCGGCGCCAGCGCCTGCGCACTCGGCGCGGGGCGATAACCGAGGCGCGCGAGCGCACCGCGCAGGTCAATGTGTCGCCAGTCAATCCCCGGGTACAGAATCGTCGGCGCCGCCAGCACGCGCGAGGGCACCCGGAAGGTGGCGCCCTCGAAGCGCGCCCGCACCAGCGCGTCGCTTTGCAGCAGATAGCGCGCGGTCGAAAAGCCGAGCGCGACGCTGCCGAGCAGCAGCAGCGCCGCCACGGCGCGCGCCGCCTTCCGAAAGCGGCGCGGCCCCTGCCTGCGTCGCTTCGCACGCCCCTTGCGCTGTCCGCGCCTGCGCGTCGCCATGACGCCTCCCCCGTTTCAGCCTGACAAAGGCGGGGGGTGCTGGCGCACCCCGCCCACCCACCTTAAGAACCCTCACCCCCGCCCTCTCCCAGAGGGGGCGGCGGGCCATAAAGTCCGCCGCCGAGCAGAGGTTACCCACTCGCGCTTGGTTAACTCCCTCTCGTGCGGGCATAGGTAATAACGAGGTGGCTGGCGATAGCTACGAGCAGCGCCGGTCGCGTCAGCGCCCGGCGCCCCTTCCGGCAGCGGCTCGGCGCGGTCAACAGGTGGGGCGGGGTGCAAAGCACCCCGGTCAGCCGCTTGGGGCGGTCAACGGGAGGGGTGGGGTGCGATAGCACCCCACGGCGTTGCGGAAGCTCTGCGATTGACGGAAAGTTGCGCCATGCCGCCCACGGACGCACAGCGGAAGCCCTGGGGCGGACGCTTCAGCGAGGCGACCGACCCCCGCGTCGAGGCGTTCAGCGCGTCCATCGGTTTCGACCGCGCGCTCGCGCGCTACGACCTGCGCGTCTCGGTCGCCCACGCGCAAATGCTCGGCGCGAGCGGGCTCGTGTCCGAAGACGAGACGGCGCGCATCGTCGCCGGGCTGCGGGAAATCGGCGGTGAAATCGAGAGCGGCGCGTTCCCCTTCGACCCGGCGCTCGAAGACATCCACATGAACATCGAGGCGCGGCTGCGCGAGAAAATCGGCGACGACGCCGGTCACCTGCACACCGGGCGCAGCCGCAACGATCAGGTCGCCACCGATCTCGCCCTCTACCTGCGCGACGCCGCACACGCCGCGCGCACGGGTCTGCTCGAACTGCGGCGCGTGCTCTTTCAACGCGCGGGCGAGCACCTGGACACGCTGCTGCCGGGCTACACGCACCTGCAGCGCGCGCAGCCGGTGCGCCTCGCCCACCACTGGCTCGCCTTCGAGCAGATGTTCATGCGCGACGGCGAGCGCTTCCGTGACCTGACGAAGCGGCTCGCGCACTCGCCGCTCGGCGCGGGGGCGCTGGCGGGAACGACGCTGCCCATCGAGCGCGAAAGCCCCGCGCGCGAACTCGGCTTCGCTGCTCCGACGGCAAACAGTATGGATGCGGTCGCCTCGCGCGACACCGCGCTCGAGTTCATGTCGGCCGCGGCCATCTGCATGATCCACCTCTCGCGGCTGGCGGAGGAGCTGGTGCTGTGGTCGTCGAGCGAGTTTGGCTTCATCGAACTTGCGGACGCCTACGCCACCGGCTCGAGCCTGATGCCGCAGAAGAAAAACCCGGATGTGCCGGAACTCGTGCGTGCAAAGAGCGGGCGCGTGGTGGGAAACCTGGTGACGCTGCTCACGGTGATGAAGGCGCTGCCGCTCAGTTACAACCGCGACCTGCAAGAAGACAAGGAGCCGCTCTTCGATTCCGCCGCAACGCTCGGCGCCTGCCTCGAAGTGATGGCCGGCGCGCTCGCCACCTTGCGGGTGAACGCGGAGCAGATGGCGCGCGCGGCAGACGACCCGCTGCTGCTCGCCACTGATCTCGCCGAAGCGTTGGTGCGTCGCGCGCTGCCGTTCCGCGAAGCGCACGAAGTGGTGGGGCGCGTGGTCGCCCACTGCCTCGAAAGCGGGCGCGACCTGCGCGAGCTTCGCCAGAGCGAGCTGCAGGCCTTTCACCCGGCCTTTGACAAAGATGCGAGCCAACTCCTTTCGCTCGAACACACCCTCGACGCGCGCGCCCAGCCCGGCGGGCCGGCGCGCGCGCGCGTCGAGGAGGCCCTGACTGCGGTGCGGGCGGCGCTCGCGCGCGAAGCCGAGGCGCTCGCCAAAGCGCCGACGGCGGAGCCGCTCTGATGCGCCGCGAACCCGGACGCCCGTCCTTGTTGCTGCTTTTAACCACCACCCTCGCGCTGGCCGCCGCGCTGCTCGGCGCGTCCGTCGGGTGCGGAAAGTACGGGCCGCCGGTGCGACCCGCGCCGGAAGCGCCGCCGGAAGTGCGCCCGTGATGCGGCGCCTTCCCTTCACCAAGATGCACGGCGCGGGCAACGACTTCGTGCTGCTCGACGGACTGCAAAACAAACTGCCGCCGCTCGAAGCGCTGGCGGCGCAGATCGCAGACCGTCACTTCGGCGTCGGCTGCGATCAACTGCTGGTGCTGCGCGCAGCCAGCGGCGACGCCGACTTTCGCATGGAGATCTACAACGCCGACGGCTCGCAGGCGGAGATGTGCGCGAACGGCATCCGTTGTCTCTACAAGTACTTGCGCGACGCTGGCCATACGGAAGCCGACGCGGTGCGCATCGAAACGCTGGCGGGCGTGGTGACGCCGCAATACCGGGGCGAAGGGCGGGTGTGCGTGGACATGGGCGCGCCCGTGCTCGCGCCCGCGAAAATTCCGACCACGCTCGGCGACGCCGGCGCGGCTGGCCCGCTGCTCGATGCGCCCATCGAGGTGGCGGGCGAGACGCTGCGCGTTTCCTGTGTGGCGTTTGGCAACCCGCACTGCGTCAGCTTCGTAACCGGCCTCGACACTTTCCCGGTCGAGCGCATCGGCGCGGCGCTCGAAAATCACCCGGCCTTTCCGAACCGCACCAACGTGGCCTTCGTCGAAATTGTGTCGCGCCACCGCCTGCGCCAGCGCACCTTCGAGCGCGGCGTCGGCGAAACCCTGGCCTGCGGCAGCGCCGCCTGCGCCGTGGCGGTGGTGTCGGTGCTGCGCGGCGTGGCGGATACGGAACTCGTTGTCGCGCTGCGCGGGGGCGAACTCGAACTCGCCTGGCCGGGCGGCGCGGGGAGCGTCCTCCTGACCGGCCCGGCTGCTACCGTCGCAAGCGGTGAGGTGGTGGTGGTTAAATGATGCTCGAAGGTGTCTTCACCGCGCTGGTCACGCCCTTCCGCAAGGGTGAACTCGACGAAGCGGCGCTGCGCAAACTGGTGGAGCGTCAACTCGCCGCCGGTGTGGACGGGCTGGTGCCCTGCGGCTCGACCGGCGAAGCGGCGACGCTCAGCCATGCCGAGCACGCGCGGGTAATCGAAGTGGTGGTCGAAACCGTGCGCGGGCGCGCGCAGGTGCTCGCCGGCACGGGCTCGAACGCGACGCGCGAGGCCATCGAGTTGACGCAGCACGCGCGCGATGCGGGAGCAGACGGCGCGCTGTTGATTTCGCCCTACTACAACAAGCCGACGCAGCAGGGCATCGTGCAGCACTTTGACGCCATCGCGCGCGCGACGAATTTTCCGCTGGTCATCTACAACATACCCGGGCGCACGGCGTCGAAGATGGAAGCCGCCACCATCGGGCGCATCGCCGAAATTGCGCAAGTGGTTGGCATCAAGGAATCCACCGGCGACCTCGAGCAGGTGGCGCACACCATCGCCGCCACGCCCGACGACTTCGCCGTGCTGTCGGGCGACGACTGGGCGACGCTGCCCATCCTCGCCCTCGGCGGCGCCGGCGTGGTTTCGACTTCGTCGAACCTGGCGCCGGAAAAGATCGTCGAGTTGCTGCGCGCCTTCCGCGCAGGCGAACTCGCGCACGCGCGCGCGTTGCATTACGAACTGCTGCCGCTCTTCGACATCCTCTTCTGCGAGAGCAACCCGATTCCGGTGAAGGCAGCGCTCGCCCTCGGCGGCTTCATCGAGGACGAAGTGCGGCTGCCGCTCACACCGCTCACCGAGAAAAACCGCGAGCGGCTGCAACGGGCGCTGAAAGGGTATGGGCTCCAGTGAGCGCGCGCGTGCTGGTGGTGGGTGCGTGCGGACGCATGGGTGAGCGCGTCTGCGCGGCGCTCGAAGCGCACAAAGCGCTGCAACTCGGCGCAGCGCTCGAAGCGCCCGGTCACCCGGAACTCGGTCGCAAACTGGCGGCGGGCGTCGTGCTCGGCGCCGACCCTGCGGCGGCGCTGGCGAGTGCGGAAGTGGCGGTGGTGTTCGCAACCCCGGACGCCACCCTCGCCGTCGTGGGCGAAGCCGCAAAACAGGGCGTGCCCTGCGTGATCGGCACGACCGGTTTCGGAGGCGAACAGCGCCGCGCGATCGAGCACGCTGCCGCGCGCATTCCCGTC
>JAHRAN010000183.1 GCA_020027245.1 Myxococcota bacterium
TGCTAAGCCCGCAACGGCATCAACGCCGGGTCTTTTCCGGGACACTACGACTTGGATCTGCTCATCGAAGGCATTTCGAGCGCCCCCACCGCCCACAGCTTCCGGGCCGGGGCTGCTTGGCGAAAGCGGCATCTGGCGCTCGGTATGGCGCCGGGTGAACCCGTCGTGGGCGACCTCTCGGTGGCGCTCGAGGTTCGGCGCAGCCAGGGCGACCTGCACATCGAAGGGGCGGTGCAAAGCGTCGTCGAAGTGCTCTGCAGCCGCTGTCTGTTGCGCAGCCAGACGCCGTTCAGCGAGCGCTTTCGCCTGCTGCTCGAGCCGGCGGGCGCGCAAAGGCCCAGCGACCCGGACGCCGCGCGCGCCCTCGAAAGCGATGGCTTCTGTCTGGACGAGCACTTCCGCTCCGGTTGCTTCCAGGGCAACGCGCTGCGCCTCGACCGCTTCATCGCGGAGTTTGTGATTTTGTCCCTGCCGCTCCAGCCTCTTTGTCGCGCGGACTGCGCGGGGTTGTGCCCCGGCTGCGGCGCCGACCGCAATCACCAGGCCTGCGCCTGCGCCGCAACTCGTTCAGACTCGCCCTTCGCAATTCTTTCGGGCCGGTACGGTTTGCCGCCAGACCACATTGAGGGTGAAGGAGAAGCACGATGAATGTTCCGAAGCGTCGCACCTCGAAATCGAAGAAGAACAAGCGGCGCAGTCATCAGGCGCTTTCGCGGCCCGGGCACTCCGTGTGTCCGCAGTGTGGCGAGCCGAAGGCGCCGCACCGCGTGTGTGGCGGCTGCGGCAGCTACCGCGGGCGCCAAGTGTTCGAACCCGACGAGGCGTAAGCGGTGCTCGCACTGCTCTTTCCGGGTCAGGGATCTCAGGAAGTCGGCATGGGCCGCGATGTCTGGCAGGCGTCGGCCGCAGCCCGCGCCGTCTTCGAAGAGGCCGACGACGCGCTCGGCTTCTCCCTGTCGAAGCTCTGCTTCGAGGGGCCGGCCGAGGCGCTTCGCCGCACCGAGCTTCAGCAGCCCGCTGTGCTGGTCACGAGCATCGCGCTGCTGCGCGCGCTCGCCGAGCGCGTCCTGCCCGCGCCCGCTTTCATGCTCGGACACAGCCTCGGTGAATACACGGCGCTGGTCGCCGCCGAGGCGCTGCCGGTCGCGCAGGCCGCGCTGCTGGTGAACGCGCGGGGCCGCTTCATGCAGGAGGCGGTCGCCGAGGGGCGGGGCGCGATGTCCGCCGTGCTGGGCGCCGACCCCGAGACCGTCGCCACCGCTTGTGCGCGCGCCGCCGAGGAATGCGCCGCCGTGGTCTCGCCCGCCAACTACAATTCCGCCGGGCAGACGGTGATCGCCGGCGCCGCCCCCGCCGTGACGCGCGCGGGTGCGCTTGCGCTCGAAGCCGGCGCGCGCCGCGTCACCCCGTTGCCGGTCTCCGCCCCCTTTCACTGCGCGCTGATGCGGCCCGCCGCCGAGAAGCTCGCGGGCGAGCTTTCGCGGCTCCACTTTGCGAAGCCCCGGGTGCCGATTGTGAGCAACGTGCTGGCGGAGCCGAACGACGATGCGGCGCACATCCCCCAGCTACTCGAAGAGCAGGTGACGGCGCCCGTGCGTTTCAGCGATAGTGTGCGACGGTTGGTCTCACTCGGCGTCGAGCGGACGCTGGAGGTGGGGCCGGGGCGCGTGCTGTCGGGGCTGGTGGCGCGCATCGAGCGCAGCCTTGCAAGGCTTGGCGTGAGCGGAATGGACGACATCGAAAACGTGGCCGGGGCGCTGACCCCGGCGCGGGCGAAGGAGGGATAGACAGTCACAATGAGTTCGCAGAAGTCACTGGAAGAGCGGCTGCGGGAGCTTGTCGTGGAGCAACTCGGCGTGAGCCTCGATCAGGTCGTTCCCGAAGCCTCTTTCACCGAGGATCTGGGCGCCGACTCGCTCGACATCGTTGAGCTGGTGATGACGATGGAGGAGACCTTCGACATCGAAATCCCCGATGAGGAAGCCGAGAAGATTCAGACCATCGGCGCGGCGCTCGAGCATCTGAAGGGAAAGATCGAGTCGGCCTGATATGAGGGAGCAGGGCGTCGCCGTTACCGGGCTCGGGTGCGTGACGCCGTTGGGTGGCGACGTCGCCAGCACCTGGCGGGCGGCCGTTGCCGGGCGCAGCGGCGTTGTGCGTCTGCCCGATGCCTTCGGCCCCGAGCTTCCGGTGCGCATCGCCGCGCCGCTGCCGCAGGAGCCGGAACTTTCTGAAGTGGCCGAGCGCGACCTTCGGCGCATGGACCGCGGCGTGGTGCTGGCGCTCGCGGCGGCGCGCGAGGCGCTGACCGATGCCGGCCTTGAGGCCAGCGCCGACTTCGACCACGACCGCGCCGGGGTCGCCATCGCCTCGGGCATCGGCGGCCTCTCGACCATCCTCGCCAACCACGGGCGCTATCTCGACCGTGGCCCGCGTCGCGTTTCCCCCTTCTTTATCCCGATGGCGCTGGCGAACATGCCCGCGGGCATGGTGGCGATTCAACACGACCTGCGCGGCCCGAACCTGTGTCATGTGACGGCGTGCGCCGCGAGCGCGCACGCGCTTGGCGAGTCTGCCGCGCTCATCGAGCGTGGCGCCGCCGACCTGATGCTGGCCGGCGGCGCTGAGGCTGCAATCCTCGAACTGGTGATGGCGGGTTTCGCGAACATGCAGGCGCTGTCGCGGCGCAACGACGAGCCCGAGCGCGCGAGTTGTCCCTTCGACTTGAAGCGCGATGGCTTCGTGCTCGGCGAGGGCGCGGCGCTGCTGGTGCTCGAGCGCAGCGAGCACGCCCGCGCACGCGGCGCGCGCATCCACGCTTACTTGCGTGGCTATGGCGCCAGCGCGGACGCCGCCCACATGGCGAACCCGAGCATCGAGAGCGCGGGCGCGCGGCGCTGCATCGAGGCGGCGCTGCTGGACGCGGGGCTTGGCCCCGATGATGTCGGCTATGTGAACGCGCACGCCACCAGCACGCCCGCTGGCGACAGCGTCGAGGCCGAGAGCCTGCGCCGGGTCTTCGGCCCTCACATCGAGGCGCTGCCCGTCTCCTCGACCAAGAGCATGACCGGCCACCTGCTCGGCGCGGCGGGCGCGCTCGAGGCGCTGTTCAGCCTGAAGGCGCTGGCAACCGGTACACTTCCGCCCACCCTGAATCTCGATACGCCCGATCCCGAATGTGCGCTCGACCACGTGGCCGGCAAGGCGCGCGCGGCGTCCGCCCGCGTGGCGCTCAGCAACTCTTTCGGTTTTGGCGGCGTGAACGCAGCGCTTCTGTTCGAACGAGGAGACACCTGATGGGCGACCCGATCGTGCTCGGCGGCGACCACCGGGGCGTGGCGCTGAAACGGGAACTCAAGAACCGGCTCGAAGCCGAAGGCTACGAGGTGCGGGACTTCGGCCCCAGAGATGACCAAGCCGTGAGCTATGCGGAGTTTGCCGCGCCGGCTGCGCGCGCGGTCTCCGAGGGCGCCGCCCAGCGGGGCATTCTGGTCTGCGGCAGCGGCCTCGGCGTGATGTACACGGCCAACCGCTTCCCGCGCGTGCGCGCCGCACTGGTGCATGATGTGGCCTCGGCCGAGCAGGCGCGGCGTCACAACGACGCCAACATGATCGCCCTGGCGGGCGACCGCACGGCAGCCGAGACCGCCTGGGCAATCGTCCGCGCCTGGCTCGAGACGCCCTTCGAGGGCGGACGCCATGTCAAGCGGGTGCAGCAGATTGACAGCCTGACGCGCGCACCGGCATCGCCGCTCGCCGCCCGTGACCCGGCCGTCGCGGGAATTTTGCAGCGCGAACTCGAGCGCCAGCGCAGTTGCCTCGAGATGATCGCCTCCGAGAACTTCGTCTCCGAGGCGGTGCTCGAAGCGGTGGGCGGCATCGCCACCAACAAGTACGCCGAGGGTTATCCGGGCCGTCGCTATTATGGCGGTTGCGATGTGCTCGACGAGGTCGAAAGCCTGGCCATCGCGCGCGCGCGGCAGCTCTTTGGCTGCGAGCATGTGAATGTTCAGCCGCACTCGGGTTCGCAGGCCAATCAGGCGGTGTACAGCGCGCTGCTGAAACCCGGCGAGCGGGTGCTGGCGATGAACCTCGACCACGGCGGCCATTTAACGCACGGCAGCCCGGTCAACTTTTCGGGCAAGCTCTACGACATCGCGCCCTACGGCGTCACGCGCGAGAGCGAGCGCATTGATTACGATGCGCTGCGCGGCCTGGCCCTGAAGCATCGCCCGCGTTTGATTCAGTGCGGCGCCACCGCCTACTCGCGCGCGATTGACTTCGCGCGCTTTCGCGAAATTGCCGACGAGGTCGGCGCGCTGCTCTTCGCCGACATCGCGCACATCGCCGGGCTCGTGGCCACGGGCCATCACCCGACGCCGGTCGGCCACGCGCACGTGGTTTCGACGACGACGCACAAGACTCTGCGCGGGCCGCGTGGCGGCATGATTTTGTGCGACGCGGCGTTTGCGAAGGCGGTTGACAGCGCCGTCTTCCCGGGCGGTCAGGGCGGGCCGCTGATGCACGTGATCGCCGGCAAGGCCGTGGCCTTCGAGGAGGCGCTGCAACCCGAGTTCAAACAGTACTGCGCGCAGATCATCGCCAACACGCGCACACTCGCGCAGCGGTTGATGGAGCGTGGCTTCCGCATCGTTTCGGGCGGCACCGATAACCATTTGCTCCTGCTCTCGCTGCTCGGGCGGCCGCTCTCGGGCAAGCGGGCTTCGCTTGTGCTCGAAGCCGCCGGCATCGCCACCAACAAGAACATGGTTCCCTTCGACACGCGCACGCCCTTCGTGACCTCGGGTGTGCGCATCGGCACGCCCGCGTTGACCACGCGCGGCATGCGCGAGGAAGAGATGCGCAGCATCGGCGACTGGATCGCCCTTGTGCTCGAAGCCCCGGACGATGAGGCGCGGCAGGCGCGCGTTCGCTCCGAGGCCCGTGCGCTGTGCGCGCGCTTCCCGCTCTATCCCTCGCTGCCGACGGGTTCGTAGTCAGCCCGCGCCGTGCGCTGTCCCTACTGCAACGACTCGTCGAACCATGTGATTGACTCGCGCGACACGCGCGAAGGGCAGGAGATTCGCCGCCGCCGCGAGTGTGGCGAGTGCGGGCGGCGCTTCACCACCCGCGAGCGGGTGAGCCTGGTGGCGCCGAAAATTATCAAGCGCGACGAGCGGCGCGAGGAGTACAGCCGCGCCAAGCTCGAACAGTCCATTCAGAAAGCCTGCGTCAAGCGGCCGGTTTCCGAGAACACCATTCAGCGGCTGGTGGATGGAATCGAGCGGCAACTCTCGGAGTCCGGCGAAGTCGAGATCCGCAGCGACCGGCTCGGCGACTGGACGCTGCAGGAACTCATCGCCACGGATGAACTGGCCGCCGCGCGCTTCGCGTCGGTGTTCCGCGACTTCGACAGCGCGGCGGACTACGACGCCTTCTTCGCAACTCTCGAACGCGCGCGGCGGCATAGAAAAACAGAGCCGAACTTGTGAAACCCGAAGTTGCGATGGCGCGCGCGCTGGCCTGCGCGCGGCGCGGCGCTGGCCGCTGCTTTCCGAACCCATCGGTGGGCGCCGTGCTGCTGCGTGGCGAGCGCATTCTCGGCAGCGGCACGACGCAACCTGCCGGCGGCCCGCACGCCGAAGTCGTGGCGCTCCAAAGCGCTGTGCGGCGTCACGGCGCGCGCGCCGTGCGGGGCGCAACGCTGGTCGTGACCCTCGAACCCTGCGCGCATAAGGGCCGCACCGCTCCCTGCTGCGACGCCATTATCGAAGCTGGCATCGCCAGGGTGATCGCCGGTGTGCGCGATCCACACCCGCACACTTCCGGGCGCGGCTTCCGTCGCCTGCGCAGCAAAGGGGTGACGGTACAAAAGGGCGTGCTCGAAGCCGAGTGCCGCGAGCAGCATCGCGGCTTCTTCTCCGTCGTCCAACGCGGCAGGCCCTGGGTCGCGCTGAAACTCGCCGCCACACTCGACGGTCGCATCGCCACCGCCGCCGGTGAGTCGCGTTGGATTACGGGCCGTCCGGCGCGCGCGCTGGTGCACCGGCTGCGCGACCGGCACGACGCGCTGATGATCGGCTCCGGCGCCGCGCGCGCCGACGACCCGGCGCTGACGGTGCGCCGTCCGGGCCACAGCGAGCGCACGCCGGTCCGCGTGCTCGTTGACGCGCGCCTGCGCGTTTCGCCCAGCGCCCGCCTGTTTCGCGACGCCGGGGCCGCGCAAACCTGGTGCCTCTGCGCCACCGGCCACGGCCCGCGAAAACGCAGCGCGCGCGAGGCCCGGGGCGCGCGCCTGCTCGCGCAAAACGCGCGTCGGGACGGCCACCTCGACCTGCGCTTTGCCCTGCGCCGCCTCGCCCGCGAGGGTTTGACCAGCGTGCTGGTCGAGGGCGGCGGCGGCCTGGCCGCGGCGCTGCTGCGTCTGGGTCTGGTGGACGAGCTCCACTGGTTCAGCGCACCCGCCCTGCTGGGCGGCGACGCGCACGCCGCGCTCGGCGCACTCGGCCTGCGCCGCCTGTCCGCTCGCGTGCGGTTCCGGCCCCGGGTGGTGCGACGAGTTGGCGCAGATCTGTACCTTCACGCGGTTTTGGGAAGCGGAGGTTCTCGTTGAGAAGTTACGCGGTCAGCACGGACGCGCAGGGTCTGCGCTTCGGCATCGTCGTGTCGCGCTTCAACCACGAGGTTGCGCACAAGTTGTTGCAGGGTTGCGCGGCATTTCTCGAAGCGCAGGGCGCGCGCGCCGACGACTTGCATCTGGCCTGGGTGCCCGGCGCTTTCGAAATTCCGCTCGCCGCCCGCCGCCTGGCCGAGTCGGGTCGTTACGACGCGCTCATCGCACTCGGCGCGGTGATTCGCGGCGGCACGCCGCACTTCGATTACATCTGCGCCGGTGTCAGCGACGGCGTGCGCGAGGTGATGCGCGACACCGGCTGCCCGGTCGCGTTCGGCGTGTTGACGGTCAACGACATTGCGCAGGCCCTCGAGCGCGCGGGCGGCAGTGCGGGCGACAAGGGAGCGGAGGCCGCGCGCACGGCCATCGAAATGGCGCAGCTTTGTCGCGTGCTCGACGCGCCACCGGCGGCCGAAGCGGAGCCCTCGAAGTGAGTCGCGCGCGCCCGGTTCCGCGTCGGCGCTCGCGGGAGGCGGCGCTGCAGGCGCTCTATGCCGCAGACACCGGCCCGCACGCCGACCTCGCGCGGGCGCCGGATGCGCTCGCTGAACTGGCCCGTCACTTCGAAGTGCCGCGCGACGCAGAGGGCTTCGCGCGCGAACTCATAGAGGGCGTGCTTGCCGCGCGCGCAGAACTCGACGCACGCATCGAGGCGGCCTCGCGCAACTGGCGGCTCGCGCGCATGACCGTGGTGGACCGCAACGTGCTGCGGCTTGCGGCCTTCGAACTCAGCCGGGGCGCGCCGCCGCCCGCGGTGGTGATTGACGAGGCCATCGAACTGGCGCGCCGCTACGGCGACGACGCATCGCCGCGCTTCGTGAACGGCATCCTCGGCGCGCTGCTCGCAAAGGAACCCTGCGCGTGAATGTGACCCTGACCATCGGACTCGATCACCGCGCCCTGTATCGCGTCGAGACCGGGCTGCTGATCGTGCCCTTCTTCGCCAGCGACCCGCTGCAGCGCGGCCCGCTCGCCTGGCTGGACTGGCGTCTGCACGGTTTGCTCGGCCGGCGGCTGCGCCGGGCGCGGGAGCACGGCGAGCACTTTCCCGCGCTGCTGGCCTGCGGCGCTGGTCACCTGCGTGCGGAGCGGGTGCTGGCGCTGGAATTCGACGAGCGTGCGCGCCGTGAAGCGAGCGCGCTGCACGACGCCGCCCGCGAATGCGCCAGGCGCTGCGCGCTGCTGAACGTCCAGCGCATCGCCAGCGCGCTGCCGGTTGATGTCGAACCCGAGCCCGCCGTCGAAGCGCTGACCCTCGGCTTCGCGCAGGCCCTGTCCGAGCCGGGCTTCGCTATGGAATGGCAGTTGCGGCTGATCGTTCCCGAGGCCGCTGGCCCGTCGGCGCTGCGCGGTTTGCGCCGGGTGTTTTCGGATGCCCCGGATGCGGTCGAAATCGCACTCGGCGAGCCCGTCCGCCTGAGCGCCACCCCGGGGCGCTGAAGCACCCCGCCCATCCCGTTGACCGCGCCGAGCCGCTGCCGGAAGCTGACGCACCCCGCCCATCCTGTTGACCGCCCCGAGCGGCTGCCGGAGTACTCAAAAGTGGCTTATGGGTAGACGCGCCCGTCTTGGGCCGCGCCTTTGGCGCGGCCAGTTGACAACGATGGTTGGCGCGCTTCGCGCGTCCAACTGGAGCGCCGGGCGCTGACGCGACCGGCGCTTCGTGTCGTTACCGCTTGCCACCTCGTCATTGTCTATGCCCGCACCTTCGTCATTCCCGCTTATGCGGGAATCCGGTCCGGGTGATGGCGGGAGTTTGCTAAGAACGGGTTGTTGTGATTCGACGCGCGCGGTTACTTCGTTGCTTTGCTCTGCCGGTTTTGCTGGTGCTGCTCGGGGGCGCGTCCGGTTGTGGGTACCAGTTTGTGCGGGCCAGCGGTGCGCTGCCCGAGGTCGAGCGCGTGGCGCTTCACGGCTTCCGCAACGACACCCTGGAGCCCGGCGTTGACAGCCTGCTCGGCGATGCGCTGAGCCGCGAGTTGCTGCGCCGTGGCCTGCGTCTGGTTGACGACGCCACCGGCGCCGACCTGCTGCTGCGCGGCGTCGTGCGCGAACTCGAAACCCGGGGGCGCAGCTTTTCGTCGCTGGGCTTCGCGCTGGAGTACGAAGTGCAGCTCGGCATCAGCGTGCAGATCGAGCGGGGCGAAAGCTTGCAACTGAGCCTCGGTGGCGCGCTGCTCGAGGCGCGAGAGCTTTACCTCGCGAGCGCCGACCTCGAAGTGACGCGCAGCAACCGCGAAGAGGCGCTGCGTCGTCTCGCAAGCGTGCTCGCCGCGCGCGTGTATGATGCCCTTTACGAGCGGCTCGCCACACCCGGAGCGCCATGAAGCCCGAGGAACTCGCAAAGGAACTCGACGAGGCGGTGCTGCGTCCCGCCTATCTGCTCGTCGGCAGCGAGGCGCTGCTGCGCGACGAAGCCATCGCCCGGTTGCGCGCGCAGGTGCTCGGCGAAGGCCCGGTGGATTTCAACTTCGACCGTCTCGACGGCGAGCGCGCGGAGCCGGGCGACTTGATGAGCAGCGTGAACGCGCTGCCGGTGATGGCGCCGCAGCGGCTGGTTTTGCTGCGCGAACCCGAGGCGCGTCGCGGCGCGCGCGCGCGCAAACTCACCGAGACGCTGGCCGATGCGGTCGCGTCCCTTCGCGAGCAGAAAGAAACGGTGCTGGTGGTGACGGCCGAGAAGGCGGACAAGCGCCTCAAGTGGGTGAAGGCTTTCAGCCGCGAGCCGGCCGTCGTGGTGGCCTGCGATCCGCCCAAGGATGCGCGCGCCAGCGCGGCCTTCGCGCGCGCGGAGGCGAAGCGGCGCGGCATGAAGCTCGAACGCGGCGTCGCCGAGGCGCTGGCCGAAGCCACCGGCCCGCACCTGCTGCTGCTGCGCAGCGAACTCGAGAAACTGAGCCTGCTGGCGGGCCCCGGCGAAACGGTGACGCGCGAGCAGGTGGCGCAGAGCGCGCACGCCGTCGCCGAAAAACCGGTCTGGGATCTGACCGACGCCATCGGCGAGGGCCGCAGCGCCGACGCGCTGCAGCTACTCAACCAGTTGCTCGACGGCGGCGCCGCCGCGCCTGTGCTGCTGGCCATTCTGGCTGGCCACTTCCGCAAGCTGTTGCGCGTGCGCAGCGGCGAGCGCATCAGCGGCGCGCCCTTCATGGTGCGCAAACTCGAACAACAGGCGCGGCGCTACCGCGTGCAGCGGCTGCGCGTCTGCCTGGGTTTCATCCACGACCTGGATGAAATCCTGAAGGGCCGTGGTGGCCTGTCCGGCGAGATCAGCCTGGAGCGCCTGGTCATCGTCCTCGCCGCTTGAGCGCTGGCTACTTCGTCAACGCGCCAGCGTCACCGTCAACCGTCGGTGTTGCGGGCAGCGCGTATGCACCGACCGCTGCCCGCTTCAGTTGCCGGTGGCGTGGACGGCGCGGCTGAGGCGGGAGATCTGGCGGCTGGCGGTGAGCTTCTTCAGCACGCCCTTGCTGGCGGCCCGGCGGATGCGGCTCTCGACCGTCTTCAGCGCGGCTTGCGCCTGCGCCTTGTCGCCGGCGGCGATGGCGGCGCGCAGGGCGACCACCGTGCCGCGCATCTCGCTTTGCACGCGGCGGTTGCGGTTGCGCCGCTGCAGCGCCTGTCGCGCGCGCTTCTCGGCGGATTTGTGATTGGCCAATGGATGCCTCGTCGGGGTGGTGGTCGGGGTGGGCAGGTCGGCGCCACGCTACCAGTTTTGTATGCGCCACCGCCACCTCACCCTTGCGGCAGTGGGGGTGGTCGAAGTGGCGCGCCACCGCCGGCCCCCATACTATTGCAGCCGGCATGGAGGACGACCCTGGCTGACGCCGCTGGCAGTACGCGCGAGACGCTGTTCTTCGAGGACAACTACCTCGCCACGGCGCTCTACGGGCCGGGCGAGCAGACGCTTCGCACCCTCGAGCAGGAAGTAGGCGTGCAGGCGCGCGCGCGGGGCAATCAGGTGCGGCTGGTCGGCGCCAGCGAGCGCGTGCGCCTCGGACGCCGCGTGCTCGAAGAATTGTATGGCTTGTTGCAAAGCGGTCAGAGCCTGCCGCCGCGCGACATGCACTCGGCCATTTCCGCGCTGGTGCAGGAGCCTGCGACCCGGCTCACCGATGTGTATGCCGATGTGCTGGCCACGACCTCTGGCAAGCGCCGCATTTTCGCCAAGAACCAGGCGCAGCGCCGCTACCTCGAACTGATGAAGCGCGACGATGTGGTGCTCGCCGTCGGCCCGGCCGGCACCGGCAAGACCTATCTCGCGATGGCGATGGCGATTGCCGCGCTGAACCGTCACGAAGTTACGCGGGTGATCCTGACGCGCCCCGCCGTCGAGGCCGGCGAGAAGCTCGGCTTCCTGCCCGGCACCATGGCCGACAAAGTCAACCCCTACCTGCGCCCCCTCTACGACGCGCTGCACGACATGATGACCTTCGAGAAGGCGGGGCGGCTGATCGAGCGCGGCGTCATCGAGGTGGCGCCGCTGGCCTTCATGCGCGGGCGCACGCTGAACGGCTCCTTTGTGATTCTCGACGAGGCGCAGAACACGACGCCGGAGCAGATGAAGATGTTCCTGACGCGCCTCGGTTACGACGCGAAGGCCGTCGTCACCGGCGACATCACGCAGGTGGATCTGCCGAGCGAGCAGCCGAGCGGGTTGGTGGATGCCCTGCGCGTGCTCGA
>JAHRAN010000095.1 GCA_020027245.1 Myxococcota bacterium
AAGCCGCGGTGTTCGGCGTGCCCGACGAGAAGTGGGGCGAGGTGGTGCACGCCGTGGTGGTGCCGCGCCCCGAGGCCGCGACCCTCGACACCTTTGCCCTGCGCGCGTTCTGCCGCGAGCGCATCGCGGGCTACAAGGTGCCGAAGGCGATTGATCTGCAAAGTGAGGCGCTGCCGAAGTCCGGCCCCGGCAAGGTGCTGAAGCGCGAACTGCGCGCGCCCTTCTGGAAGGGGAAGGACAGTCAGGTAAGTTGAAGTGCGGTCAGGTAGCATTGAAGCGGCGTCGAAAAGCCGCTGACCAACAGGGATGGGAGAGGATGGCGATTCATCCGGGACACTCGAAGCGAACGAAGTGGCTGACGGCCCGGCGGGCTACGCCCGCCACCCGGTTGCCCATCGCACTCGCGCTGCTCGTCTTTCTCGTGCAGGCCGCGCTGCCCGCGCCCGCGCGCAGCGCGCCGGGCTTCGATGAAATCGGCGAGACCACGCTGCCCGCTTCCTACCCGCCGCGCTGGGTCTGGGTCAGCGACATCTCCTTCTTCCACATGGCCGACGGGCGCGCCTACCTGGTGGATGCCGACAGCGGGCGCTTCAAGGGGCAACTGAGTACCGGCGGGCTCTTCATGCATCTGAACCTGCCGGCCAGGCGGCCCGAAATCTACGCCGTCGGGACATATTATTCGCGGCTCACGCGCGGCGAGCGCACGGACGCGCTGACCATCTACGACCCGGCAAAACTGTCGCCCATCGCCGAGGTGGTGCTGCCGCCGAAGCGCCACACGGGTATGCCGCTGCTCGCCTATCAGGCGCTCACCGACGACGAGCGCTTTCTGGTGGTTATGAACATGACGCCGGCGCAGTCGGTCACCGTGGTGGATCTCGAAAGACGGGTCGTCAGCGCGGAGATTCCGACGCCCGGCTGCGCGATGGTGTACGGCAGCGGCAAGCGGCGCTTCCAGATGTTGTGCGGCAGCGGGCGCCTTCAGACCGTGCAATTGACGAGGGACGGCGAACTCGAGCGCAGCATGCAGAGCGCGCCGTTCTTCGACCCGAGCCGCGACCCGATCATGGAAAAGGGGCGGCGCATCGGCGACCGCTGGCTGCACCTGTCCTTTGCGGGCGATGTGTACAGCGTTCAACTGGGCGCGGAGGAGCCGAGCTTCCCCGAACCCTGGTCGCTGCTTTCGGAGCGGGACCGCGCCAGAAACTGGAGACCGGGCGGCTTGATGCCGCTGGCCGCGCACACCGCCACGGAGCGCATCTATGTGCTGATGCACCAGGGCGGGCCGGACACGCACAAGGACCCGGGCGTCGAGGTCTGGGTTTACGATCTCGCAAAGCGCCGGCGCGTACAGCGCATTCCGCTCGCTGCGCCCGCAACCTCGATTCAGGTGACGCAGGACGCCGCGCCGCTGCTGCTCGCCACCTTTGTCGCAAACCCGGCGCTCGAAGTGTATGAGGCGGCGAGTGGCAAGCACCTGCGCAGCATCGGCGAACTCGGAACGACGCCGATCGTGATTCAGAGCTACTGAAAGGGGAGAGTTCCATGGAGAAACTTCTCGACCAGTGGATGGAGCGCTCCGGGCGGCGGCTCGCGCAGCGCCTCAGCCGCCGTGGCTTCGTAGCAAAACTCGGCGTGCTGCTCGTCGGTGGCACGGCGCTGCCGCTGCTGCCGGTGGCGCGGGCGGCCGCCGACAGCGCGCGTCCCGAGCCCGACGCCACAACGCCCGAGGGCGACCCCGAAAGTTGTGACTACTGGCGTCACTGCGCCATTGATGGCTTCGCCTGTTCCTGTTGCGGCGGCACGCAGACCGCCTGCCCGCCGGGCGCCGAACTCTCCGCCGTCACCTGGATCGGCACCTGCCGCAACCCGGCGGACGACCGCAATTATGTGATCTCCTATAACGACTGCTGCGCCAAGAGCCCCTGCGGTCGCTGTATTTGCAACCGCAACGAAGGCGACCGCCCCATGTACCAGCCTGCGAAGTCGAATGACATCAACTGGTGCCAGAGTGCGTCGAGCAACATGTACCACTGCACCCTGGCCGTGGTGCTCGGCGAAGCCTGAACGCCGCGCCAGCGGCGCGCTCAATCCGGCGCGTCCTGCATCACCAGGTTGAGTGCGTTTTGCACCAGGATTTCTCCGAGCTCGAAGCGCTGCCGGGCCCAGGTTTTGCCCGCGCCGACAAACATCGTGTGCCCCTCGATGCTCGCCGAGATGTGCAGCGCCAGCAGTTTTACTCTGAGCGGCGGGAGTCGCGGGTTCAGGCGCGCGATCAACTCCTCGAAAAGCTGGCGCTCCGCTGCGTAGATTTCGTTCACTGCTTCGCCGGCATAATCCTCGTGATTCGCCAGCGCCCAGAGTTCGGGGAAGAACACCGTGGTCTCGCGTGTGCCGAGATCCTGAAAGATGAAACGCAGCACCGCCTCGAATTCGTCGCGGGTGTTGCCGGTGCTGGCGTCCCGGATGCGGGTGAACTCGGCGGCGTAACCATCGAAGACGCGGTGGGCGAGGTCGCGCAGCAGGTCGGCTTTGTGGCGGTAGTAGTAGGTGATGTTGCCGACCGAGATGCCGCACTCGGCGGCGACCGCGCGCAGCGTCAGACCGCGGTAGCCGTCGCGGATCAGAATCTCCTTGGCCCCGTTCAGGATCTGGAGCACGCGCTGCTCACCCTTGTTCGAGGCGCCGGTGCCCGGTCGTGTCTGAAGCTCGCGCAAGCCGTCCTCGTGCTCGATTGCGGTGGTCTGCGTCCTGCTGAGAAGGTTGAAATGTCTCGAAAGTCTCTTGACAGGCGTCCGCAGCGGGTGTAGATACTAGGGCATGCGCCCTAAAGCGCCGTCTCGTCGGCTCTCGGCCCGAATAGTCGCTCCTGAGGCGAAGAGAATGCCCGAGGTGAGTATGACCCAGATCCGACGCCATCGCCCGGGCCTCGGGCGGTAGCGCCCGTGTTGCGCAAGACCGGGCCGCCGCTGCTCGCCCTCGCGCTGCTCTTCGGCGCCGCCGCCAGTCGTGCGGCCGAAGAGCCTCTGGCGGTCGGGAAGATTCCGCATTCGCTCGAACTTCCGGCCAGGTACCCGGACAGTTGGGTGTTCGCGCACGACTTCAACTTCAACGCCATTGTTGACGGCAAGGTTGCGATCCTCGATGTGGCCGCCGGGACGCGCCCCTACAAGGGGCACCTCGACGCCGGCCAGTTTGCTTCTTTCCTCGCCTCGCGCCGCCGCCCCGAACTCTATGTGACACAGACCTTCCTGTCGCGCCGCACGTATGGCGAGCGCACGGATGTGCTGACCATCTTCGACCGCCGCACGCTGCTGCCGCGCGCCGAAATTGTTCTGCCGCCGCGCCGCATGCAGGTGGTGACGCAGCGGAACGCCTTCCAATTGACGCCAGACGAGAAGTGGGCCTTCGTGATGAACTTCACCCCGGCCGCCTCCGTCACGGTGGTTGACCTGAAGGCGCGCAAGGTGCTTGGCGAAATCCCGACGCCGGCTTGCAACTTCGTGTTTCCGACGGGGAAGCGCGGGTTTTCCTCACTCTGCGGCGACGGCTCGCTCGCCACCTTCCAACTCGGCAAAGACGCGAGCCTGGACGCCCTGCAGCGAAGCGTTCCCTTCATTGACATTGACGCCGACCCGCTCTATGTGAAGAACGCGACGCTGGACGGCATTACCTACTTCCCGAGTTTCCGTGGCCGCGTGCAACCCGTGGACTTCCGCGCAAAGCAGCCCCGGCTGCTGCCCGCCTGGTCGCTGCTCGAGGGCGCGCCCCCGGCGGAGCGCTGGGCGCCCGGTGGCTGGCAGGTGGTGGCGGGCGGCGCTGGCGGTCGGCTCTTCGTGCTGATGCACCGGGACGCCAGCGAGGGCAGTCACAAGTACGGCGGCGTCGAGGTCTGGGTGTTCGAGGCGAAGACGGGCCGGCGCATCAAGCGCATTCCGCTGCAGCAGTGGAGCGTCTCGATCGCCGTCACAAAGGGGAAGCCGGGTTATCTGGTGGTGACGAATCAGGAGATGGAACTCGATATCTACGACAGCGCGTCGGGGGAGTGGCTGCGCACCTTGCATGTCAACGCTTCCGCCAACCCGATGGTGGTGTACGGCCGATGACGGTCTGGAACGATCCCGTGTCGGGCGGCGCCGCCGTGCTGCTGCTGGCGGTGCTGATGGGCTTCGCCTCCGCCCACAAGTTGAGCGACATCAAAGCCTTCCGGCAGACCCTCGACGACTACCGGTTGCTGCCGGCTGCGCTGGTCTTTGTTACGGCGGTGCTGGTCGCGCTCAGCGAGGCGACGGCCTGTGTGCTGTTGCTGCTGCCCGCTACGCGCGCGCTCGGCGCCGCTCTGACCGCGCTGCTGCTCGGCGGCTACAGCATCGCCATCGCCATCAACCTGGCGCGTGGTCGCCGGGACATCGCTTGCGGTTGCAGTTGGGGCGCGGGCGGGCAAAAGCTGAGCCACTGGCTCGTTGCGCGCAACCTCGCGCTGCTGCCCGTTGCCTTGCTCGCTGGCGGCGCCTGGCAGGCGCGCCCGCTGCACCTGGGGGATGGCTTCGTCGTCGTTATGGCGGGGCTCTGCCTGCTGCTCTGTTACCACGCCGCCGACCGGCTGATCGCCAACCACACGGCGGCGTCGAACGCCGGGGGCGCAGCATGACTGAATTTCTGCTCGTCTCCGTGGTGCTCTTGTGGTTCGTTTGTCTGTTGCTCGGCGCGCTGCTCTTTGCGCTCACGCGACAGGTCGGCGTGCTGCACGAGCGCGTCGCACCGGCGGGCGCGCTGGCGATGCAATCGCGTCTCAAAGTCGGGGGCGTTGCGCCTCGCGTCACCGCCCGCAACTTGAACGGCGAGGCGCTGACCATCGGCGAACCCGGCGCGCGCAGCACGCTGCTCTTCTTTCTGTCGCCGGTCTGCCCGGTGTGCAAGACGCTGCTGCCCGCGCTGAAGTCCATCGCGGCGCGCGAGCGCGACTGGCTCACGCTGGTGTTCGCAAGCGACGGCGAGGGGCACGATGCCTTTATCGAACACCATCAACTCGGCGCATTCCCCTATCTGCTTTCGCCAGAGCTCGGCCTGCTCTACAGCGTCGGCAAACTGCCCTTTGCTGCGCTGATTGACGAGGGCGGGCGCATCGCAGGCTTCGGCCTGGTGAACACGCGCGAGCACATCGAGAGCCTGTTCGAGGCCCGCGAACTCGGCGTGGCTTCGATTCAGGAATACCTGTCGCGTCAACAGCAAGAGGCAAAGACGGCTGCACCGGTGGCGTCGGCGCGAAAAACGGGAAGCACGCCATGATGAATCTGGATCGCTTTATCGAACAGCAAAGCCGCAGGTTGGCGCAGCGTTCCTCGCGCCGTGGTTTTCTCGGCTCGCTCGGGCAACTGGTGTGCGGCGCGGTCGCGCTGCCGCTCTTGCCGGTGGCGCGGGCCAGGGCTTCCGTCAGCCCGGCGGAACCGCCGCAGAGCACGGGCGACCCGCGCGATCCGGGCGACCCGACGCTGTGTGAATACTGGCGCTACTGCGCCATTGACGGCTTCCTTTGCAGTTGCTGTGGCGGCGCGCGCAACGCCTGCCCGCCCGGCACCGAAATGTCGCCGCTCACCTGGATCGGCACCTGTCGCAACCCGGCGGACGGGCGCAATTATGTGATCTCCTACAACGACTGCTGCGGCAAGACGAGTTGCGGGCGCTGTCTTTGCAACCGCAACGAGGGCGACCGCCCGGCGTATCGCGCGCAGGACAACAACGACCTGAACTGGTGTCTCGGCACCGAGAGCTCGGTGTACACCTGCTCCACCGCTGTGATTCTGGGCGTCGAAGAATGAGGTCGCTGCTGCTCGCGCTCGCGCTGCACGTCTTTGTCGGCGCACCGCTGGCCGCGCATGCTTCGAATGCGCCGGCGCTCTGGGCGCGCTGCGCCGTCTGTCATCAGCCCGATGGCAACGGCATCCCCGGCATATTTCCGCCGCTGCGCGAGCATCTGGGCGCGTTTGCGGCGAGTGCGAAGGGGCGCGCTTATCTGGTGCTCGTGCCCACGCACGGCTTGCTCGGCGCCATCGAAGTGGCGGGGCTGCGGTACCAGAGCGCGATGCCGGCGCAGCCGCTCGAAGACGACGAGCTCGCGCTGCTGCTGAACCACATGCTCGAGATTTTCCCGAGGGCCTTGCCGCAAGAGCGCGCCGTCGCTCCCTTCGACCGCGCCGAGGTGGCTGCGATTCGCGCGGCGCATCCGAAGCCGGCGCCGGGTGCGTTGCTCGCGCTGCGCGCGGAGTTGTTGCCATGAGCGGCGCACGCCGGCGTTTTAAGCTGCTGCTCGCGCTGCTGCTTGGCTTCGGCGCGGCGTCCGTAGCGAAGCACGCCGTTGCAAACCCGCTCGATGCCCTCGAGCTGGACGACCGGGCGAACCGGTTGAACTGGATGTTGCAGTGTCAGGGCTGTCACCGTCAGGACGGCGCGGCGACGGATGCTGCGGTTCCCGCGCTCGCCGGGCAGGTCGCAAGTTTTCTGTATTCGGAAGACGGGCGCGCCTTTCTGGTGCGGGTTCCGGGCGTGGCGCTCGCGCCGCTCGACGACCGGGCGCTGGCCTCGCTGCTCAACTGGATGCTGCTCGAGTTCGATGCAAAGCGGGTGCCGGAAGACTTCGAACCCTACCGCGCGAGCGAGATCCACGCGTTGCGCGCGCATCCTCTTGGCCCCGAGGTCAAGGCGGTGCGCAGCCGGCTCATCGAGGCGAGCCGCGCGGCCTCACTTCACCCAAGCGGATCGTTCTGATCCACCGAAAGGGGAAAACCATGATGACCAGACGAAACCAGCTTGCCCTGGGCGCAGTGCTCCTGGCATTAACCGTCGCGCCCGGCGTGGCGCTTGCGCAGCAGTCGCCGCCGGAGCTCATCGAGGAGATCACGGTTACGGCGCAGAAGCGCGAGCAGAGTGCGCAGGATGTCGGCATCTCGCTGACCGCAATCAGCGCGGCGGAAATCGCACAGAGTACTTTCGGCAGCGCGCAGGAAGTGACGGCGCTGGCGGCGGGCGTCAGCACAGTGCAGCCGAACGGCGAGGCGAACTACTCGATCGCCATTCGTGGCGTGGCGAACAGCGACTTCACCACCAATGTGGAGAGCCCGGTCGCCATCTACCTCGACGAGGTGTACATCAGCCAAGCCTCCGGGTCGGGGTTCATGCTCTTCGATATGGAGCGCGTCGAGATTCTGCGCGGGCCGCAGGGCACGCTCTTCGGCCGCAACGCCACCGGCGGGCTGGCGCACTTCGTTACCCGCAAGCCCGGCGAGGAGTTCGACGGTTACGCGAAGGCCACCGTCGGTGAGAACGGGCAGTTCAAGTTCGAGGGCGCCGTGGGCGGCACGCTGATCGAAGACCAGCTCTTTGCGCGCGCCTCGGTTTCGACGCACTGGAACGACGGCTACATCACGAACCGCCTGACGGGCAGGGACTTGAACAACGCCAACGACAAGGCCGGGCGTTTGCAGTTTCTGTTCACGCCGAACGAAGATCTCTCGCTGCTGCTGAACCTGCGGGCTTCGGATCAGGACATCCGCACGGGCTTCTTCGAGCACGTCGTTTCCTGTCTCGCGCGGGCGGACGGTATGTGCGCCGCGCCGGCGGGTGATGGTGAAACCTTCGACCCGGCGGTGCACGGGCACATTTCCCGTCTGGCGCCGAATCACGACAACGTTCCCGGTGATCCCGCTGGCATGCCGGACAGCCCGAGCGACTTCTTTGGCTATGCGGACAACGACGGCGATGTGTTCGCGGGCGACTACGATTCACCGGGGCACAACGACCTTGAGACCTTTGGCATTTCGGGGACGCTGAACTGGGACATCGGCGACTTCACGCTGACCTCGATCACCGATTTCTCGTCGGTGGAGCGCGACTACATCGAGGACTCCGACGCTGGCTCGGGCGAGATCTTCAACTTCTACCTGACCACCGACGCCGAGCAGTTCTCGCAGGAAATTCGAGTGGCCGGGGCGACGGAGCGCATCACCTGGGTGGCGGGCCTCTACTATCTGAATCTCAGCATTGACGATTCGAACGGCGCCGAGACCGAGGCTTTCGTCAATACGCCGACTGATCAAGATGGGTTTGGCGACGCGCCGGGTGTGTACGATCCCGACCGCACGGAGACAGATATTGAGATGTACACCTCGGGTCTCGACAACCCCTACGACATTGAAACGGACTCGTGGTCGCTGTTCGGGCAGGCCGAGTTCGAGTTGAACGAGGCCTTCGATCTGGTCGCCGGCTTCCGCTGGATTACCGAGGAGAAGGAGTACGACCTGCAGGTCAACCTGGTTGACTTCGTGCCGGGCACGCAGTTCCGCAACGGGAACCCCAACATCGTCGCTTCCTTCGTTGACCTGATTGGCCGTGAGGGCGATGGCTCGAATTTTGCGCCCTTTCACAGTGAGCGGGACGACAGCATCTGGTCGGCGCGCCTCGGGCTCAACTGGAGCGTGAACGATGATCTGCTGGTCTACACGAACTGGAACCGTGGCGTGAAGGGGGGAGGGTTCAATGCGCCCGTCTTCCCGCTCGATGCCGACGTCGGGAACAACTACAACGATGAAACCTTGAACTATGCGCCGGAGGAACTCGATGCCTTTGAGGTCGGCTTCAAGTCCACACTCGCGGGCGGTGTGCTGCAGTTGAATGGCTCCGTTTACTACTACAACTACAGCGACTATCAGGCCTTCCAGATCATCGGTCTCGACACCATCACCCGCAACGCGGACGCCGACGCCTACGGCTTCGAACTCGAGGCGCTCGCGGTTCCGATGGAGGGGCTGACGCTGCGCGCAGGGGTGGCGTACAACGACATCGAGGTGGACCTCGGCGGCGGCGCGGCGAAGACCACATCGGTGCAGTCGCCGGAGTGGAACCTGAACGGGCTGGTGCGTTACGAGTGGGCGATGTTCGGCGGCGCCATGGCCGCGCAACTCGATGCCGACTACCGCTCGGAGCACTTCTTCGCGCTGACGGGCGCCGAGCCGGTTACAGAGGAAGGCTACGTGGTGCTGAACTTCTCGATTTCGTACGACGTGAACGATGCTTGGAATGTCACCGCCTTCGTCCGCAACCTGACGGACGAGGAATATCTGGTGCAGACCTTCGACCTCGCGGGCCCCTTCGGCCTGACCGAGCAGTACTACGGCCGCCCGCAGTGGGCCGGCGTCAGCGCGTCATACCATTTTTAGTTTTCCACCCGTCACCGCTGAAGCGGGCCACCGCATTCGCCGCCCGGCGCGCCGGGCGGCGTGTTTCGGGTAGCATCGGGGCATGACGCTCTATGTGCCGGCGACCGAGCAACTGGTGACCGAGATTCTGGTGCGGGACATCCGCCGCTCGACGGCTTTTTACCGTGCGCTGGGTTTCGCGTTGCTGCGCGACGGCGGCGACTTCGTCGAACTCGGCTGGGAGACGCACCGCCTGTTCCTCGCCGAACTCTCGGCCTTTCACGAGGTTACGGGTGTGGCGCAACCCGAGCCGCCGGCGTTCCCGCTCGCCAATGTGCGGGTGATGACGCCCGATGTGGACGCGCACTTCCGCCGCGCGCAGGAACTCGGCGCGCGGGTCGTCGTCCCCATTGCCGATCGCTACTACGGCTTGCGCGACTTCACCATCGCCGACCCCGACGGCTTCGGCGTGCGCTTCGCGTCGTTGCTGAAGCAGCCGTAGAGCATCCGGCAGCGGCTCGGCGCGGCCCACAGGATGGGGAGGGGGCTTGAGGCCCTCGAGGTCAGCCGGGCATGCGCTCGAAGGTGGCGATGCCCTCGGGCACCTGGTGGAAGCTCTGCTTGTCGCACAGGTAGATGGCGACTTGCGGGCCGCCGAACACCGAGGGGTCGTCGAGCGTGCCGACTTTGAGCAGGGCAGCCGGCAGTCCCGGTGGACGCGACACGAGGTGCGTTCCACACGCGCCGCAGAACTCGCGCGTCACAGGCTTGTCGAGGTCGCTGCGCGCGAACGCCTGCGCCGCGCCCTTCGTGTACTGAAAGCCCGCTATCGGCATGCCCAGCGTCACGTTGGGGGAGCCGCCCGAAATGTACTGACACTCCCGGCAGTGACACTGCCCTCGAAACAGCGGCTCGCCCTCGGCCCGGTAGCGAACCGCGCCGCAGTAACATCCACCTTCGATTTCCATCGCGTCACCCTTTCTGTCGGCGTTGCCGCCCGTGTTGCGCCGCCGCCGCTTATCCGGTCGGCGCTGGCGCGAGATGGAAGAACCACACCCGGGAGGTGTCGCTGGCCGCGGCGGGCAGGCTGTACTTCGCCCGCACGAGTTCGCCGAGTTGGCGCTTCCGCTCTTCGTCTTCGACCCGCACGAGCCGGCGCCGGTAGCGCTGTCCGTTCACACGCAGAACGGCGGCCGGGTTCTCGAGCGCTTCGTGATGCCAGCGCTTGCCCGGCGGGAAGTCGAGGCTCACCGGCGCGTAGGCTTTCCCGTCCTGCACCACGAGCCAGACGGTTCGGGAGCGCCCCGCGCTTTCGATTTCCACGAGCTCGATGTCGGTGGCGAAATGGAAGTCGGGGTCGGGTTCGGACGCCCACGCCCCGGTGCGGAAGGGGCCGCCGGGAATCATCCCGAGCGGCCCGTCCGCAAAGCGCGTCCCGACGAAGAGCAGCGCCACCGAAAAGAGCAGCGCGGCGATGGCCACGCCAAACCACTTCATTACGCGTTTCATTTTGCGCCTCCTGTAAACCGGGAGCTTTCCAGTTCGTGGCACGCCGGGAGGGAGTCGAACCCCCGACCTCCAGGTTCGAAGCCTGGCGCTCTATCCAACTGAGCTACCGGCGCCCGGGGGGGGGTTAAGCATAACGGAGCGCGCGCCACCGGTCGCCATCTGCCTGCGCCATGCCTCAGGCGGTTTCACGGACGGCGGACTTGGGGCGCACACGCAGAACCTTCGGGCGCGTCGCCACAACGCTCGGGAAGTACTCGGCGCGCTCGCTCCACGGCACCGAGAGCGCGATCAGAATCTTGCGCTTGGTTCCCTGGCGGCAACTCTTGCCCTGCTCGATGGCGTGGACGGTGCGGGCCGCTACACGAGCGCGCCTCGCCAACTCGGCCTGTGTAAAGCCACGGGCCTGTCGGGCAGCGCGGATGCGGTTCATGCCTGGGTCGCCTCGAACTGGGGGTGAGCAGGGAAGGGAGCTTAGGCTGCCCGCCCCGAGTGGGCAAACCCCACCGGCGCGCCTCTGGCGGATTTATAAAGGCCAGCATATTCAGATAGTTACAGGTGAAGTTGCGAGCTCTCCGCCGCCCGGCCTCAAGAACCCTCACCCGCCGCTGGCTCCGCCAGCGGCACCCTCTCCCAGAGGGAGAGGGGGATAAGAGGAGAAGCGCCGCTCCACCATGGTTCGGTTCCCCTCTCCCTCTGGGAGAGGGGTCAGGGGTGAGGGTTCTTAAGTCGGGCGGCGGGCGTAGCCCGCCGGAGATATGATCAGCGCCAGATGAAGTGGGATCTCCTGATTCAGGGCGGCACGCTGATTGACGGCAGCGGTGGCGCGCCGCGCGCGGGCGATGTGGCGGTGCAGGATGGCCGCATCGCCGAAGTTGCGCCGCGCATCGAGGGCGCGGCGCGGCGCCGGGTTGATGCGCGCGGCCTCGCGGTGACGCCGGGCTTTGTTGACATCCACACCCATTACGACGGGCAGGCGACCTGGGATCCGCAGCTCTCGCCCTCCTGCTACCACGGCGTCACGACCGTGGTGATGGGCAACTGCGGCGTCGGCTTCGCTCCCGTTGCCGCCGGCAAGCAGCAGTTCCTGATCGAGTTGATGGAGGGCGTCGAGGACATCCCCGGCGCCGCGCTCTCCGAGGGCATCGCCTGGGAGTGGGAGAGTTTTCCCGAGTATCTGGATGCGCTCGATCGTCGCCGCTTCGGCTTGGACATCGCCACGCAGGTGCCCCACGGCGCCGTCCGCGCTTATGTGATGGGCGAGCGCGGCGCGAACAACGAGGCCGCCACGCCCGCCGACATCGAGCAGATGGCCAAGCTGGTGCGCGAGGGTGTGGCCGCCGGCGCGCTTGGCTTTTCGACTTCGCGCACCATTGCGCACCGCGCCATCAGCGGCGAGCCGGTGCCCGGTACCTTCGCCGCCGAGGACGAGTTGTTCGGCATCGGTCGCGTGCTCGCTGAACTCGGCGCGGGTGTCTTCGAAGTGGCGGGCGCTGGCGCAGCGGGCGAGGACGTGGCCGCGCCGAAAGCCGAACTCGACTGGATGCGCCGCCTCTCCGCAGAAATCCACCGCCCCGTCACCTTTGCGCTGCTGCAGGTGGACGCCGCGCCCGAGTTGTGGCGCGAGTTGCTCGCGCTCTCGGCGCAGGCGGCGGCCGAGGGCGCGCAGATTTTCCCGCAGGTTGCAGGGCGTCCCTTCGGCATGCTGATCGGTCACCAGACCGACATCCATCCCTTCGCCGACCGCCCGTCTTACAGCGCGCTGCTCGAACTTCCCTTCGAAGCGCGCATCGCGCGCCTGCGCGAGCCGGCGACGAAGCGGCGCATTCTGTCGGAGGGCGACCCGGCTGCGCCGAGCCTGCTCGTCGCCCAACTCGGCCGCGCCTTCCCGATGGGCGACCCGCCGAACTACGAGCCGGCGTATGAAGACTCGGTCGAGGCGCGCGCCCACGCCGCAGGCCGCAGACCGGTCGAGTACTTGTACGACCTGCTGCTCGAAAAAGAGGGCCGCGAGTTGCTGCTGCTGCCGGTGCTGAACTACAGCGAACTTTGCGCCGACCCGATCCGCGAGATGATGTTTCACCCGAATGCCGCTCTCGGTCTCGGCGATGGCGGCGCGCACTGCGGCCTCATCTGCGACGCCTCGATCCAGACTTTCATGCTCACCCACTGGGTGCGCGACCGCAGCCGTGGCGCGCGCGTGCCGCTGCCCTTCGCGGTGAAGCGCATGACCCGGGATACCGCCGCGCTCTATGGCCTGGGCGACCGCGGCCTGCTGGCCCCCGGCATGAAGGCGGACCTGAATGTGATTGATCTCGAGAAGCTGAAGCTGCTGCCGCCGGAGATGGTGCGCGATCTGCCCGCCGGTGGAAAGCGTTTCATGCAGCGCGCCTCGGGATACCGACACATTTTTGTGTCCGGCGTGGAGACCCTGCGCGACGACGAACTCACCGGCGCGCTCCCGGGCCGCCTGCTGCGCGGCGCACGCGCGGCGCGCGCCGCATGCGCGCCGCGCGCCGTTTGAACTTTCCACCAACGCCAAGGAGTCACCATGGACATTTCGGGGAAGGTCGCGCTCGTCACGGGCGGCGGCTCCGGCATCGGTCGCGCGATTTGCGTCGCGCTGGCGCGCGCCGGCGCGCAGGTCGCAGTCGTTGATATTGACGAGGCGGGCGGCGGGGAGACCGTCCGTCAACTTCGCTCGAAGGGCGGCAAGGCGACCTTTGTGGCGGGCGATGTATCGAGCCCCGCTGGCATCACCGGGATCTTCGACGCGGTGAGCGCAGCGGTCGGCAAGCCGCAGATCGTTCACAACAACGCCGGCATCATGACCGCCGACACGCCGGGCTGGCCCGAGGCTTCGCTCGAGCGCGTGTACAAAGTGGTCACGATCAACGCGGCGGGCGTCATCATGGGCACGCGCCAGGCCGTCGCGCTGATGAAGGATACGGGCGGCGTCGTGATCAACACCGCTTCGACCACCGCGCTCACGCCGCTCCCTCGCGACGCCGTTTACGCTTCGACGAAGGCTCTCGTCGTTCACTTCACCCACAGTTGCGCGGAGCTTGCGGAGAGTCACGGGGTGCGCGTGAACGCCATCGTGCCGAATGCCACCGAGACGCCGATCATCGCCAAGACGGGTGACGGCGTGACCATGGCGCCGTGGCTCGCGCCGCTGCTCGAAGGCGTCGAACTGATCAAGCCCGAAGCCGTCGCCGCCTGCGCGCTCGACCTGATCCGCGACGACAAGGCGGCGGGCATCTGCCGCGTGATTGACTTCGACGGCGAACGCGACCTCCAAGCCGCCGCCCCGCCCGCCCAACCTTAAGAACCCGAGGGGCTTCGCCCCTCCCCAGCCCGAAGTGCCCTCTCCCCGTCGGCGGGCTTTATGGCCCGCCGACCCTCTCCCGGAGGGAGAGGGGAACCGGAGAAGAGGGGAACCGAGCCTTAATTAAGCGGCGCCGCTTCATCTCATCTTAACCCTCTCCCTGTAAGGGAGAGGGATGCGACGGGCCCTGTAGCCCGTCGCCGGGTTCCGGCAGCGGCTCGGCGCGGTCAAAAGGATGGGCGGGGCGCGCAAGCGCCCCGGGTGGCGGCCCCGCCGCTTCGACCACCCGCCACTGCCGCAAGAGTGACGTCAACTCGCCTCACAGCGGCAGGTCGCCGGCGGCGCTGCGGGTGCTGCCGGTTTTGGCGAAAGCTTCGATGGCGCGCCGGGCGATGCGCCACTGGTGCACCTCGTCGGCGCCGTCGGCGAAACGCGCCCAGCGGGCCTGGGTCATCATCTCGGCCAGCGGCGTGTCCGTCGAGTAGCCGAGCGCGCCGTGCACCTGAATGGCGCGGTCAATGATGCGGTTCAGCGAGTTGGCCACAAAATGTTTGGCCATCGAGACCTCGCTCTTGAAATCCTCGCCGCGGTCAATCTTGTAGGCCGCGTGCAGCACCATCAGCTTGCACTGGTAAAGCTCCATCGTGCTGTCGGCGATCATCCACTGGATGCCCTGCTTCTCCGCCAGCACGGAGCCGTGCGCGTAGCGTTTCAGCGCGCGTCCGATCATCAACTCGAGCGCGGTTTCGGCCTGACCGATCCAGCGCATGCAGTGGGCGAGGCGCGCGGGGCCGAGCCGCGCCTGACCGAGCAGGTGCCCCTGACCGGGGCCGCCGAGCATCTGCGCGTCGGGCACCCGCAGGTTGGTGATGCGAATTTCGCAGTGGTTGTGGCCGCCGCTCATGGTGTGCACATCGCGCACGATCTCCCAGCCATCGCTTGGAATGTCAACCAGGAAGGCGCTGTTTGCGGCCTGCGGTATGTCCGGTTTGTCCTCGGTGCGCGCGATCAGGATTGCAAACTTCGCCCCGCGCGCGCCGGAGATGAACCACTTGTGCCCGTTGATCACCCAGTCCGCGCCGTCGCGTCGGGCGTGGGTCTGGATCAGCGTCGGGTCGGAGCCCGCGACATCCGGCTCGGTCATCGCAAAACACGAGCGCACGCGCCCGCTGCAAAGCGGCTTCAGATATTTAACTTTCTGCTCCGGCGTCGCCCAGTGCAACAGGGTGTGCATGTTGCCCTCGTCCGGCGCCTGCGCGTTCAGCGCGAAGGGGCCGAAGCGGGTCTTCGCGGCCTCGGCCGAAACCGCGGCCATCTCCACGTGGCCGAGCCCCATGCCGCCGTATTCCTCGGGCATGTGCGGCAGCCATAGCCCGGCGCGCTGGGCTGCCTTCCTTATTTTGATGATCTGCTCGACGAGCACCGCGCGGTCGTCGGGCGCGTCGGCGATGGTCTGCTCCGCGGGGCGCACCACTTCGTCACAGAAAGTGCGCACCCGGCTGATCAGGTGCCGGGTCTCTTCGGGGAAACTGAAGTCAATGGCCATGGTTGCTCCTCCATGCTCGCGCGCGGACTCGAGTATCCACCGGCCCGCGCGCCGGGGCAAACGCCTCGTCCGCGCTCAGGCGCCCAGTTGGCTGATGCGTTCGAGCACCGGCTCGAGTTCGGCCGCATCGCGACAGAACAGGAAGGGCAGGGTTTCGAGCACGGTGGCGCCGGCTTCGAGAAAGGCTTGTGCGCCAGCGAGGGTGGCTTCGAGGTCCGGGCCAGCGCTGCCCATCACCGGCGGCAACTGCACGCGCACTTCGAGTTCCCCCGGGTCGCGCCCGGCGCGCTCGAAGGCGGCGCGCAGTTTCGCAACGCCGACGGCGAGTCTTTTTGGGGGCTGACCAATCGGCAGCCAGCCCGTACCGAGTTCGGCAATCCGTCGGCAGCCGGCCTCGGTTGGCGCGATGCCGAACCAGAGCGGCAGTTCGCTTTGCACCGGCACGGGCTGGCAGTGGATGTTCTCGAGGCGCAGGGTCTCGCCGGTGAAGCGCGTCGCCTCGCCCCGCCACAAGAGCCGGCAGGCGCGCACCTGCTCTTCGAGCCGCAGCCCACGCCCGGCGAAGGGAATGCCCGAAGCGTCGAACTCCTCGCGCTGCCAACCGGTGCCGAGGCCGAGGTCGAGCCGCCCGCGCGACAACTGGTCGAGGGTGGCAGCCTGTTTGGCGAGTAGAACCGCAGGACGCAGCGGCCCGATCAGCACGCTGGTCGAGAGCCGGATGCGCGTGGTCGCGCTGGCGACCCCGCCGAGCGTCACCATCGGCTCGAACCAGGGCGTGCTCGGCCGCGCCGGGAATTTGCCATAGGGATAGCGGTCGGTGCGCTCGCCCATCACCACGTGGTCGGTGAGTACAACCTGCGCGATGCCGAGCCGGTCGGCCTGCGCAGCGGCGGCGATGACGGCAGGCAAACCGCCGCCTGCAAGTTTGTCGAGGCCGTAGAGGCCGATGGCGGTGCGGAAGTTCGGCATGGCGCAGAGGGTTACCTGTCGGCGGCGGGCGTTTTTGTTTCGAGCGGTTGCTGAAGCGGTTGATCCTGCTGCCAGATGATATTCAAACGCCGCGCGGAAATCAGCCAGCGGCCGGCTTCCAGCCGATACGCATCCTGATACCGAATGCCCATGTCGAAGCGGCGCGGCGCGCCTTCGCGCTGATAGAGATGGTGCGCCACACAATAGGTCTCGCCGTCGGCGCGGTCGCCGTCGTCCGCCAGCGTGACGAGATGATTGTGCACCGCGTGCAGCGTCGCCCGGTATTGTTCGAGTTGCCGAAGCCCGGCGCGCAACTCGGCGTGACCACGGAAGGAAAAACCCGGGCCAGAGAGTTCGGCGTCCCCGGTGAAGACATCGGGGATGCGTTCGAAGGCGCGGTCGTCCGCCAACTGCGCGTAGCGATACACAAGCTCCCGCAGCGCGAGCCGCGCGGCGATTTCCTCCGGCTTCAAGTCGTCGCGCTCAGGCGGCGGGCGCTTCCGCCGCTTCGAGAATTTCGATCACGTTGCCGAAGGGGTCGCGCCCGTAGCACCAGCGGCGCGGCGCCTCGCCTTGCAGGGCGGTGTTGAAGCGGACGCCGGCGTCGGCGAGTTTCTGGTAGTCGGCAGGCGGGTCGTCGCTGGCCACCGCATAGTGGGTGATGCCGATGCGGTTCACCGGCCGCTCCGGGTCGGCTGGCAAAGGCGCCTCGAACTCGAAGAGCTCGAGCTGGCTGCCGCCCTTGGCGAGCATCCGCACCTTGCAGCCGGCGCGCTCGATGGCGAAGGGCGTCTCCATCAGCCCCGGCGGCAGGTCGGCCTCCATCACGACTGCAAAGCCGAGCACGCCGCAGAAAAATTCCAGCGCGCGCTCCAAGTCGGGAACGGCCAGCGCCGGGTGGTGTACGCCGAGAATCATTTGGGCCTCCTTTGTGTGGGAACGTTCTATCATACCACCGCGCCCTCGCTGGCTGCGGCGAAGTTGTTAGAGTGAGCGCGCCCTGGAGTTGGAGGCTGCCTTGAAGTTTGCCCTCTTCTACGAGATTCCCGTCGCCCGTCCGTGGACGCCGGGGCGGGAGCAGGCTGCGATCCAGAGCACGGTCGAGCAGGCGGTGTTCGGCGAGCAGATGGGCTTTGACAGTTTCTGGACTGTCGAGCACCACTTCCTCGACGAGTTCTCGCACTGCTCCAACCCGGAAATCCTGTATGGCGCGGTGGCGGCGCGCACCACGAAGCTGCGCATCGGCTACGGCGTGCGGCTCACGCCGAAGCCCTACAACCACCCGATCCGCACCGCAGAAAGCGTGGCCATGCTCGATAACCTGAGCGGCGGCCGCGTCGAGTTCGGCACCGGGCGTTCGGCAACGCGCCTCGAGCTCGAGGGTTTTGGCATCAACCCGCACGAGACGCGGGCGATGCTGAGCGAGGCCATCGAGCACATCGTCGGTATGTGGACGAACGATGAATACGAGTTCGAGGGGAAGTTCTGGCGGATGCCGAAGCGGCGCGTGCACCCGAAGCCGGTGCAGCAGCCGCACCCGCCGATCTGGTCGGCGACCACCAGCGAGGATGGCCACTACGAGGTCGGGAAGATGGGCGTCGGCCTGCTCTCTTTCGCCGTCGGCGTGCCGCCGGAAGACTTGATCCCGCGCGTGGCGGCCTACCGGCGCGGGCAGAGCGAGTGCAAGCAGCCGAAGGGCTTGGTGCGCTTTGATCGCGTCGTGACTTTTACGATGGCGCACTGCGCGGCGACCAACGAGCAGGCTTTCGCCGAGGCCGAGGAGAGTATGGTCTGGTACCCGAAAAAGGGCGCGCGGCTGATCGCCGACGCAGCGGACTATGTGCGGAAGTTCAGCGATGGTGAAAGTCTCGGTACCTATCACTACACCGATCAAGCCAAACAGACCGTGCAAAGCGGCGCGCTCGACGCCTTGACCTTCGACTACATCAAAGAGGCCGGCGCGGCGATGGTGGGCGACCCCGAGCGCTGCATCGAAATCGCCAAACGCTACGAAGC
>JAHRAN010000120.1 GCA_020027245.1 Myxococcota bacterium
CATTTTTTACTTGCATCCGCCTGCTGGCCGTGCCATGGTGGCTTTATCCCGGTCCCAGGGAAAGAACAGACGATGCCCGGAGTGACCAAGGACCGGCGCGGCTACGAGCCGCACCACGAGCAGGCGCGCCTCGCCAGCCCGGCTGCCATCAGCCTCAGCGCCGAGTGGCGTCTCGGAATCGCTATTGAGCGAGTGATCGCGCCCACGAAGCTCCGCACCACCTGTCGCCTGCTGCTGCTCGCCGCGCTGCTGCTGGCGCTGCCACTTGTGGTAGAGGCCACGCCGCTGCACGATGCGGCAAGGGCCAATGATGTCGCTAAAATAGAGCAACTCATCGCAGCCGGCACGGACGTGAACGCGCGAGGTGAGACCGCAGGCCGGACGCCGCTGCATACTGCCGCGAGAAAGGGTGCTCTTAGTGTTGTAGCGCTGCTGATTGAGCACGGCGCGGATGTGAATGCAAAGGACAGCAATGGATTCACGCCACTACTCCTTGCCATAAGGAAAAACGCCCAAGCTCGAAAAATCGCGGCGCTGTTGATCGAGCACGGCACGGATGTGAACGCGAAGAACGTTCATGGGGCTACACCTCTATATGAGGCGATAGGTGATGGCATGGTCGAGATCCTCGCAGCACTGATCGAACACGGCGCAGATGTGAACGAACCAGCAGGCCGCATTGAGCTAAAACCGCTGCTATTCTGGGTAATCTCAAAGGCAAGGAACGCTGACTACCCGGGCGAAGAAATCGCCGCTATGCTGATCGCAGCGGGTGTGGATGTGAATGCGAGAACCCAATTTGAAGGTACACCGTTGCATCGGGCGGCATCTAGTAAGAATGCCTACGACGTGATGACGCTGCTAATCGCAGCGGGTGCAGATGTGAACGCAAAATCGCGCTCCCATCTTGTCAGCACACCGTTATCCAATGCGATAGATGCGGGCGCGATCAAAAACGTCGCATTGTTGATAGAACACGGCGCGGATGTGAACATGCCGGTGGGCATGCTTCACGAAACAGAATCACCGATATTCGCGACGATTGAGGATCCGGACGAAGAAATAGCCGCGATGTTGATTGCAGCGGGCGCGGATGTGAGTGCGAAAAGAGAGAGCGACGGCTCGACGCCGCTACACCTCGCAGCTTTTTTTAACGCCCACCGCATGATGGCGGTACTGATCAATGCCCGCGCGGATGTTAACGCGCGCGACAATGAAGGACGCACGCCGCTGACCATCGCACAAACAGGAAGATCGCGTGAAGCCATAGCCCTGCTGCAAAAGCACGGCGCGCACTGACCACCCACAACCGGCGCGATGCGCCACCACAACAAGGAGATGCAACGATGCGTGAACTCACCACAGCGGAGGCCAGAATGGTCGCCATCGGCGCGAGCCAAAGCGGTCTCGACCCCGACCCCTTTCTGCTTCGTCGAGATAAACTGACATCCGAAATGAGCAGACAAGAACGAATCAAAAGGGCGGAGCGGTTAGTAGTAGCGAGGCGCAACAACATAGCGCTTCTGGATGCCATCAGTGACATTGAGGAGCGAGCCGAGAATTTCGGTAGCATTGTAAACCTCATTGAGGGCTTCGAGGAAGTTATGGGGATTGCTGATGACTCCGGACTTATAGATCTTGCTGCTGAGCATGGGATTGAAATATCGCCGGCTATAAGGCACATAAAGGTACACCCTGTATCCGAAGTTGACCTCAAATTACAGAAAGCCTTTCGCGGGTGGCTTGTGGGCTACATCGAAGGCAAGCATGCCGAACAAGGCGAACAGCTCGCCGAGTATCTAAACTTGCCTCGGATGGACTATGATCTCATCGTAAGCCGCCTGCATCAGACGACGCTCCGGGGCAATCTGAAAACTCGTTTGGTGGATGAATTCAAGGATAAGGTTAGAGCGGAGATATATGAAGATGAAGAGTTGACCGAACTCGAAGCTGCCAAAAAAGTCTTCGACAGCGAAGCGCAGACTATCATGCGGGCAAGAGCCATGCAGGAGTTCATCCGCGACCTCGCTTATCCCCGTGGAAGGTATACTATCCCTCGTCCTACACGCTATGACAATCGCCCCGCCCCCCAGTGGACAGGCCCCAGCTTGGATTTGCTGCAAAACATACACCAGCTTGGGGTAATTCCCGACTTACACCCAAGCACACCGACCTTGTCTCCGCCAAACCTGCCGGAAATCCCTACCTTTGATCCCTCTATCATCATCCGAGACTTCGACTATGACAAGCAAGACTTCACGCGTGGCCGGACACGCGCGCAGTTGAACGCCGAGTTGGACCAGGCTTTCGCGCGGTACGGCATCCCCGCTGTGCTCGATACCCTCGGGATTAAGTTCGGGAGCCGGGGGCCGTATACTCAGCCCAGGGCCAAGGGTTGGAACGGTTGGTCGAACGGCCCGTTTGTGGGGCATTCTCTCGGAGACATCTATTCCACCGAAGGCGTAACGCTGTCTGAGTTGGGCCACAGTGCGGCGCATGGGAACCCACTCACACCCGCCGGGCTGAGCTTGGTTGGCGAGCATGGCGGGTTTGCGCTTCGCTTCAACCCGGCCACATTCGTTGTCGTCAACACAATCAATCTGGCCGTGCATGCCTTCCGCTCAGGTAGCAGGCGAAGAAGGGCTGAGCGGCGAACGCATGCGGCGACGCGAAGGTGGTTCGAGCAGAATCTCGCCACCGCATCAGACAACCAACTCGCCGACTTTCTTGATCGGGTGGATGATCGACTGGGGCCAGACGGCTATCTTCGCACGGAACCCCCGCAACCGCTGCGGCATGTCGGTATGCATGCTTTCAAAGAGATTGGCGCGACTCTATGACGTCGAAGAAGGTGGCGTCACTGAGTAGAGCGTCATAGCGCAGCATGTCCCTCTTCCGCCCCGAAGCATTGGACTGGCTGGAGAACTCGCAGCACGGCGAAAGCCTGAGCATCCGCGAGTTCGCCTTCGGCTGGCTGACGCTTGGCGCGCTGGCCATCCCCGGCATCGTGCTCGCCTTCTTGTACTTCGCGCATTATGCGAAGACCGAGCGCGCGGTCGGCGTGCTGCTGCCGAAGAGCGGACTGACGCAGATCGTCGCTCCGCGTCTTGGCACCGTGGAGCAGTCTTTTGTAAAAGAGGGTGAACTCGTCGCTGTCGGAGCACCGCTGCTGCATATCCGTACGGCAGGGCAGGAACTCGCCGGAGGCGGTGGCGCCGCGCGACTCGTGATTGAAGAGTTGGAGCGCAGCTTGCAGCGCGCCGACCAGCAACGCGCGCGGCGCGTCGAACTGGATGCTACCGAACGTGGACAGCTTGCACGGGAAATCGTCAGCCTGCGACAGCAGCTTGCGGAGTTGACGGCGCGCGTCGAACATCAGGGCGCGCGCGTGAAGCTCTTGCGCGCGCAGGTTGCGCGGCGCAAAAAATTATCGGACGAAGGTATCTATGCCGAAGCCACGGTGGATTACGAGCGCCTGCAACTGCGCGCTGCGCAGGAACAACAGGCTGCCCTTCGCGCGCAGCGCAGCCAGCTTGCCGCACAACTCGAAGCCCGCGAAACCGATGCGGAAGCGCAACCCACCCGCCAGCGCTACCGCCTGAGCCAACTGGATGAGGAAGTTGCCACGCTGCGCCGCCAGCTTGTGCAGCACCGCACCGAGGAGGGTTACACGCTCACCGCACCGGTGGCGGGGCGCGTCGCGACGCTGCGTGTGAGCGTCGGCGAAACGGTGACGACCACTGAGCCGCTGCTGACCATTGTCCCGCCCCAAAGCGAGTTACAGGCCGAGCTTTATGTACCCACCGATGCGCGCGGCTCGCTGCGCATCGGACAGGAAGTGCTGCTGCAATACCGCGCCTTCCCGCCGCGCGAGTACGGCGCGCAAAAGGGCGAAGTCATCGAGATCTCCGCGACGACAGTGCTCCCCGGCGAGTTGCGCGTACCACTTCCGCAGCCGGAGCCCGTCTATCGCGTGCGCGTGGCGCTTGAAAATCAGCGCGTCACGGTGCGCGGCGTGGAAAAGCCGCTGCAGCCGGAGATGCTGCTGGACGCGGAACTCGTCAGCGAGCGCAGGCGTGTCATTGCGTGGCTGTTCGGGCCGCTGCTGAATGCGCGAGACCGCTCGTGAAGCGCCTTGAATTCAGTGGGCGTCGCCTGCCGGTCATCTTGCAGGCAGAGCAAGCTGAGTGTGGCCTCGCGTGCCTGGCGATGCTTGCCCGCTGGTTCGGACACGATGTGGACGTTGCGGCGCTGCGGCAACGCTTTGAGCTTGGCGCACGCGGCGCGAGCATTGAAGAGCTTGCAAAGATTGCAAGCGCACTGAAGCTAAACGCGCGCCCACTGCGCACCGAACTCGACGAACTGAAAGATCTGCAAACACCATGTATTTTGCATTGGGATTTGAACCACGCCGTCGTGTTGCGCGAAGCAAAACGTGGTCGCGCAGTCATCCATGACCCCGCGCGGGGCAAGCGCACATTGCCGCTGGCCGAAGTTTCCAAGCACTACACCGGCGTGGCGATGGAACTTTCGCCTGCAGCGGGCTTCGCGCCAGTTTCGCAGAAGGCAAGCCTGCGCATCATGGGGCTGATGCGAAGTATCCGAGGCTTGGGCAGCGCGCTGAGTCGAATCTTTGCGATCTCCTTCGCCGTCACCTCGCTGAGTCTGCTGAGCCCTTACTACACGATGCTGCTGATTGATTATGTGTTGCCAGGCCGCGATGAAGACCTGCTGAGCGTCATCGCTATCGGCTTTCTACTGCTGATGGTGATGGAGCTTTTAATCGGCGCGCTGCGTCATTGGGCTTCGCTGCACATGGAACTCCGCTTGCGGATGCAGCTCGATGGAAACCTGTTTCAGCATTTAATGCGCCTGCCCGTGCGCTTCTTTGAAAGTCGCCATTTGGGTGACATTGTTTCCCGCTTTGAGTCCATGCGCCCGGTGCAGGACGTCGCAACGATGGGCGTCGTACAAGCGCTGATGAATGTGCTTCTGGTTATCGGCGCGCTGGCGCTGATGTTCGCGTTCCATCCCATGCTGACCGGCATTGTGCTCGCAGTATTTTTTATCGCCACTGTCGTACGCATCGTGCTTTACTTCCCGATGCGCGGTGCGGTATCGGAGATGATCGTGCGCGAGGCGCACGAGAAGACGAGCTTCCTCGAAAGCGCCCGTGCTGCACAGCCGATAAAACTCTTCGGCTTTGAGAATATGCGTACCGCGCAGTACATGAACCGTGTGACCGATACCCTGAACGCGCGTATCCGTATGGAGCGCTTCGGCTTGGCTTCTTCTACGACAGAGGGGATTCTGACCGGCGCAGAGTATGTGATCATCTTTTGGATCGGCGTGCAATCCGTATTGAACGCCGAATGGACAGTCGGCGCGCTAATGGCCTTCACCGCTTGGCGCTCCCGCTTCAGCGGCGCAGCGGAAGAACTCGTGGATTTGATCCTGCAATACCGCATGACCGGCTTGCACCTGAACCGCCTGGCGGATGTCGCGCTGAACCCCGCTGAAGAACCCGCTGGCGCCGGCAGCGGGTTGTCTGAGCATGTGGAGGGCAAAATTGAACTGTATAACGTGCACTTCCGCTACTCCGATTTTGCGCCGTGGGTACTGGAAGCAGTGAATTTTGAGGTCGCCCCCGGTGAATGCGTCGCGCTCGCGGGCCTTTCCGGCGGCGGCAAGACCACACTGCTCAAGGTGATGCTGGGCTTGCTGCACCCGCAAGCGGGCGAGGTGCGCTTCGACGGACGCGAAATCAAGAAGATCGGCCTCGGCCACTATCGCCGCGCGCTGGCGGCGGTGATGCAGGAAGATCAACTGCTGAGCGGCTCCATCCTGGAGAACATCACCTTCTTTGACCCGCAACCGAACCAGGAATGGGCGCGCGACTGCGCGGCGGCTGCCGGCTTGCGCGCGGACATCGAAGCGATGCCGATGGGCTTCCGCACGCCCGTCGGCGACCTCGGCTCCACACTCTCCGGCGGTCAGAAGCAGCGGCTGCTGCTGGCGCGCGCGCTGTACAAACGCCCGCGCGTGCTCTTTCTGGATGAAGCTACGAGTCACCTCGATCCGGAGACCGAAGCGACGGTGCATCAGGCAATCAAGGCGCTTGCGATTACGCGCGTCGTTGTCGCGCACCGACGGGAAACGCTGGCGCTCGCCGACCGCATCCTGTTTGTGAACGAAGGCCACGTCATCCCCGAAGTCTCTCATCTGAACGCGGTGCGCGAGCCGATGAAAGTGCAGCCCGCCAGCGAACTCGGGCGCTCAATACCGAACACGGGGGAGTTGTAATCAGACCCGCAACTCGACCTTTGTTACGCCGTGCAGGAAGGCGTTGACGACGCGGCGCGCCTGTTGCTGGCCGAAGGTGCTCTGCGCGAGATGCACGAGCAGTGCGCGCGCGAGGGTGTGCTGCGGGCGACGGCCCATCACAATGCGCGGCGGCAGCGCCGCGAGGCGCTGGATCGCGTCAATCTCGGGGCGACGCTCTGCCTCCACGCGCGCGGCGGCGACATCGAGGTCTACCCCACAGCGCAGCGCTGGCAGCAGATGGTTCGCCGCAACCACGGCGTCGCGCAGCGCCAGGTTCAGCCCCTGTCCTCCTACCGGCGACATGGTGTGCGCGGCGTCGCCAATCAACAGCGCGCCGGCTTGCGCCCAGCCGCGCACGCAGTCGGTCTGCGCGTCGAGCAACCAAGGTCGCGTGATCTCCGCCTGCGTGGCGCGCAGATGTGCAGCCAACTCGTCGTCCAAGTGCTGCATCATCAACTGCACCCAGGCCTCGATGCCGCGACTGCGCAGCGCGCCGTAGCTGCCTTTCAGGATCACCCAGGCCACCTGCAGCAGACCGTCGGGCGCGGGCAGCGCGATCAGCAGGTGGCCGCCGCCGATGGTCGCGCGCACTTCGCCCGGCGCAAAGAATGCTGGCCAGGGAAGCTTGCACCAGACCACATCCATCGGCGCGCCGCGCACGCGCAGCGACGGTGACAGCCTGCGGCGCACGGTGGACGCGCGCCCGTCGGCGCCGACCAGCAACCGGCAGCGCCTCTCGCGCACACCTTCGCGGGTCTGCACGCGCGCGCCGCAGATGCGCTGACCATCGTGCAGCAGATCACGCAACGCCGCGCCGCGTTGCAATTCAAAGTGCCCCGTGCGCGCGGCGCGCGCGACCAGATGTTCGAGCAGTTGCGGCTGCGAGACACTCTGCGGCGTCGAGTCCGCAGCCTCGATGCGCTGCTCGAACACCGGTCGCCGTCGCAAATAAACTCGGAAGCAGTCCAGACTGCGGTGCGGAATCGCATCGAGCTCGATGCCCGCGACCGCAAGTGCAGCAAGACCGCTCGGCATCAGCACCTCACCACGAAACGCGCGCTCGAAGTCCGTCTGACGCTCGACGAGCAGCGTGTCCACACCACGGCTTGCGAGCAAAAAGGAGAGCTTTGCCCCCGCAGGCCCCGCGCCCACCACCAGCACCTGAGCGTCAACCATGTCCTCCTCCTGCGCCGGGTGGCGGATTCACTTCAATTCATATCGCACCATGCCGATTGCCTCGGCAAATTGTTTGACAGCCTGATCTTTGACCGGCTCGGTCCGAGCTTTCCCTCTCCCCGCCCGGTTGACTTTCGGATGCACATAGCGATTGATCTCTCTGGCGATATCCAGCACCGGATGGCCGTAGCGGCGGCCCTGCTGATGATCGTTTTCCAACTCAATGATTCGTGCGATCACATCCAGCGTCGAGTCGAGTTCTACTTTGACTTCCAGATTACTCGGCAGCCTTGTCCTGCACTTTTTGAGTTGCTTCAATGCTGCCTGCCTCACGCTCTTACATGCTTCATCCTTCAGGTCCTCGGCGATAACATAATTGGACACATGTTGAACGGTGAGTGTTTTAACCATCTTCCCAAAATTGTTGAACACAACTCCATCTTCACAAATTTTTGGCAAATTCTGAAGAAAAAGGAAATACGTGTTCTTCTTGGGATAGCCGCTGGACTTCAGAATCGTACCGCGAGACGCTTTTGTATCCTCGGTATAAGCAAGGATGCTTTTCTTCGGGCCTCGCACTTTGGACTCGGCGATGACCAGATTCTTCTTCTCGGGATGATACGCCAGCACATCAACATCGCTCCATCCATGTCCGTGGGGTCGGTAGGCAAAGCGCATTTTCGTCCAGTAGTTCTTCAGTAGCCACTCGGCCTCAATAATCGTCTCGACTGTCATCACTTCGGACATGGTACCTCCTGATTCGGGTTGGTTGAGTTGCGACGCGCGCGCTCAGATGGAAAGCGCTTCGAGTTGCGGGCGCACTTTTGCGTCGAACAACTCGAGCCCCTGCCAGGCGATCTCGGGCGGCGTGCCGCCGCACAGTGGATAGAGCATCAGGCGGCGCTGCTGCGCGGCGTGTTGCAGGCACTGCTCGGGCGTCAGGATTTTGTACAAACCCTCGGCGCGCAGTTCTTCCACCGTGGTCGCGCGCGAGTGCACGGCGGAGCGCGTCTGTTGCGGCGGCTGCCAGCTCGAATAAACGCGCGCTTCATACAGCAGGTAAGACCCGATGCGCGCCCACTCCCGGTCCGGGTCCTCGGCGACCCAGACCATCGCGCCGCTGCCCGGCGCATACAGTTGGGGCTTCTGCCCGCGCTTTGCGCACTCGGAACGGTATAGCGCGTGCAGCGCCTGGTCGTCGCTCGCCGGTTGAAAGGGAAGCCCGAAACGGGCGGCGCGACGCGAGGCGGCGGGGCTCTGCCCTCCCATCAGCAGCGGCGGATGCGGCTTCGTGTAGG
>JAHRAN010000134.1 GCA_020027245.1 Myxococcota bacterium
GGGGGGGTTGGTCAGGGGCGGGCTTCGTAGAAGGCGTTCACCGGGTGCTCGATGTCGAGCCGGCGGAAGCGCGTGAAGCCTGCATCGCGCGCCATTTTGCGGGCGAGCGCTTCGTGGAAGCCGAGCGTACCGAGGCCCGCGCCGCCCGGCTCCGACAGCGCCGAGGACATGCAGGTGAGCACCGAGAAGCCATACATCATCGCCGCCATCGGGTTCTCGGCCACATTCTCCTCGAAGCTGGCAAAGCTCTTGATGTCGGCGATCCACCAGACGCCGTCGCCTGCGAGCGCGCGGCGGATGGCCGCCATCACCTGCCCGGGCTGCGCCATGTCGTGCAGGCAGTCGAAGCTCAGGATGGCGCTGTAGCGGCCGTCATCCGGCAGCGGCTCCTCGTCCACATGGTGGAAGTGCACGTTGCCGAGAGCGGCCTCTTCGAGGTTTCTGGCGGCGCGTTCGAGGGCGTGGCGCGAGAGCTCGTAGCCGTGGAACTCGCTGTCTGGAAAGGCGCGCGCGAGTTCGAGCAGCGCCACGCCCGCGCCGCAGCCCACATCGGCGACCTGCGCCCCCGCTTCGAGGCGCTCGCGCAAGCCCGTCACCGCCGCCACGCCCACGGGCACCAGAAAGTTTTTAATCCAGGGCGCGAAGCCACGCTCGACGCCGCGCGCGCCCTCCGGGCCAAAGGCGTCGTAGCGCAGGCCGAGACCGCTGCGAAAGCTCTGCTGAAGCTCGCTGACGAGGCCGAGCTGCTGCGGAAGCTGGGAGAACATGCCGGCGCCGAAGGCCGGGTGCGTCTCCTCGGCGAGCACGCAGGCCGCCTCCGGCGACAGGGCAAAGCGCCCGTCCGCGCGGGTCTCGATCAACTCCGCGGCGGCCTGGTTGTAGAGCCACTCGCGCACCCAGCGCTCGCTGGTGCCGGTGTGCGCGGCGAGTTCGGTCGAGCTGCAGGGGCCGTGCTCGGCGAGCGCGCGATACAGACCCAGTGCGTCGCCCAGGCTGATCAACGCGGAGGTGACCGCGCCGCTCAGTTGGCCAAAAACCCGTTTTGCAAAGTCGCGCAGGCGTTCGTGGTCGAGGCGCGGGCCGCTCACGCGACGGGCCCCGGCGCGCTGTCCGTGGCTTCGAGGCGCTCGAGTTCGGGTTCCTCTTTCACCCGCTGCAGTTTGCGCTTGAAGCGGCGGTAGCGGCGGTAGGTCTTCGGGCGACGCTTCTCGAACCAGACCAGAAAATCGGCGGCGGTCTCGAAGTACCACTTGTCCGCCGGGCCGTCCTCCGGGGTCAGGTGGTTCTCGCACTCGCGCCAGTCGAACTCCTTGCAGATGGAGGGGCGATGGTCATACACGCCGCAGAGCCCCTGCTCGCTCAGGTTCTCGCAGGAGGAGGTGAAGCGGATGTACCAAGCCCGCTCCCAGTCCACGAAGACCGAAACATCGCGGTGATAGAGATACCAGACGATGTGCTCGTAGTCCTTCATCGTCTCCGGCTCGTCAATCTCGATGGCCACGTACTGGCAGCACTTCGAGCAGCGGTGACAGGGGTGGTCGCCCGCCTTCGACAGAACCGGAAGCAACTCGGGCGTGGCGCCGTTCACCGCCATACTCTTTAACTTTTCCATTCCGAACCCCTCCATCCGCCGTCGCGTTTCGACACCGCACCCCCTCTGGTGGCAGGCATTCTAACAACCCTTCCGGCAGCGGCTCGGCGCGGTCAAGGGCTGGGACGGGGCGTGAAGCGCCCCGGGCAGCGGCCCGGCGCGGTCAACGGGAGGGGGCGGGGCGTGGCAGCCCGCCGTCGCCGGTTACACTTGCGCGCCATGTCGCAGTGGCCGCCCGACGATGCTCTGACACCCGAATTGCGGGAGCGGCGCGAGCGCGTCTTCCTCATTCTGGCCAGCGTCTTCATCGGCTCGATGACGATGCTGAACATCCTCGGCGCCTCGCGCTTCCTCGACCTCTCCTTCGAGATCGGCGGCCTCGGCGTGCCGCTGCTGCTGCCCGTTGGCGTGCTGCCCTACCCGCTGACTTTTCTATGCACCGATTTCATCAGCGAGTTATACGGGCGGCGGCGGGCGAACTTCATGGTGCTGGTGGGGCTCGGCATCAACCTCTTCGTGGTCGCGTTCATGTGGACGGGGGGGCTGCTGCCGCCCGTGGTGGAACTCGGCCCCGACGGCCTGCCGGCGCGCGACGCCCACGATTTTGCCTTCTTCCGCATCCGGCAACTCACCATCGGCACGGTCTTCGCCTCGATGGTCGCGTATCTGGCGGCCCAATTGGTGGATGTCCAACTCTTCCACTTCTGGAAGTGGCTGACCGGGGGACGCCACCTCTGGCTGCGCAACAACGGCTCGACCCTGGTGAGCCAGTTCGTGGATTCCTTTGCGGTCATCACCGTGGTGCACTTCTTTGCGCGCGGCCTGCCCCTCGATTCCGCGCTGGCGCTCTGGCCTCA
>JAHRAN010000152.1 GCA_020027245.1 Myxococcota bacterium
GGACGAGGGGCGTAGCCCCTCGCAGGGCGGTAGCTTTGCGGCTGTGCCCACCATTCTCATCGCTGACGACGAGCGGGGCATTCGCCGCTCGCTGGCCGGGTTGCTGTCGGACGAGGGTTTCGAGACCGCCGAAGCTGCAGACGGCGAGCGCGCGCTCGATGCGCTGAAGAGCGGCCTGCCCGATCTCCTGCTGCTCGATGTCGCCATGCCGGGGCGCGACGGCGTCGCGATTCTGGAAGAGTTGCGCAAAACCTGGCCGCAGTTGCCGGTGATCATGATGAGCGGCCACGGCACCATCGAAACCGCGGTGCGCGCCACCCAGCTCGGCGCCTTCGACTTCATCGAGAAGCCGCTCTCGTTCGAGAAGCTGCTGCTCACCATCCGCCACGCGCTCGAGGTTGCGCGTCTGGCCGACGAGAACCGCGCGCTGCGCGCCGAGGCGCTGCGCGCCCGGCCGATCCTCGGTGAATCGCCGCAGATCCGCGAGTTGAAGCGCCAGATCCTGCAGGCGGCGCCGACCAACGGCTGGGTGCTGATCAGCGGCGAGAACGGCACCGGCAAGGAAATGGTGGCGCGGCATCTGCACCTGAACAGCCGCCGCGCCGACGCGCCCTTTGTCGAGGTGAACTGCGCGGCAATTCCCGAGGAGCTGATCGAGTCCGAGTTGTTCGGTCACGAGAAGGGCGCCTTCACCGGCGCCATCATGCGCAAGCAGGGCAAGTTCGAGCTGGCGCACGGCGGCACCATCTTCCTCGACGAAATCGCCGATATGAGCCTGCGCACCCAGGCCAAGATTCTGCGCATTCTGCAAGAACACAAGTTCGAGCGGGTCGGTGGCAGCGAAGCCATCGAGGTGGATGTGCGCGTCTTCGCCGCCACCAACAAGGATCTCGAGCAGGAGATCGAGCGCGGCGCCTTCCGCCGGGATCTCTACTACCGGCTGAACGTGATCCCCTTTCAGGTGCCCGCGCTGCGCGAGCGACGCGGGGACATTCCGGAGTTGGTGGATGCCTTCGTGGCGGAGTTCTGCGCCGAGAGCGGCAGCGGCCCGAAGCAACTCGCGCCGCGCGCAAAGCAGTTGCTGAAGGCGTATGCCTGGCCCGGCAACGTGCGCGAACTCCGCAACCTGATCGAGCGGCTGGTGCTGATGACGCCGGCAGCGAAAATTCTGGTGAGCGATCTGCCGGAGGAGGTGCGCAGCGGCGCGCCGCCGGCTGGCGCTGGCGCGGCGTCGCTCGACGAGGCGCGGCGCAGCTTCGAGCGCAGCTTCCTGCTCGCGCGGCTCGACGAGCACGGCTGGAACGTGTCGCGCACGGCCGAGTCCCTCGGCATCGCCCGCGAGAGCCTGTCCCGCAAGATGAAGAGCCTCGACCTGAGGGCAGGGCGCTAGACGCACCCCGCGCCGCGCCCGTCTGGCGCGCCGGAGCCGCTGACGCGCCCTGCGCTCCCGGTTGCTTTTTCGAGCAATTCGGGTAGCCTACGCGCTCTCATTTTTGGGGTCTGGGGGAAGTGGGCGGCTCGTCCACTTTTTTTTGGCCAACGGAAAGCATCGAGGAGAAGCCGTGTACCGGGAAATCCCGGAGGACATGAAGCGCGTGGTCGAGCCCCTGGTTTGCGCCCACGGTCTGGAGCTGGTGGATGTGGTGCAGCGCCGGGGGCCTGTGCCCTGGCTGCTGCGCGTGATCGTAGACAACCCATCGGGCGACGGCCGCGTGCGCATCGAGCACTGCGCGGAAGTTTCGCGCGAGCTCGAAGTTCATCTCGACGCCACGGATCTGTTGCCGGTGCGCTACGAGCTCGAAGTCTCCTCGCCGGGGCTCGACCGCACCCTCGCCCGGGAGCGGGACTTCGAGGCCGCCTGCGGCAAGCAGGTGAAGCTCGAGACGCAGGCGCCGATTGCGGGCCGCCGTCGCTTTCGGGGCGCGTTGCTCGCCTTCGAGGATGGCTGCGCGCGCCTGCGCTGCGACGACGGGGAATGGCGGATTCCCTTCGACGAGATCACCCGGGCGCACGCGCTCTACGAATTCAGCCGAGAGGATTTCAGCCCGTCGCGTTAGCGCCGTGGCGAAATTTGGAGTCACGACATGGAAGTTGCGCTGCTCACGCGGGAAATAGACCAGATCGCCAAGGACAAGGGGCTCGACCGGCAGACCATCGTCGGCGCCATCGAAGAGGCGATGCGGCAGGCCGCCAAGAAGAAGTACGGGCTCGAGAAAGAAATTGCCGCGCGCTTCAACCCGGAGAGCGGCGAGGTCGAGCTGTTCGAGTTCCGGGAGGTGGTCGAAGAGGTCAGCGACGCCGAGAACCACATCGCTCTGGCGCAGGCCAGAGAACTCGACCCGGAAGTCGAACTCGGCGACGAGATCGGCATCAAGATGGACACCGAGGGTTTCTACGGGCGCATCATCGCCAGCGCCGTCCGCAATGTGATCATTCAACTCGTTCGCGACGCGGAGCGCGACATCGTGTATCAGGAATTCAAGGACCGCGAGGGCACGGTGGTGAGCGGCATTGCGCGGCGCTATGAGCGCGGCGCGCTCATCGTTGACCTCGGACACGCCGAGGCGGTGCTGCCCGCCAAGGAGCAGATTTCGCGCGAGAACTACCGCCCCGGCGACCGCCTGCGCGCTTTTGTGCTCGAAGTGAACAACCAGACGAAGGGCTCGCAGATCATCCTTTCGCGCGCCAGCGTGAAGTTCATGACGAAGCTGTTCGAGCAGGAGGTGCCCGAGATCGCCGAAGGGCTGGTGGAGATCGCGGCCTCGGCGCGCGAGCCGGGCGGGCGCTCGAAGATCGCGGTGGTTTCACGCGACGGCGATGTGGACCCGGTCGGCGCCTGCGTGGGCATGAAGGGCAGTCGCGTGCAGGCTGTTGTGCAGGAGCTTCGGGGCGAGCGCATTGACATCGTGCCCTTCAACCCGGACCCGGCGCGCTACGTGTGCAGCGCGCTGTCCCCGGCGGCGATCGCGAAGGTCATCATTGACGAGAACGAAAAATCCATGGATGTGATCGTGCCGGATGACCAGCTCTCGCTCGCCATCGGTCGCAAGGGTCAGAACGTGCGGCTCGCGGTGCAGCTCACCGAATGGAACATCAATATCAGGAGCGAGATCGAAATGCGCAAGATGGCGGAGTGGTTCACGCGCGCATTCGAAGTCGCTCCCGGCTGGGGCGAGGGCGAGGCCGAGTTGCTGCTCCAGAGCGGCGTCACCACGCTCGAAGA
>JAHRAN010000178.1 GCA_020027245.1 Myxococcota bacterium
CCCTCACCCCGCCGCCGGGGTTTGGGAGCCACCTTGTGAGCCTGTCTGCTGCTGAGATTCGGGAGACTTTTCTTGCGCACTTCGAGGCGCGGGGGCACGCGCGGGTGCCGAGTGCGAGCCTGGTGCCGCAGGATCCGACGCTGCTCTTCGTGAACGCGGGCATGGTGCCCTTCAAGCGGGTGCTGACCGGGGAGGAGACGCGCGCCTATCAGCGGGCGACTTCGACGCAGAAGGTGATGCGGGTTTCGGGCAAGCACAACGATCTCGAAGAGGTCGGGCGCAGCGCGCGTCACCACACTTTCTTCGAAATGCTCGGCAACTTCTCTTTTGGCGACTACTTCAAGCAGGATGCGATTCGCTTCGCCTGGGAACTCTTGACCGGCCCCTTCGGTTTCACCATGGACCAGCTCGTGGTCTCGGTATTCCGCGAGGACGATGAAGCGGCGGCGATCTGGGAGAACGAGATCGGTTTGCCGCCCGGGAAAATCTTTCGCCTCGGCGAAGCGGAAAACTTCTGGTCCATGGGCGACACCGGCCCCTGCGGGCCCTGCAGCGAAATCCACCTCGACCGCGGGCCGCTGCCCGGCGTGCCGAACGACGACCCGTCAGGCGAGAGCGGTCGCTTCCTCGAATTCTGGAACCTGGTCTTCATGCAGTTTGTGCGCGACGCCAAAGGCCAGATGACGCCGCTGCCGAAGCCGTCGGTGGACACGGGCCTCGGACTCGAACGCATGGCGCAGATTCTTCAGGGCAAGCGCAGCAACTACGAGACCGATCTCTTCACGCCGCTGCTCGAACGCGCGCAGGAACTTTCCGGCGTGGCGCTCGGCTCTGACCCGGAGCAGGATGTGGCGCTGCGGGTGGTGGCCGATCACGCGCGCGCGGTGGCGTTTCTGATCGGCGACGGCGTGCTGCCGACAAACGCGGGCCGCGGCTATGTGCTGCGCCGCATCCTGCGCCGCGCATCCCGCTACGGCGTGCTGCTGGGCTTGCGCGAGCCCTTCCTTGACAAGCTGGTGGCTCGCGTCATAGACGAAATGGGCGGCGCCTTCCCCGAACTCGGCGAGCGGCGCGCCTACATCACCGGGCGCACGCAGCGCGAGGAGGAGCGCTTTCTCGCAACACTTTCGCGCGGGCTGATGCTGCTCGAAGAGGAAATCGCGCGCGCGAAACAGGCGGGCGACACGCGCCTGCCCGGGCCGGTCGCGTTCCGACTTGCCGACACCTATGGATTCCCGGTCGATCTCACTACCGACATCCTGAAAGAGCACGGCCTTGGTTTCGATGAGCCCGGCTTTCAATCCGAGATGGCCGCGCAGCGGGCGCGCTCTCGCAAGGCATGGAAAGGCAGTGGCGACGCTGCGACCAGCAGCGTGTACGGGCGCATCGCCGCCGAGCATCCCACAGATTTCATCGGTTATGAAAACCTAAAGATCGAGTCTGTGATCCGCGCGCTGATCGTGGACGGCGAGTCGGTCGAGGGGACATCAGCAGGTGCCGAGGTCGAGGTCATGGTGGACGAAACGCCCTTTTATGCCGAGGGCGGCGGACAGATCGGCGACCGCGGCGTTATCGAAGTGTACGGCGGGGGGCGTGTGCGGGTGGAGGACACGCAACGCCCGGTGGGCGCATTGATCGTTCACCGCGGGCGCGTGGAAGAAGGTGTGGTGCTACTTGACATGTCTGCAGAGCTGCAAGTTGATGCCGAGGCGCGCGCGGCCACGGTGCGCAACCACTCTGGCACGCACCTGTTGCACGCGGCGCTGCGCGAAGTGCTCGGCGATCAGGCGATGCAGAAAGGCTCTTTGGTGTCGCCGACGCGCCTGCGTTTCGATTTCACACACGATTCGCCGCTCAGCGAGGCGCAGCTCGAGCGCATCGAGGATCTCGTCAACCGCTGGATCGAGGCGAACGAGCCGGCGGCGGTCCGCGAGACGGGTTACGCGCAGGCCATCGAGGGCGGCGCGATCGGCATCTTCGATGAGAAGTATGGCGAGCGCGTGCGCACCGTGAAGTTCGGCGAGGTTTCGCATGAACTCTGCGGCGGCACCCACGCGCGCGCGACCGGCGACATCGGCCTGCTGAAAATCGTCTCGGAGACGAGCATCTCCGCCGGTGTGCGGCGCATCGAGGCGTTGACCGGGATGGCGGCGCTGGCGCACCTGCGCGACGGGCAGCGCGCGCTGCAGAAAGTCGCCGCGTTGCTTCGCGTGCCGCCCGCTGAGACGGCGAGCCGCGTCGAGAAGTTGATCGAGGCGCAGCGCGCTGCGGAAAAAGAAATCAACGCGCTACGCCGTGCGGCTGCCAGCGGCGGTGGCGGGGCCAGCACCGACGAGGAGCGCGTGGTCGCCGGCGGCGTAAAGGTGCTGGTGCGCCGCTTCGAGGGTATGGAGAGCCGGGAGCTGCGCGGCGTCGTGGACGACCTGCGGCAGCGCATCGGCAGCGGCGTGGTGCTCGTGACCTCGACCAGCGAAGGCCGCGTCGCCCTCGCACTGGGCGTGACGGCGGACCTGAAGAAGCGCCTGCGGGCGGGCGACCTGGTGCGCGAAGTGGCGCTCGTACTCGGCGGCCGGGGAGGCGGGCGCGCAGACTTCGCCCAGGCCGGCGGCGCCGACCCGTCGCAACTCGACGCCGCCATCGCAAAGCTGCACGGGTTGATCGAGCAAGCCTCCGCATGAGCACGACCGCGCCTGCGCCTCTGATCTGGCGGCGGCGTCCCACTTTCGAGGTGAAGGTCGGCGACCTGGGCGTCGGCGCGCAGAACCCGTTGCGCGTGCAGTCCATGACGACGACCGACACGCGCGATGTGAAGGCCACCGCAGCGCAGATCGAGCAGCTTGCGGCGGCCGGTTGCGAGATCGTGCGCGTTACGGCGCCTTCGATTCGTGACGCCGAGGCGCTGGCCGAAATCCGCGCCGCGCTCGGGCGCCGTGGCGTGCACACGCCCCTCGTCGCCGATATTCACTTTACGCCGAACGCGGCGCTCGAGGCGGCGCTGCATGTCGAGAAGGTGCGCATCAACCCGGGCAATTATGCCGACCGCAAGAAGTTTCAGGTGCGCGAGTACAGCGACGCGGAATATCGGGCGGAACTCGAGCGCGTGGCCGAGCGCTTTCGCCCGCTGCCCAGACGCTGCCGCGAGTTGGGTCGCGCGCTGCGCATCGGCGTCAACCACGGCTCGCTCTCGGATCGCATCATGAACCGTTTTGGCGACACGCCCCTCGGCATGGTCGAGAGCGCGCTCGAGTTTCTCGATGTCTGCGAGGACGAGGGTTTTCGCGCGGTGATCTTCAGCATGAAGTCGAGCAACCCGCAGGTCGCCATTCACGCCTACCGCCTGCTGGCCGCGCGGCTCTCGGAGCGTGCGGCGGGCGCGCCCTCTTATCCCCTTCACCTGGGCGTTACCGAGGCGGGGGATGGCGACGAGGGTCGCATCAAGAGCGCCATCGGCATCGGCGCGCTGCTCGAGGACGGGCTCGGCGACACGCTGCGCGTTTCGCTGACCGAGGATCCGTTGCGGGAGTTGCCCGTCGCGCGCGCGCTGGCGGCGCGTTACGACAGCCGCGCCCGCACAGCGGTTGCTGCGCCGCTTTCGGGAGCCGCTTATGTGGAAGGCCGCGTCGCACACACGCGCCGCCGGACGCGCGCCTGCGGCTTCTTCGGCGCCGGTCAACCGGTGCGCGTGGAGGCGCAACTCGGCCCGGTTCCTCTGGACACGGCTTCCGCCCTGCGCGACATCAGCCGCACGCTTTCCAGTCTGGACGAGCTCGCCTGCGAAGGGCTGCAGGTCGAAGTGCAAAGCGCTGCGGATGTTTCGCGCCTCGCTGTTTTAAAAGCGCGCGCGCTGGTTGCGCTTCCGGCGCCGCCGCCGCTCGTTGCGCTCACCACCTTCGAGCACGCAGCAGCCTGCGCGGCCCATGTTTCGCGCGTCGCGTTCCCGATCACCGCCGCCGCCGTCGCCGCGCTGCCGCTTTCGCTTCCGGTTCCCGTCGAGTGGATCATGGGTGCGGATGAGGCTGCCTTCGTGCGCGCGCTCGGGCGAAGTCAGCCCGCCGCCGTCTCCGCCTGCGGGCCGCTTCCGACCCACGCCCAGCGCCGTCTGGTGGCCGTGCTTCGGGAATGCGGCTGCGACGACCTGCCGGTTGTGCTGCGCCACCGCTCGGATCCGCTGATCGCGCCCGACGCCGACGCCGCCATGCTGCACGCCGCCGTTGATCTCGGCGCCGCACTCTGCGATGGCATCGGCGATGTCGTGTCGCTCGGCGGCCTGGGCGCGCTCAGCCGGGATCTGCAAGTGGCCTACCGCATTCTTCAGGGCGCGCGGCTGCGCACCACCTGGACCGAGTTCATCTCGTGCCCGTCCTGTGGCCGCACGCTCTTCGATCTCGAAGAGACCACGGCGCGGGTGAAGGCGGCGACCGAGCATCTGGTCGGCCTCAAGATCGCCGTCATGGGTTGCATTGTGAACGGCCCCGGCGAGATGGCCGACGCGGATTTCGGCTACGTCGGCTCCGGCGTCCGCCGCGTGGATCTCTACGCGGGGCAAGAGCGCGTGGTGCGGGGCGTCCCCGCAAGCGAAGCGCCCGAGCGCCTCGTCGAGTTGATTCGCGCCCACGGCCGCTGGGTCGAACCCGGCAGCGAAGCGGCGGGGTGAGCGCGGGACGGATGGTGCCGGGCGGGTGGTTCGACATGGAGCGTCGTGTCGCCTGCGCCGGGCGGCGCGCTTTTATTCAACCCTCTCCGTCGCTGCTGCGCCGGGGCTTCGGGTGTCGAACCAGGCGACGGCCTGATCGTAGATGGCGAGGGTGTGGGTGTCGCGCAGCCATTCGTGGTGGCGACCGAGCACGCCGCTGCTCAGCACGACTGCAATCGCCATCAGCAGGGCGCCTTCCGTGATGCCGAGCAGGCCGCCGGCGAAGCGATCCCAGAGGCCGAGGTCGTTGCCCCGCGCCCAGCGGCTCATGGCGCGACCGATCATGCGCAGTGCGACCAGAACGCCGATGCCGAGGGCGGCGCTAGCCAGCAGCAGCGCTGGCCAGTGGGAAAGTTCGAAGGGGGCGTGGGCGCTGAGCCAGGCGCCTGTGGGGGCGGCGAAGAGCCGCACCACGATGCCCGCGCCCGCCAGCGCGGCGAGGGTGAAAGACTCGCGCACGACGCCGATCCAGAGGCCGCGCAGCGTCGTCAGCGTCAGCAGGGCGAGCGCTGCGAGATCCAGAGCCGGGAGCTTGGTCACCCACTCCATCGCGCCGAGCCTAGCGAGGAGCTTCGCCCCTCGCCCCGCCTTTTGACCGCCCCGAGCGGCTGTCCGAGGGGCTTGCGCCCCTCGCCTATCCCGTTGACCGCCCCGAGCGGCTGCCGGAACCGCTGCCGGAGGGCGGGAGAGGGAGAACCGGTTGCGCGCGCCCGCCGGGGGGCTAATTCGCTGCGGGGATCAACTCACTGGCGGCGCCGGCGATGTCGCTGCCCTCGAAGTTGCGCAGGATGACCTCGAAGATCTGCTGCGCCTCGCCGTCGCGGTTCATGCGCGTGTAGGCGACGCCCAGTTTGTAGA
>JAHRAN010000182.1 GCA_020027245.1 Myxococcota bacterium
TCGAGGCTTTCGAGCAGCGCGGCGCCGAACTCGCGGGCGAACCAGCCCTTCACCACCGGCAGCGCGGCCAGTTGTCGCGCGCCTTTGGGCTGCTCGCAGGCAATCGCTTCGAGGGCGCTGTTCGGGCACAGAACACCGGGGGCGAGTTCGAGTTCCCGCGCGTGCTCTTTGCGCCACTTCTTCAGCAGCCGCAGCCGCCGCTCGGAGGCGCGGTCGAGGCGACGACGCGGCGGCGACGCGCCGGCGATTTTCTTCGGCAGCGCGCCGTGCTTCTTCTTCGCGCCACGCTTCAGCGCTTCGAGAATCTCCCGGCCGAAGCGGCGCACGACCAGATTGCTCACGCCCTTGATGCCACTCAGTCCCGCCATCCCCTGCGGTCGGCGCTCGATGATGGCGAGCAACGTGCGGTTGGCGAGCACCTTGAACGGGGGACGATCAATCTCCCGCGCGCGCTTGTCGCGCACCAGAAACAATTCGCGCAGCAACGACAAACTCACCGGGTCGAGCGCGCGCGCGCCCTTGATGCGCAGGTAACCGAGCCGGTCGAAGCCACGCTCCGCCCGCTCGCGTCGCTGCAACACCTCGAACTCTTCCTGCGCCCACTCGAGACGCTTCTTGCGACGCAACTCCTTTTCGAGTTTCTCGGTCAGCGCGATCAGATGCGCGACATCGGCGGCGGCGTAGTCGAGCTGGGCGGCGCGCAGCGGGCGCTGTGACCAGTCCGAGCGCTGCTCGTCCTTCGGCAGCGAAAAACCCAGATGACGCTCGGCGAGCGCGGCCAGCCCGACCAGCGGGTAACCGAGCAACTGCGCCGAGATCATCGTGTCGAACAGGTTTGCGAACTGGAATTGGCAGTCGCGTCTCAGGACGAAGATGTCGTACTCAGCCGCGTGAAAAATCTTGCGGATCTCGGGCGACGCGAAGAGCGGCGCGAGCGGTTTCAGCGCCTGCGGTCCGCCCATCGCCAGCGGGTCCACCAGATACACCCGCCGCCGCGTCGCAATCTGCAGCAGACAGGTCTTGTCGAAGTAGTGGTAGAAGCTGTCCGCCTCGGTATCAATGGCCACCACCTTCTGCTGGAGCAGGTGCTTCGCCAGCTTGTCGAGCGCTTCTCTGGACTCAATGCGCTCGAACTTGGCCAAAAGTTTGCTCCACGGGTGGATGGATCGCGCTTGCCGGGCGACGCCGGGGGGAGCAGACCCGTCTCGGCAGCACCACCAGTTTAGCCGAGGGCGGCGTCGGGCGAAACCGCCGCCGGGCGGCGGCATAGACGCCCACGCGGCGATCCGTCAGCATTGCGGGGTCAGGAGGCCCCGTGCGCTGGAACCGCGCGTTCATCCCCACCCTGCGCGACGACCCCGCCGAGGCCGAGGCCGCAAGCCACCGCCTGCTGGTGCGGGCCGGCTTCGTGCGCCAACTGGCGGCGGGGGTCTATTCGCTGCTGCCGCTCGGCTTCCGCACAGCGCGGCGTATCGAGGCCATCATCCGCGAGGAGATCGCGGCGATTGGCGGGCAGGAGTTTCAGTTGCCCTGCCTGCACCCGGCTGAACTCTGGGAGCGCACCGGGCGCGGCAACATCCCCGAGAGCTTCCGCTTGAAAGATCGCCACGGCGCAGACCTGATGCTCGGCATCACCCACGAGGAGGTCTTCACCTGGCTCGCCCGGGAGCTGCGCTCCTGGCGGCAACTGCCGCAGCTCTGGTTCCACTTCCAGAACAAGTTCCGCGACGAGGAGCGGCCGAAGTCGGGCCTGCTGCGCGTGCGCGAGTTCGTGATGAAGGATTCATACTCCTTCGATCTCGACGAGCCGGGGCTCGACCAGCAGTTTCAGCAACACCTCGGGGCCTACCGGCGCATCTTCGCGCGCTGCGGGCTCGACACCGTGGCGGTGCAGGCCTCGTCGGGCGCGATGGGCGGCAGCGAGTCGGTCGAGTTCATGCTGCCGACCGGGGCGGGCGAGGACTGGATTGCGGCCTGCGAGGCCTGCGGCTACGCGGCCAACATCGAGAAAGCCACTTCACTGCTCGCGCCGGTCGAAGACGGCGGCGCGCCGGCGGCGCCCGAAAAGTTTCCAACGCCGGGCGTGCGCACCATCCAGGCGCTTGTGGATTTCGAGGGCGGCGCCGCCGCCGAGCGGCAGATCAAGACGCTCGTCCATATTATCGGCGGCGCTCCGGTGTTGACCCTGCTGCGCGGCGACCACGAGTTGGTTGAGCAGAAGCTGCTCGACGGGCTCGGCGAGAGCGAGTTGCGCGCGGCGCGCGAGGACGAGATTCGCGCGCTGCTCGGCGCCGGCCCCGGCAGCCTCGGCGCGGTCGGCGTGAGCAAAGTGCGCATCGTCGCCGACAGCGCGCTCGAGGGGCGGCGCAACATGACCACCGGCGCCAATCAGGACGACCACCACCTGCGCGGCGTGGACATCGAACGGGACATCGCCGTCGGCGCCTGGCTCGACCTGCGCGCGGTGCGGGACGGCGACGCCTGCCCGCTCTGCGAGGCGCCGCTCGCGCTGCGCAAGACCGTCGAGGTCGGCCACATCTTCAAACTCGGCACGAAGTACAGCGAGACCCTGGGCGCCACCGTGCAAAACGAGAGCGGCGCGACCACGCCTTTGTGGATGGGCTCCTACGGCATCGGCGTCGGGCGCTTGCTGGCCGCCGTGGTCGAGGCGCACCACGATGCGCGCGGCATCGTCTGGCCCACGAGCGTGGCGCCCTTCGAAGTGGTGATCAGCGTGCTGAACCCGGCGCAGGTGGAAATACTCGAAGCCGCGGAGCGCATCTACCACGCGCTGGCCGAGGCGGGCATCGCCGTGCTGCTCGACGACCGGGACGAGCGCCCCGGCGTGAAGTTCAAGGACGCCGAGCTGGTGGGCATCCCCTTTCGCATCACCATCGGGCCGAAGGGGCTGGCGCAGGGTGAAGCCGAGGTGCTGCGGCGGCGCGACGGGGAGCAGCGCGCGCTCGACATCAACCGGATGGCCGGGACGGTGACGGAGGACGTGCTCGAAGCGCGGGGTGCTGCGCCCGCCGCCCCGCCTTGAGTGCTCTCTCTCCGCCGGGTTCCGGCAGCGGCTCGGACAGCCGCTCGGGGCGGTCAACGGGATGGGCGGGGTGCGTAGCACCCCGGTCGCGGTCAAAAGGCGGGGCGGGGCGCACAGCGCCCCGGATGGCGGCATCTTTCCATTTTCGGCGCGCACCTGCGGCCCCCATTCTGATAGAGTAAGGGCTGGCGAGCGGCAGCCCGCCGTCCACCGCAGCGTCAAACAGCGAAGGAGGTTCCAATGGACATCTTCAGCGATCTCTTCGGCAGCTTCCACGGCTGGGAGTTCATTCTCCGCTACGTCCACTTTCTGGCCGGCGTCGTCTGGATTGGCGTGCTCTGGTATTTCAACCTGATACAGACGCCCTTCTTCGCAACCGAACTCGGCGGCCAGGCCAAGAGCGCAATGACGCGGGGCCTGGTGCCGAAGGCGCTGTGGTGGTTCCGCTGGGGCGCCATGTTCACCTTCATTACCGGCTGGCTGATCGTGCTGATGAAACTCCACGGCGGCGCAGCGCTTGGCGACCCCTACATGACGCTGATCCTCACCGGCGGCGCGATGGGTACGATCATGTGGTTCAACGTCTGGTTCATCATCTGGCCGGCGCAGCGCGACTTCGTGATCAAGAGCGCGGAGATTGCGACACAGGGCGGCGAGGCCGTCCCCGGCACGCCCGAAAAGGCGGCGCTCGCAAGCCGCGCCTCGCGCACCAACACGCTGTTCTCGATCCCGATGCTCTTCTTCATGGGCGCAGCGAGCCACTTCAGCACCACCATCAACACCGGCACGAACGACTTCATCTACTGGATGGTGACGCTCACCGTGCTGCTGCTGCTCGAGTTGAACGCGGTGGTCGGCAGCGGCAACCGGCAAAAATATCTGGCGACGGTGCCCAACACGATCCACATGGGCCTCGCCACACTGGTCGTGCTGTATCTGGTCGGCGGCCTGCTGAACCGCTAGGGCGACACCGGCGGCGGCGGCGCCGCGCTTGCGAGATAAATCGCCAGCGCCTCGATATCCCCTTCGAGATGCGGGAAGGGGATCATCGTGCGGGTGTCGCGCTTCGGCGTGTAGCCCGCTGGATAGGTGTTGCGCAGCACCTTGCTTTCGAGCAGCGCCAGACTCGAACCCGCAACGGCCGGCCCGAGCGCGCCGTCCTGCGCCGGGTCGCGGGCGTGACAGGCGATGCAGTTCGTCTCGAACACGGCCCGGCCGCGGCGCAGCAGCGCATCCTCG
>JAHRAN010000190.1 GCA_020027245.1 Myxococcota bacterium
TTTTGACGCAGAGCTACGCGCGGGTGCGGCGCGCGGGCTTGCAGCTCGGCAACCTCGACGCCACCGTGATCGCAGAGCGCCCCCGGCTCGCGCCGCAGCAGGCTGCAATGCGCGCGCGCATCGCAGAACTCTTCGAGGCGCCGCTCTCGCGCATCAACATCAAGCTCAAGAGCAGCGACGGACTCGGCGCGCTCGGGCGTGGCGAGGGCATCGCCGCGCAGGCGCTGGTGCTGCTCGAGGTCCGGCGGGCTGCGCCCGCCCGGAGGGGCTTTAAGCCCCCTCCCCAACCTTAAGAACCCTCACCCCTGACCCCTCTCCCGGGGGGAGAGGGGAACCGGAGAAGAGGGGGAACCGAGCGTTAATTAAGCGGTGCCGCTTCATCTCTTCTGAACCCTCTCCCTGTAGGGGAGAGGGGGGCGACGGGCACTGAAGCCCGTCGCCGGGTGAGGGTGGCGGCGCCGCGCAATCTTCCACCGCCACTGCCGCAAAGGCGGCGGCTCTACCAGGCCGTCTGCCACCGCATGCCGAGTTTGATGTTGCGGCCTGGCTGGCTGGCGCCGGTGGCGACGAGTTCGTAGTCCTCGTCGCTCAGGTTGTCGGCGGCGAGGTCGAAGCGGAAGCCACGGAAAAGGCCGCGCTGCGGCGTCCAGAAGGCGTAGAGGTCTATGGTCTGATAGGAACCGCGGATCGGCAGGTTGCCGGCATCGTCCGGATTCACCTCGTCGAACTTGTCCGCCACCGTCAGGCGCAGGCCAACGCTCAGGTCGAACTCGTAGAGCCGCACGCCGAGATCCACGAACAGGCGGTCGGGAGAGAGCACGCCGACGTGCGCACCCGCCGCGTCTTTGCCATCAATCGCGCTCCAGGTTGCGCGCGCATAGACCCGGTCGTGCTCGTACCAGGCTTCGATCTCGACGCCGTCGAGTTCCGCCTCGCCGACATTGCGCACGATGGTGGTGCCGGCGGAGTTACAGGGAGCACGCATCGCCACTGCCGGGATCGGAATAAGGCAGCCAGCGGGGATGCGCACAGACTGCTCGAGCAGGTTGTTCACATCGGAATCCCAGCGCGAGCCCTTCAGCGTCAGACTGTCGCCAGCGCGCAGCAGGTCAGCAAACTCGAAGCCCACGCCGAACTCGAAGCCCTCGGAATCCTCCGCTTCGAGCGCCGGGTTGGCGACGAAACGGTTATTCCGAAACATCGGCCTGCAGTTTGTTCCCGTGAAAGGCACATAGGTTCCGGGCGCATTGGCGTCCCGGTTGGGGCACAGCGGCAGCGGGAAGTGCACACCAGTTGCAAAAAGCTCGTTGAACGACGGCGCGCGAAAGGCCTCGGCGTAGTTGCCAAACAACAGCAGCCAGTCCACGGGCGCGTAGCTCATGCCGGCTTTCCATGAGAGCTCGCTGTCGTCGCTGCTCTGGCCGCCGTCGGCCGTGGTCTCGAAGTCGTCATAACGCAGGCCGGGGATGAAGCGCAGCGTGCCCGGCAGGCCCGCCGGGTTCGCCGCCTCGAAGGCCGCCTGCACATAGCCGCCGATGAAGCGCTGTTCGGCGTCCGGCACGCCGCCACGCAGGTCGCTGTCCGTGGCGGTGATGGAATTCGCGCCGACCTCCGAGCCGTTCTGGTCATCCTCGTACCAGTCGAGGCCCGTGGAGAGCACCAGCCCCAGGCCGCCGGGCAGGTCGTCGAAGCGGCTGTGGTTCTCGATGCCGAGGCCCCAGGTCGAGACCTCGCGCAGCAGTTCGCGCTCGCAGCCCGACCGGCGTGTGCAACTCGACTCGACTTCAGTCTCCTTCACCTCGTTGTTCGTGTAGTAGGCGCTGATGCTGAGATCGAGCAGCGGGTTGTTCGCCGGCGCAAAGTGGAAGCGGTTTTGCACTGTGTAGTTCGATACCTCGCGGTCCACGAGCTGGATCGCGGGGCCGGGTATCGGGCGTCCCGTGCTGAAGCCGCCCAGGTCAATGTCGCCGGTGATCGGAACTTCCTCACCGGCGATCAGATTGCCCTCGGGGTTGTTCGGGTCCTGCGCGTCGTCCCGGTAGAACATCACCGACGACGAGAACGACGCCGCTTCCGAGAAGTGCACGTTGCCCTTGAACAACCCCGAGAAGATCTCGTTGTCGGAGGGCAGCTCGAGGCCGCTGCCGAGTTCGATGTCGCCCGCTTCGCGCAGGCCCAGATTGACGAGTCCATCGAGCTTGCCGCTCTCCGTGCGCGCGAAGACGGTGCCCGAAATGCTGCGCCCCTCGTGCACGCTCTGGTGGCCGACGCGCAACTTCGCGCCCTGACGCGCGCCGTCGTCGAGCAGGTCTGTTGCGCTGATGCTCTGCAGCGCGAGCGCACCGCCCATCGCGCCGCTGCCGTAGAGGGCGGAGGCCGGGCCGCGCAGCACCTCGACCGTCTGCAGCAACTCGGGCGCAATAAAGAAGCGGCCGTCGTGGGCGGAGCTGAAGCTCTGCCGCGCGCCGTCGAAGAGCACCAGCACGCCCTCGCCCGTGCGGCCGCGCAGCACCGGCGTCTGCCCGGTGCGCCGCGCGCCGCCAGCGAAGCGCATGCCCGGCACGCCGACGAAGATGTCGGCTGCCGAGGAGGGCTGCAGCGCGTCTATCGCCTCCTGATCAATCACGCTGACCTGACCGGGAAAGTCGAAGACATTGAGCGGTTGGCGCGTGGCGTAGACGCTGATCTGATCGCGCGCGGCGAACAGCACGCCCGGCTCGCCGCTTTCGATGTCGAGCGGCGGCGCGTCCACTGACGCCGGCTGCGCCCAGGCGGGCGCGCCGAGGGCGATCAGCAAAAACATGATGGTGGCTCGAAGATGCAAGACGATGCTCCTTGGGTCAGCGCCTCGGGCTGGCGCCGACGGCTTGGCTGGTGGGTCAGGACGCTGCGGTGCGGGCCAGCGCCCCGTCACAGTAGCAATTTTCTTGGCTGGTTAAATGCGTTTGCTCAATAGCTGGCGGCCCCGGCCGCTGCGGCTGGGCGCGGACCCCGGGCCTGCGCGATGGACATGGTGTGCATGTGAATGATGCGCGCCGCTTCGCTGGCCGCGGCCGCCGGCTCGACCTCGCCCTGCTCCACCTGACCCGCGAGTTTCAAAAGCGGCCCGTAGAGTTCCTCGGGCTCGCCCTGCATGGTGAGCGCCACGCCCTCGTCGCTGCGCAGCAGGTCGCGCCAGACTTTGCGCACCTCTGCCCAGTAATCCTGCGTGTGCGCCCAGTACTCGTCAGCCGGCTGCACATCGAAGGCGCTGCTGCGCAGATAAATGTTGACGCCCTGCTCGCGCGCCAGCGGGCACACCGATTCACACTTCTCATCGAACGCGAGCTTCGTGTTGTCCTGCTCGTGCACCCAGCCGTCGGGGGTGATGACATGGCGGTTCACGCCGGCGATGACATGGTAGTCGTCGCGGGTGGTGGCGTCGCGGCGCGGCAGCGGACGCCAGGCGCGCGGCGGCGTCCAGCTCGAAAGGCCCGGCTCGTGCTCCCACTTCCCCACCGCCGCATAGCGCGGGCTGTCGTCCACCTGATAGACGCGCTGCGCCCAGGCGCCCCGCCGCTCGCGCTTGGGAATATCCGCGCGCCGCCACTGGTTGCGTCCCAGGTAGCGGAAGATTTCCGACGGCTCATAGACCCAGTCCTGCCGCCAGTGCTTGATCACCATCTGCTTCGGCCCGCCCGCCAGAAGAATGTGCTGCAGGCTGATGGCGTCGCCCTCGTCGTGGAGCACGCGCACGATTTCCTTCGCGCGGCTCAGCTTCGGCTCGGCGAGCACATAATTTTTCGCCAGCGCGACGGTCTCGCGGAAGTCGAAGCTGACCTCGTACGAGCCGGCCATCGCCAGAATGGCGGCGCGGTCGCGCTCGAACTTCGAGAGCATGGCGTCGCCCGCGTCCTGCTGGGCGCCACGCGAGGGCGTTGACACGCTTGCGGGCGTAGCCGCGCAGGCCGGCATCAGCGAGGCGACGAGCGCCAGGCCGAGGGTTTGCGACAGCAGCGGGCGGGGACGGCTCATCTGGACTCCCTTCGATGTGGAGCCGCCAGTATTATGAAACTGAATTTCAATTTCAACAGAAAATTCGAAAAAAAGCGCAAACAGGCCCCAGCCGCTCGACGCGGTCAGCGTCCCGCCGGGCGGATCAGCCCCTCCTGCGCGACCGACGCGACCAGCACGCCCTCCCGGGTGAAGAGCGCGCCACGGGCGAAGCCGCGCGCGGCGGCGGCGGAGGGGCTGTCCTGCGCGTAGAGCA
>JAHRAN010000202.1 GCA_020027245.1 Myxococcota bacterium
TTGCGTTGATCTGCGCCAGCCCGGCGTGTTAGGATGGATGGGTTGGTCAACAAGTCGCTGTCGTGTCAGCGAAGGAGGCGAGACGATGAGAAGGTTGTTGTGGCTGATGTGCCTGTGGGCGCTGCCGCTTTCGGCCGTGGCGGAGCCGGAGCTTCGGGGCAGCCCGGACGAGTTGCGGGCGTTTCTCGAGCCCAAGGAACAGATCGTGCGCCTCGACGGCTCGGCGGAGAAGAAGGGGTACACCGACCGCGCCATCGTGAGTTTGCTGGTCACGACCGAGGAGAAGTTGCTGTCCGGCGCCATCGAGGCCAACCGCGACATGCAGGAGCGCGTGGCCGCTGCCTTCGTCGCCGCGGGCATTCCCGCCGAGGCGATTCAGCGCGCCCGGTTTTCGAGTTCTCCCCAGCAGGGCTGGTTCGGGCGCGAAAGCTACACGGTGGTCAACCGGCTGGCGGTGCGCATCACCGAGACGGGCCATCTGCTCGACATCGCAAAGGTCGCCGACGCGCACGAGGAAGTGGAGCTGTCCGAGTTGACCTTCGAGCACACCGGGGAAGACGCGTTCCGCGCGCAGGTCCGGGCGGAGGCGCTGGACGACATCATGGAGCAGAAAGCGTTCTATGAGCGCCACTTCGGTGTCACGCTGACGCCGGTGAACTGGAGCGACGGGGATATCGTCGAGACCCGCCGGAGTCTCTCTCGTATTATACAGATGCGCCAAGTCTCGTCGGAGGGTTCCCCGTCCGCCTTCATGATGGAAGACCGGTCGAGTGAGCCAGCGGGCGCGCCCACTTCCTTCGACGAAATCCTCTACCACGCCCGACTTCAGGTCATCTTCCGCATCGAAGCCCCCAAACGCGCGCCCCGCTGAGCGGAAATGACGGGAAGCCCCTCACCCCCGAGGGGCTTACGCCCCTCCCCCTCCTTTTGACCGCCCCAAGCTGCAGCCGCCGCGCTGCCTCGTCGCCCTGGCGGTGCGCCGGCTTGGTCTTGCCCTCTGGCGCTGCCGGTCGTCCTCGTCGCCGCCGCCGCCTCGTCGCCCCCAGTTCGTCGCCCCGCCAAAGCAAAGCGCCGGGGCAGCGTGAGCCACTCGTGCTGCTGCCACCCCGGCGCCTCTGTGCCGCTGCTGCTGTGCCCGCGTGGGTGTCAGCCGCCGGCCATTGCTCGCAGCCACCGTGCTGCCTCGTCCCGGTTGCGCTCATCTAGGGCGATCGCGACGCCCTCGGCTGCTGTGAGGGCAGCGCGAAGCTCGTTGTCGGTCGGCGCTCGCCCGCCGTCTGCGCTGGCTGCTATCGCGTCGCAGGCAGCCTCGACGAATTCACATCTGCGGCGATGTGAATGGCGGCTCGGGTGCCGTCGTCCTCATCGCCCTAGTAGAAATCCCGCCACCTAGCGCCGGCGACGGCGAGCAGCGTTGCGGTCTTCTGCTTGTTTGAGAAGGGTATGAAGGCCATGGCTACGCCCTCCGTTTTGTGAGTTCGCCAGCTATGCATGCACCCATGAATGCGCCACCCGCCGCGCCCAGCCAGTTGTCTGCGTAGAGTAGCGCGCCCAGCCCTGCGCAGACGCCCACGCATGCGGCGATGATCGCGATTTCGCCCTTGCTCACGCTGTCGTCGTAATCTCGTCTCATCGCTACGCCTCCTCTCGGTTGGCGGCTTGCAGAGTACCGTCATCCTTGCGTACCTTCATCCCTACGCACCCTCCGTCATCCCCGCGAAGGCGGGGATCCAGTCTTTCGGGTTTGCTGTCCCTGCGCCGGAGTGCTTCGCACTCCCCCTCCTTTTGACCGCCCCAAGCGGCTGCTGGAGGAGGGAGAGGGGGTAAGAGAAGGCTCGGTTCCCTCTCCCCATGGGAGAGGGCCAGGGTGAGGGTTCTTCAGGCTGAGCGGCAGCCCGCCGTCTAGCCGAGGCTCCAGACCTGCGGAATTACGCAGAGGGCGACTGCGCCGGCGAGCAGGTCGAGGGGCAGGCCGACGCGCACGAAGTCGTGGAAGCGGTAGCCCCCCGGGCCGTAAACGATCAGGTGCGCCTGATAGGTGACGGGGTTGGCGAAGGCGCAGGTGGCGGCGATGGCCACCGTCAGCACGAAGCTGCGCGGATCGCTGCCGGTCTCGGCGGCGCTGGCCAGTGCGATCGGCACCA
>JAHRAN010000013.1 GCA_020027245.1 Myxococcota bacterium
CTCGTGCGGCCCCGGGCTTGCGTCGGCCTGCTCGGTGGCGGCCACGGCTTCCTCGTATTCGGCGGCGCCCTCGGGCACGATCAGCACCTGCCGGTAGGCCCCCTCGCCGATGCCCATGCTGGCGACACCCGCCACCTCGCGCAGCGCCAGATGGATGCCCCGGCGGTCGCGACCGTTCATCGGGTCGAGGGCGACCGGGCGGCCCGTCTCGCGGGCGCGGCGGGCGGCCCGGTCTGCTACGCGCGCGAGAAAGGCCTCGCGCTTCTCGCGGTCGCCCTCGATGTCCACCACCACCCGGGGCGCGTCCTCCAGCAGCATGCCGGCGGCCTGGTTGGCGAGCAGTTGGATCGCACCCGGCGCGCGCGCGTCGCCTGCGGTCAGCAACTGCGTCGCCGGGCCGGTGACGCGGAACACCAGAAAGCGGTCGCGGCTTTGCATGCTGATCGTGAAGGGGCCGAGCCCCATGCGCTCGAGCACGCCGAGGATGTAGGCGCCAACCTCGCCGATCTCGCCCTCGGCCACGCCGACGCTGGGCTCGGTCGGTTCGGGCTCCCGGGGCGCTGGCGCGCCCCGTCCATCCTGCTGACCGCCCCGAGCGGCTGCCGGAGGAGCTTGCGCGCCGCGCCCATCCTCTTGACCGCCCCGGGTCGCTGACCGGGGGGGTTGACCGCGCCGATCGCCCGCCGGCGGGCGCGACCGGGAGCGGTCGCGGCCGTCAGCACCGCGCGCGCGTGACGACGGCGACGGCGACGGCGCACCCGCCGGGCGCGCCACCACCACGGTGCGCGCGCCGAGTCCGTGCACTTCCTCGACGCGGCGAATCACAAGCTCGCCCTCGTCACAACCAAAGTGACTCTGCGCGGCGGTGCGGGCCGTGGTCTCGTCGCTGCCATAAAACTCGCGAGCTTCCTGCCTGGGGTCGAACATCACATCTCCTGTCGGGGTGGAAGGGTGTCGGGTGAAAGGGGTTCGGAATAGAAAAGTTAAATGAGTGTGGCGTCAGTCTGCGCGCCGGTTGGTCAACCACTGCTGGCCGATGCCGAGCAGGGTGCTCGTGAACCAATACAACACCAGTCCCGAGGCGAACTGGTAGAACAGGAAGGTGAACATCACCGGCATCACCCAGAGCATGATGCGCATCTGCGCCGGGTCCATCGCACTCGGCGTGAACTTTTGCTGAAAGAACATACTCGCGCCCATCAACAGCGGCAGCACGCGCACGGGGATGTCGAGGCCGGGAATCGAGAACAGCGCCTCCGGTTGCGAGAGGTCGTCAATCCAGCCGAAGAAGGGTTGTTGACGCAGCGCGATCGCGCATTGCAGCGCGTAGTAGAAACCGATGAACACCGGCAACTGCAGCAGCATCGGCAGGCAGCCGCTGAACATCGAGAACGGGCTCATTCCGTGCTCGCGGTAGACGGCCATCATCGCCGCCGACTGCTTTTCGCGGTCGTCGGGGTGCTTCGCCTGCACCTCCTTGATGGCGGGCTGCAGCGCCGACATCTTCTTCATGGATTTCATCTGCTTCGCCACCAGTGGCGCCATCACCAGGCGCACCAGAATGGTGATCAGCAGAATCGCCACGCCGTAGTTCGGGACGACGGTGTAGCTGGCTTCGAGCAGTTGCTCGAAGAGGCGAGTCAGCGACGGTATCCAGCCGCGCAGAATGCTCTGGTCGAGGTTCGAGCCGATGGCCTCGAGCCGCGCCGACAACTTCGGGCCCAGGTAGATGCGCAACTCGCGGTCGAGACGCGCGCCCGGCGGCAGCTCCACTTCCTCGAACTTCAGTTGCAACAGCGCCTCGCGCTCGACCACCACCGGGTCGAAGCGCGCGCGGGCGTCGCGCGGGTTGTCGGGGATCAGCGCGGCAAGGAAGTACCTGCTGTGCGCGCCCGCCCAGTCAACGCCGCTGAACTCGGCGAGGGTGTTGCTGCCGCCGCCGCCGAACAGCATGTCGGGTGGATCAATCACGAAGCGCTCGAGGCCGCCGTCGTGATACGCCACGAGACCGAACTCGGAGAAACCCGCGCGCGCGGGCGCACGCCCCGGCCACAAGGTGTTGAAGCCCGGCCGCAGGTAGCGCCCGGCGCCGTTCTCGAGTTCGATGCGCAGCCGGAGCTGGTAGTCGTCCAGGGAGAAGCGGTAGCGCTTGCGGATCGTCACGCCCTGGTGCGTGCGCGTGAAGACCACGGTCTGCGCGTCGGGGCGCCGGACCTCGTAACCGAGTTGAGACAGATCGCCGAAGCCGAGCCCGCGCAGCGGTGTGGCGAGCGCCTGATCGTAGGCCTCGCCGGTCGTCACCATCTCGACCCGCGGACGGCCGGGCAGATAGGCGTCGCTGTAAGCCTTCAACAGGAAGCTCAACAACACGCCGCCACGGCTGCTGAGTTCGGCGCGATACAGGTCGGTCTCGACGGCGACGCGCTGTTCGCGCCAGTCCGGCGAGTTCAGCGGCGGTGACGGTGACGGCGACAGCGGCGGGCTGGTGGTGGTGGTGGCGACACCCGGTGCTTCGAATTCACGCGCCGCTTCGCCCGTCGGTGAAGGTGTGGCGTCGTCACGCCTTGCAACTTCGCCGGGCGCGGGTGCTGCCGCCGGCGGCGCGGGCTCGGGCTTCGGCGCAACGAGGCCATACCAGAGCACCATGATCCCGAAGGAGAGGGCAAAGAAGAGCAGCGTATTACGATCCACGGCGCTCTCCCGCCGGCACCGGGTCGAATCCGCCCGGGTGGAAGGGGTGACAGCGCAGCAGCCGTCGCCCTGCCAGCCACAGCCCCGCGCCGGGGCCGTGTCGCTGGAGCGCGGCAATGGCGTAGTGGGAGCAACTCGGGGTGAAGCGGCACTGCCCACCCAGGTGGGGCGCGAGCGCCAGTTGATAGGCGCGGATCAACCAGCACAGCAGCAGGGTGATGGCGCGACTCACGGCCGCACCGACGGGCGGACGCGGACGAGTTGCGCAAGTTCGCGCGCGAGCTGCGGGCCTTGGCGATGCGCGGCGCCACGGCGGGCGATCACAACCACATCGGCGCCCGGCGGCAGGGCTGCCCGGTTGCGCCGAAACCACTCGCGCACCCGCCGCTTCACCCGGTTGCGCACGACCGCGTTCCCAACGCGCCGGCTGACGCTCAGGCCCAGCGCCACTGGCGCCAACCCGCCGGCGCGCCGCCGCGCGACCTGCACCACCCAGTTCGAGTTGCTGCGCCGCACACCGTGGCGCTGCACACGGCGGAAATCCTTCGGGCTGCGCAGGCGGTCAGCCCGGCGCAGACGCTGGCCGTGGGAAGTACTGGTCACGACACTGCTCCAGACACGCACCGGCGGGGCATGCCGACACCGCCCGCCCTGACTTAAGGTGCCCCTACTTCGAGCCGATAGAGACGGCGAGGCGCTGGCGGCCCTTGCTGCGGCGGCGCTTGATGATCGCCCGGCCCGCCCGTGTCTTCATACGGCTGCGGAAGCCATGACGGCGCTTCCGTCGCAGGCGGCTGGGCTGATAGGTTCGCTTCACAGGTGCACCCGCTCTCCGGGCGAGAGAGGCCCGGCAGACACGCGAGACTACCCAACCGAGGCGCTCTGTCAAGGGCGCACCCGTTGAACCATCTATGCTGGGCCGTCAAAATTCCGACATACTTTGTCCACAACAGCGACGGAAAGTCCCCTTGGTGGTAGGATATGAGGCAAGATGATCCGGGGGAGCAGCGAGCCGTCAAAACACAGGGCAGCCCGACACAGGGAAACACCAGTTCGCGCTGGGACATCCCGCCGTTTCGTCGGATGTCCGGTATCACTACTGCTACTCCCGGTCTTAAAGTGAACCAGAGAAGGAGAAGAGGGGATGAAGCTCACAATTGACAAAAGCATCTTGAGGCTTGGCTTGGGGCGCATCCAGGGCATCGTCGAGAGGCGCAGCACCATGCCGATACTCGAGAACGTGTTGCTGACCGCGACGGGCAGCAGCAAGAAGAGCGAACTCGAAGTCGCGAGCACGGACCTCGAGATCGGCGTGCGCAGTCGTCACACAGGCGACGGGTTGAAGATCGAAAAGCCCGGCAGCGTTTCGGTTCCCGCGCGCAAGCTCTATGACATCGTGCGCGAGCTTCCCGACAAACCAATTCAACTCGAGTCGAGCAACGACACCAGCCTCGAACTTCGCAGCGGGCGCGCACACTTCACCCTGGTCGGCGCGGATGTTGACAGCTACCCGACCTTCCCCGAGTTCACACCGAAGGATCCAAAACCGTCGAGCGACAAGATGATCCGCCTTCAGGCACCCGTGCTCGCGCAGATGATTGACTACACCATCTATGCCGCCTCCACCGACGAGGGTCGCTACAACCTGAACGGCGTTCATGTCGAGGTGGATGAGAAGGCCGGGAAGATTCGGCTGGTCGCCACCGATGGTCACCGGCTGGCGCTCGTCGAGCGCAGCATCGGCGACGGTGTCGCGGAACTTCCGGGTAGCATCATCATTCCGCGCAAGGGCGTTGCGGAGTTGAAGCGCCTGGTGGACGAGGAAGATGACGAGGATGTGGAGATTGGTTTCGAAGGCGCGAGCGGGCTTGCGCGGCGCGGCGGTGTCACGCTCGTGATGCGGCTGATCGAGGCGACCTTCCCGAACTACAGCGAGGTGATTCCCAAAGACGCGAAGAACAAGCTCACGATCGAGATTGCGCCGGTGCTCAGTGCGTTGCGTCGCGCGATGCTGCTCT
>JAHRAN010000033.1 GCA_020027245.1 Myxococcota bacterium
GCGATGGGCGTGCCGCGTCACGAACTGCCCGCCTGGGAAGACATCCAACTGCTGACGGCGCAACTTCACAAGCTGCCGCTGCTCGACGACGAGGAAGTGGACAGCCGCCTTGTCATCGGCCCGCGCGCGAAGCGGCCGCTGCAACTCGAGCGGCCGCTCTTCGTTTCGGACATGAGCTTCGGCGCGCTCTCCCTCGAAGCGAAGGTCGCGCTGGCGCGGGGCGCCGAGGCCGCTGGCACCGGCATCTGCTCCGGCGAGGGCGGCATGCTGCCCGAAGAGCAGGAAGCCTGCTCGCGTTACTTCTACGAGCTGGCCTCGGCGCGCTTCGGTTTCGCGATGGACAAACTGCGGCGCGTGCAGGCCTTCCACTTCAAGGGCGGTCAGGGCGCGAAGACCGGCACCGGCGGCCACCTGCCCGGCGACAAAGTGAAGGGGCGCATCGCCGAAGTGCGCGGGCTCGAAGCGGGCCAGGCCGCCATCTCGCCGTCGCGCTTCCCGGACTGGACGCGCATCGAAGACTACCGGCGCTTCGCCGCCGAGGTGCGCGAGGAAACCGGCGGCATCCCTATTGGCGTGAAACTCTCGGCGCAGCACATCGAGCGCGATCTCGACGCCGCGCTCGAGATTGGCGTGGACTATGTGATTCTTGACGGCCGGGGCGGCGGAACCGGCGCCGCGCCGCTGCTGTTTCGCAACAACATCAGCGTGCCGACGCTGCCGGCGCTGGCGCGCGCGCGTCGCCACCTCGACAAACGCGACGCCTCGGGCGTCACACTCATCATCACCGGCGGCTTGCGCGTACCCTCGGACTTCGTAAAAGCGCTGGCGCTCGGGGCAGACGCCATCGCACTTTCCAACTCGGCGCTGCAGGCCATCGGCTGCCTCGGCATGCGCGCCTGCCACACGAACAACTGCCCGGTCGGCATCGCCACCCAGAAGGAGCACCTGCGCGCGCGCCTCGACATCGCCATCGCCGCCAAACGGCTCACGCGCTTTCTGGTCTCGTCAACAGAGTTGATGAAGGTGCTGGCGCGCGCCTGCGGCCACCGCAAACTCAGCGACTTCGCACTCGATGACCTGACCACCTGGAAGCGCGAGATCGCAGACCTCACCGGCGTCGCCTTCGGCGGCGTGCGCGCGGACTGAGGCGGCCGATGACCTGGCGCGCGCTCGGCGCCATCGCCCCCACAGCGATCAAAGCGGCGCGCCTGCAGACGCACCACGCCGCGCAACTTCTGGCCGAGGTCGGCGAGACCCATCTCCCGCCGACGCCCGACACGAGCCACACGGCGATGGAATGGGACGCCGCGCTGGATGCGCTTGTAACCGGCGAACTCGAAGACGAGAGCGGCGGCGGTGACGGCGCATTGCGGGTCGCGCTTGTTGTCACCGAAGGGTTAAAACTCTCGCTGCTGGACAAACGGGGTGAAACGCGCGCCGCGCTGCCGCTCGCTGGCAAAACACTCGACGAAGCGCGGCGCTGGCTCGAAGCAACGCTGCGCGAGCACAGCGCCGGCGCGCTTACCGCGAAACTTCGACCGCCCGCCGGTTACAAACTGCCCGCGCACGAACTCGGTCAGGGCGGCGTCTTCGCGCTCGATGCCGTCGCGCAGCGGGAGCTCGCGCACTGGTTTGCGAATGCGGACATGGCCCTGCGCACACTCGCCGCGCGTGAGCGAGCGCACGCCGGGCCGCTCCTCTGCTGGCCGCATCACTTTGACCACGCCACACTGCTCGTGATGGCGCAGGGCAGCGGGGGCAGAACAATTTGCAGCATCGGCGCCGGCTTTTCGCCGGGCGACGACGCCATCGCGCAGCCCTACTTCTACATCAACCGCTGGTCGGCAAGGCCGCTGCCCGATGCAAAGCCGCCGCCCCTGCCCATCGGCATCTGGCACAACCAGAGTTTCGAAGGCGCGCTGCTGACCGGCGAGGCGCTGCTCAAGAGTGGCGATGCGCTGGCGCAGCAAAGCGCGCTGGCTCGTTTCATCGAGGCCGGGGTGGCGGTCAACCGCCAGCTTCTCGAAGTCCATCGGCGCGGCCATCCAGCGCCGCGCGCCCGTGGCGAAAAGCGAACAGCAACGCACGCGGGGTAGAAAGGTTGAACCATGCCTGAACGACGCTGGCATAAAGCGCTGGCTCTGGACGAGTTGCCCGAGGGGCGTGTCAAGTCCGTGAGTTGCGGGCTTGCGACCATCTGCATGGCGCACTACGCCGGGCGCTATGCGGCGCTCGACAACCGCTGCCCGCATCAGGGCGGGCCGCTCGGCGAGGGCTCGATCGAAAACGGGCTGTTGCGCTGCCCCTGGCATGGTTGGGATTTCGATCCGCTGACGGGCGCGCCGCCCGGTGGCTACGACGACGGCGTCGAGACTTTTGAAGTCGAGGTGCGCGAGGACGGCGTCTGGGTTTGCGTCGAGGAGCCGGCGGCGCACCAGCCAACGGTCAGCGACTTGATGGCCGAGAGTCTGGTCAACTGGGGCGTGCGGCAGGTGTTCGGCATGGTCGGCCACTCGAACCTCGGCCTGGCCGACGCGCTGCGGCGGCAGCAACAGGCGGGCGCGCTCAGCTATTTTGGCATTCGCCACGAAGGCGCCGCGTCCTTCGCCTGCTCCGCGTATGGCAAGTTGACCGGGCGACCGGCTGCCTGCCTCGCCATCGCCGGCCCCGGCGCCACCAACCTGCTGACCGGACTCTGGGACGCCAATGTGGACCGCGCGCCAGCCATCGCGCTGACCGGTCAGGTGGACACCCAGGTGCTCGGCCCCGGCGCCTTTCAGGAAATTGATCTGGCCGCGGCTTTCGGCAAGGTGGCGCAGTGGAGCCAGCCCGTTCTGCACAGCAGCAGCCACGCGGAGCTCGTCAACCTCGCTTGCAAGAGCGCGATTCTGAACCGTGGCGTGTCGCACCTGATCTTTCCGGACGAGGTGCAGACGCTGCCGGCTGAGGCGTCGGCGCGCGCCGGCGGCCCCGAGGGACGACTGCCGGCGCGAGGCATCGCGCCCCCCGAGGCGGAACTCGTGGAAGCCGCATCGCGGCTTCGCGTTGCTGCGCGGCCGGTCATCATCGTCGGCCACGGCGCGCGCTTCGAGATGGATGCCATCACCCGGCTGGCCGAGCGCCTGCGCTGCCCGGTGGTCACGACATTCAAGGGCAAGGGGCTGATCTCCGACCGGCACCCGCTCGGCTGCGGCGTGCTCGGGCGCAGCGGCACGCCGATTGCGTCCTGGTTCATGAACGAGTCCGACCTGCTCGTCGTATTCGGCGCGAGCTTCAGCAACCACACCGGCATCACGCCGAAGAAGCCGACCATTCAGGTGGACTTCGACCCGATGATGCTCGGCAAGTTTCACGCCGTGGACCTGCCGGTCTGGGGTGAGATTGGCGCCACCGTGGCGCGGCTCGAAGATACCCTTGGCGATTGTCGCGCCAGCGACCACACGGCAGAGGTGGCGGAGCGCTGGGCCATCTGGCGCGCGGAAAAGGAGCGGCGGCTCGCCGAGGAGAGCGGTGCGGGCGTGAGCTCCGCTGCCATCTTCGCTGCACTGACGCGCGTGCTGCCCGAGGACGCCATCGTCGCCGTGGATGTCGGCAACAACACCTACTCGTTTGGCCGCTACTTCGAGTGCACGAAGCAGTCGGTGCTGATGTCGGGCTATCTGGGCTCCATCGGCTTCGGCTTCCCGGCAGCGATGGGCGCCTGGGCGGCGACGCAGGAGGACGACCCGCGCTTCCACGGGCGAAAGGTGGTCAGCATCTCGGGCGACGGCGGCTTTGGTCAATACATGGGCGACCTCACCACTGCGGTGAAATATGACATGAACATCACCCATGTGCTGCTCAACAACGGTCAGCTCGGGAAGATCACCAAGGAGCAGCGCGCGGGGAACTGGGATGTCTGGCAGACCGACCTGCACAACCCGAACTTCGCCGCGTTCGCCGAACTCTGCGGCGCCCAAGGCGAGCGCGTCGAGAGCAAAGACCAACTCGACGCCGCCCTCGAACGCGCGATCGGCGCAGACGGCCCCGCTCTGGTCGAGGTGATGGCCGACGCAGACCTGATTTAGTGAACGGCGTCGGCGGGTGAAGTACTTCCGGCAGCGGCTCGGCGCGGTCAACGGGATGGGCGAGGGGCGCAAGACCCTCGCGGCGCTATCCTGCCCGTCAGCGCCATGCTTGACCGCAAAGCGCAAAAGAAGGAGGACGCCGTGGCGGCTGCTTCGCTTCCCATCGAGGGTCTGCACTTCGGGCCGCGTTCGTTTCTGGCCGAGCGCGCGGAGGCGCTCGAAAAGCTTCAGTGGCGGCACTTCGAACTGCGACCGCTCTCGCCGGTGGTCGGGGCCGAAGTGCACGGCCTCGATCTGCGCGCGCCCGGTGCTGACGCCATCGAAGAACTGACGCGGGCCTTTTATGCCTGGCGCGTGTTGTTTTTTCGCGATCAGGCGCTCGCTGCCGAGCAGCAACTCGCCTTCGCGCGCAACTTCGGCGAGCTCGAAGAGCACCCCTTTCTGCCGGCCAGCGCGGCGCACCGCGAGATTGTGCAGTTCGCCAAAGACGAGGCGGTGAAGGGCGTCGAGAACAACTGGCACAGTGATGTCTCGTGGCGCGAAAAGCCCTCGCTTGGCGCGGTGCTGCGCGCGGTCGAGGCGCCCGAGCTGGGTGGCGACACCTTGTTCGCCGATATGACCCTCGCCTGGCGCGGGCTTTCCGATGAAATGAAACAGCGCATCGAAGGGCGCACGGCGGTGCACGATTTTTTGCAAGCCTTCGGTCATGCGATTTCCGATGAAGCGGAACTCGCGCGCAAGCGCCGCGAATTTCCCGAAGCGCGCCACCCTCTGGTGCGCACGCATCCCGTCACCGGCGACAGGATTCTCTACCTGAACCGGCTCTTCACCACGCGCATCGAGGGCATGGAGGCAGCAGAAAGCCGTCGGCTTATCGAAACGCTGTGTCGAGAGGCCGAGGTGCCGGAATATCAGTGCCGTTTCCGCTGGCGGCCGAACAGCGTGGCCTTCTGGGACAACCGCGCGCTGCAGCACTACGCGGCATCGGATTACTGGCCGAAGCGGCGCGTGATGGAGCGCGTGGCCATCGTCGGTGAAAAGCCGTTCTGAGTGCGGCGCCATAAACATTTTGCGCCATGAGCGACAGCGAAACACGAGGCTCTGCCGGGCGCGGCGATGACTTCATCCGCCGCATCGTGCGCGAAGACCTGGCCAGCGGCAAACATCAGCGCGTGGTGACGCGCTGGCCGCCGGAGCCGAACGGCTACCTGCACATCGGCCACGCCAAGGCGATCTGGTTGAACTTCGGCATCGCCGCGGAATTCGGCGGGCGCTGCCATCTGCGCTTCGACGACACCAACCCCGCCGCCGAGAGCAGCGAATTCGTGGCCGCGCAGCAGGCCGACCTGCGCTGGCTCGGCTACGACTGGGGCGAGCACCTCCACTTCGCCTCCGACCACTTCGAAGCGCTCTATCAGTTTGCCCTCGAACTCGTGCGGCGCGGGCGGGCTTTCGTCTGCGACTTGTCTCCCGAGGAAATTCTCGAACGGCGCGGCACGCTGACCGAGGCCGGCAGCGAGAGCCCCTTCCGCGAGCGCAGCCGCGACGAGAACCTCGATATCTTCGAGCAGATGCGCGCCGGTGCGTTCGAACCCGGCAGCCGCGTGTTGCGCGCGAAGATCAGCATGGCCTCGCCCGTGTTGACCATGCGCGACCCCGCGCTGTATCGCATCGTCGCCGCGCGCCATCACCGAAGCGGCGCGGACTGGCCCATCTATCCGCTCTACGATTTTGCGCACTGCCTGTCGGATGCGATCGAGGGCGTCACCCACTCGCTTTGCACGATGGAGTTCGTGGATCACCGGCCGCTTTACGATTGGATTCTCGCTGCGCTCGACCTGCCCGAGCCGCGTCCGCGTCAGATCGAGTTCAACCCGTTGCGCCTTACCCACACGGTGCTGTCGAAACGCTGGTGCCGGGAGTTGATCGAGCGCGGCCATGTAGAAGGTTGGGACGACCCGCGCATGCCGACCCTTGCAGGGCTGCGCCGGCGCGGCGTTCCGCCCGAGGCGATCCGGGCGCTGTGCGCGGGCGTCGGCGTCACGCGCCGCGAGGAAGCGACCACCCAGCTCGCGCGGCTCGAATTCGAGGTGCGCACACTGCTCAACCAGAGCGCCCCGCGCCGGCTGGGCGTGCTGCGGCCGCTCAAGCTGGTGATCGAGAACTACCCGGAGGGGCAGAGCGAGGAGGTGGAGCTTGCGAACAACCCCGAAGACCCCGCCGCCGGCACGCGCCACACCGGGTTCGGCCGCGAGCTCTACATCGAGCGCGACGATTTTGCCGAAACGCCGCCCAAAAAGTTCTACCGGCTGTCGCCGGGCAGCGAGGTGCGCTTGCGCGGCGCCTACCTCATCACCTGCACGGAGGTCGTGAAGAACGCTGCGGGTGAGGTCAGCGAGGTGCGCGCGCGCTACGACCCGGAGAGCCGTGGCGGCAGCGCCCCCGACGGGCGGCGGGTGCGGGGCACGCTGCACTGGGTTTCGGCGCAGCACGCGCTGCCCGCCACGGTGCGGCTCTTCGACCGGCTGTTTCTGGCCGAGGATCCGCTGGCCACGGCCCCCGGCGAGGACTTCACAAAACACCTGAACCCGGAGAGCTGCGTGGTCGTCGAGGACGCCCGGGTCGAGCCCGCGCTGGCCGCGTTCGAGCGCGGCGCGTGTTTCCAGCTCGAGCGGCTCGGCTACTTCTGCGTGGACCTCGACTCGAAGCCCGGGCGACTGCGCCTGAACCGCACCGTTACCCTGCGCGACACCTGGGCGAAAATCGCCGCCCGAAGCTGAGCCTGTTACCCTCACCGAGCCGCGCGCAAAGCCGCACCAGGGACTGACGAACTTCCGGGGGAACCATGAGCCGCGACATCAAGATCATCGGCGGATCGGCGCACCCTCAGTTAGCGCGGAACATCTGCCGACACCTCGGCACGGAACTCTGCCCGACCCGGGTGGTGCGCTTCTCCAACGAGAACCTGATGGTGCAGATCGAGGAGAATGTGCGTGAGGCGGATGTGTTCGTGGTGCAGCCCTCCTGCCCGCCGGTCTCCGACGGAATCGTCGAGTTGCTGATCACCATAGACGCCCTGCGCCACGCCTCGGCGGCGCGCATCACCGCGGTGCTGCCCTACTTCCCCTACGCGCGCTCGGACAAGAAGGATCGCCCGCGCATCTCCATCAGCGCGCGGCTGATGGCCGACCTGCTCGAAACCGCCGGCGCCGACCGCGTGCTGACCATGGATCTGCACTCACCCCAGGTGCAGGGCTTTTTCCGCATCCCGGCTGATCAGTTGCAGGCGGCGCCGATCCTCTGCGACTACCTGACCAGCCACCGCGACCTCTCGAACCATGTGCTGGTCGCGAGCGATGTCGGCGAGAGCAAGGAGATCGGCAACTATGCGAACCGGCTCAACCTGCCCATCTCCATCGTTGACAAACGCCGCGAGGGCGACGACGAGAACGCGCACGCCACCACGCTGATCGGCGATGTCGAGGGGCGCGTGGCGCTGATCGTGGACGACGAGATCGCAAGCGGCGGCACGCTGATCGAAGCCACGCGCTTCGTCCTCGAAAACGGCGCGCAGAGTGTCGAGGCCGTCTGCGTGCATCCTGTCCTCTCGGGCAAGGCCGCAGCGCGCATCGCGGCGGCGCCGATCAGCAGCCTGATCGTCACCGACACCCTGCCCATCCCCAGCGAAAAGCGCATTGACAAGCTGCAAGTCGAGTCGGTGGCGGGGCTCTTCGCACAAGCCATTCACGCGATCCACCACGGCGAGAGCGTCTCGAACCTGTTCCGCTAGCCGTCGCCGCCGAAGGCGCGGCGCAGGGCATCCGTCGCCTCGGTGACGGCGCGGCGTCCGTCTTCCAGCAGCGCGCCCATCGAAAAGAAACCGTGGATCATGCCCTCGTAACGGGTCAGGGTCGTGGGCACGCTGGCATCTTGCAAGCGCCGGGCATAGGCCTCGCCCTCGTCGCGCAGCGGGTCGAAGCCGGCGGTCTGCAGCAGCGCGGGCGGCAGGCCTTTGAGGTCGCGCGCACGAAGCGGCGCGCAGCGGGCTTCGCTGCGACGCGCCAGATCGGGAACATAGTTCGACCAGAACCAGCGCATCGCGGCGGCGGTCAGGTAGTAGCCCTCGGCGTTTTCGACATAAGACGGGCGCTCGAAGTCGGCGTCGGTGACCGGATAGATCAGCAGTTGGAATGCCAGGCGCGGCCCGCCCTGGTCGCGGGCCAGCAGCGCCACCACGGCTGCCAGATTGCCGCCCGCGCTGTCGCCGCCGACTGCAATGCGCGCCGGGTCGGCCCCGAGTTCGGCTGCGTGCTGCGCCACCCAGGTGAGCGCCGCAAAGCAATCCTCGGCCGCCGCCGGATAGGGGTGCTCGGGCGCGAGGCGATAATCCACCGCCACCACCAGACACGCCGCACCCTGCGCGAGTTCGCGACAAGTGGCGTCGTGCGTGTCGAGCCCGCCGATCACCCAGCCGCC
>JAHRAN010000042.1 GCA_020027245.1 Myxococcota bacterium
ATGAGGCGTGAGATGGCCGGCACCTTGAGCGGCGTGAAGATGATCGAAATCGCGGGCATCGGCCCCGGCCCTTTCTGCGCGATGCTGCTTGCGGACCACGGCGCGGAGGTGCTGCGCATAGACCGGGCTGGCAGCGTGCGCGGCGAGTTCCCCGAAAAGCCCTCGGGCGACCTGCTGAACCGCAACCGCCACTCGGTCGGCATGGACCTGAAACACCCCGAGGGTCGCGCGGCGCTGCTGCAACTCGTCGAGCAGGCCGATGTGCTGATGGAGGGCTTCCGCCCCGGCGTGATGGAGCGCCTCGGCCTCGGCCCCGAGCCGTGTCTGGCGCGCAACCCACGGCTCATCTACGCGCGCATGACCGGCTGGGGGCAGGAGGGGCCGATTGCGAACAGCGCCGGCCACGACATCAACTACATCGCACTGGCTGGCGCGCTCGCGCACATCGGGCGCGCGGGCGACAAGCCGCTGCCGCCCCTCAACCTGGTCGGCGACTTCGGTGGCGGCGGTCTGCTGCAGGCTTTCGGCATCGTCTGTGCGCTGGTCGAGCGCGGCGTGAGCGGCAAGGGGCAGGTGATTGACACCGCGATGATTGACGGCGCGGCGACACTCACGACCATGCTGCACAGTTTTGTGAACAGCATCGGCTGGGGTCCGCGCGGCACCAACCTGCTCGACAGCGGCGCGCACTTTTATGACACCTACGAATGCAGCGACGGTGAGTTTGTCTCGGTCGGCTCCATCGAGCCGCAGTTTTATGCCGAGTTGCTGCGGCTTTCGGGACTCGAGGGCGAAACATTGCCGCCGCAGATGGAGCGCGCGCAGTGGCCGGCGCTCAAGCAGCGTCTCGAAAAATTGTTCAAGACGAAGACGCGCGACGAATGGTGCGACATCATGGAAGGCAGCGATGTCTGCTTCGCTCCGGTGCTGACGATTCCCGAGGCGTATGAGCACCCGCACCACACGGCGCGGGGGACATTCGTCGAGGTAGCGGGCGTGAAGCAGCCCGCGCCCGCGCCGCGTTTCAGCCGCAGCCCCGGCAGCGTGCGCCGCCCGCCGCCGCACCCCGGCCAGCACACCGACGCCGCACTCGCCGCCTGGGGCTTCGACGACGCGGAAATCCGCAAGCTGCGCGACGCCAGGGCCATCGCCTGAGCACCTTTCCAAACTGTATCGAGCCAGCTCGAGCGGCGCTTCACGCCCGCGCGCTTCCCCCGGCGGCGGCGGGCGCGACCAGATGCCGCGCGCAGTTCACCAGCGTCGCGCGCCAGGCTTCGCCTGCGGAAAGCTCGGGCGGCGCTTCCAGAACGGTCAGCGAGGTGTTCGACCACGCGCCTTCGGGCGGAAGCACACCCGGTGCGGGCGCGGCCTTGCGAAGAAAGATGCTCTGGCAGACCAGGCCGTGGGTGACGACGGCCAGATCCCGGCCCGCGGGCAGCGCGGCGGTGGTGAGTTTTTCCCACGCCCGGTCCACGCGCGCGTGAAACTGCTCCCAGGTTTCGCCGCCCGGCGGCGAAAAGTCTGCGCCGAAGGCGTCCACCTGAGCCGTGGCCAGCGCTTCGTAGCTCTGACCACGCAGCGCGCCGAAGTTGCGCTCGCGCAGCAGCGGCTCGATTTCGAGCGGCGCTGCGGTCACAGCCCGCAGGGCATCGGCGGTCTGCTGCGCGCGGGTGTAGTCGCTCGCCAGAATGCGCGCGAAGGGGTGGCCCCGAAAGCGCTCGGCGAGGCGTCGCGCCTGCTCGAAGCCCGTTTGCGACAGCGGCGTGTCCGGGTGCTGCATCACGCGCGTGGCGTTCAGCGTGGTCTCGCCGTGCCGGATCAGGTAGATCGCCATCGCGCGAACATAACCGACAGCGCGCGTTGCGCGTCCGCACGGCGGCGCGTGGCGTTAAAACCGGTAGCATCTGCCCAAAGAGCGCCGGCCTGAGCGCGAGAGCCCGATGCCCGAACGCAGCGTTTACAATTTCTCCGCCGGCCCGGCCGTGCTGCCGGAAGATGTCCTGCGCGAAAGCCGCGAAGCGCTCTGGGACCTGGACGGCAGCGGCATCGGCGTGCTGGAACACAGCCACCGGGGGCGCGTCTTCGCTGCGGTGTACCAGCAGGCCATCGCAGACTGCCGCAAACTCGCGGGCATCGGGGACGACTTCGAAGTGCTGCTGCTGCCGGGCGGCGCGGCGACGCAGTTCTTCATGCTGCCGGCGAACTTCCTGCCCAAGGACGGCCACGCCGATTATCTGATCACCGGCCTCTGGTCCGAAAAGGCGCTGGCCGAGGCGCGCTTCTACGGCGATGCCCATGTGGCCTGGCGCGAAGAGCCTTTTTGCCGCGTGCCCGAGCCGGGCGAGATCAACTGGTCTGATGACGCCCCGGCGTTTGCGCACTACACAGCGAACAACACCATCTGCGGCACGCAGTGGCCCGCGCCGCCCGCGCCGCCGCCCGGTGTGTGGCTGGCATGCGATGCATCGAGCGACATCTTCTCGCGCCCGCTCGAACTTGCGCACCACGGCTGCATCTACGCCAGCGCGCAAAAAAACCTCGGCCCGGCGGGCGTGACGCTGGTGATCCTGCGCCGCGACCTGCTCGAAGCCGGCGCGCGAGTGCGCGAACTCCCGAGCATGCAACGCTACGATCGCGCGCTGGGCTCGATGTTCAACACCCCCGCCACTTTCGCCATCTATGTCATGGGCCGTGTCTTCTCGTGGTTACTAAAGCAGGGCGGGCTCGAAGCCATGGCGCGCCGCAACCACAAGAAGGCGCAAGTCGTGTATGACGCCCTCGAAGAGCCGGCGGGGTTCTATCACTGCACGGCGAACAAGGGCAGCCGCTCGCTGATGAACCTGACCTTCCGCACGCCGAGCACCGCCCTCGACCGCGCCTTTCTTGCCGAGGCGGAGGCAGCTGGCTTCTCGGGTCTCGGGGGACACCGCAGCATCGGCGGCATGCGCGCGAGCATCTACAACGCCTTCCCGCTCGACGGCTGCCAGGCGCTCGCCGCTTTCCTGCGCGACTTCGCCCGCCGCAACGGATGACGCTCAAGACCGTCCTGCCGCTGCGCTTGACGGGCGAGATGCCCCGTGGCGCAGACCCCGGCGTGGTGCTCGACCACTTCCTCGAGCGCGTCACCGCCACGGGGCTTTTGCCTTACGCGCATCAGGAGCAGGCGCTGCTCGAACTCACCAGCGGGCGACACGTCGTGCTCGCAACACCCACCGGCAGCGGCAAGTCGCTGGTCGCCCTCGGCTTGCACTGGAAGGCGCTGTGCGAGGGGCAACGCTCTTTTTACACCGCGCCCATCAAGGCGCTGGTCTCCGAAAAATTCTTCCAACTCTGTGAGGCATTTGGCGCCGAGCAGGTCGGCATGCTGACCGGCGACGCCAGCATCAACGCGGATGCCCGCATCGTGTGCTGCACGCAGGAAGTTCTGGCCAACATGGCGCTGCGTCACGGCAAAACCTGCGACGCGCCCTATGTGGTGATGGATGAGTTTCATTACTACGACGACCCGGAGCGGGGCCACGCCTGGCAGACGCCCCTGCTTGCGCTGCCCGAAACCACTTTCCTTTTGATGTCGGCGACGCTCGGCAACACCGCGCCCATCGAGGAGGCGCTGGGCGAGACGAGCGGGCGGGAGGTCGCCCACATCTGGAGCATTGAGCGCCCGGTGCCGCTCGACTTCGACTACCGCGAGACGCCGCTGCACGAAACGGTCGAGGCGCTGCTCGAAGAGAAACGCGCTCCTATCTATCTGGTGAGTTTCACGCAGCGCGCGGCGGCGGAAACCGCGAGTGCGCTGACCAGTGCGCGCGTCACCAGCCGCGAGCAGCGCCTTGCCATCCGGCGCGCGCTGCGTGGCTTCCGCTTCGACTCGCCCTACGGCCGGGAGCTCGCGCGCATTCTGTCGCACGGCGTCGGTGTGCACCACGCCGGGTTGCTGCCGCGCTACCGGCTGCTGATCGAACAACTTTCGCAGCAGGGCCTGCTGCGCGTGATCTCGGGAACCGACACGCTCGGCGTCGGCGTGAACATTCCCATCCGCAGCGTGCTCTTCACCGGCCTCGCGAAGTTCGACGGCCAGAGGCAGCGGCTGCTGTCGGTGCGCGAGTTTCAGCAGATCGCCGGACGCGCCGGACGACGCGGCTTCGACACCCGTGGCAGTGTGGTGTGTCAGGCGCCCGTGCGCATCATCGAGCAGAGCCGACAGCAACGGCGCGGTCGCTTGCGCACGAGCGGCGGCGGGCGGCGCGCGCCACGGCGGCGCGGCTTCATCAACTGGAACCGCGACACCTTTCGCACACTGGTGCACGCCGAACCCGAGGCGTTGCGCTCGCGCTTCCGCCTGAGCCACGGCTTGCTGCTGCAGCTCTTGCAGCGCGAGCCAGATGTAGCTGGCGCGCGGGGCGGGTATGGCGACCTGGCCGCGCTGATCGCCTGCTGCCACGAGCGCGCGCGGCGCAAGAGCCGCCTGCTGCGCGAGGCCGCGCGGCTGTTTCGCTCGCTGCGCCACGCCGGCATCGTGCGCGTCGGGCGCGGCAAAATCGAGATAGACGAAACCCTGCAGCGCGACTTCTCGCTGCACCACACGCTTTCGCTCTATCTGGTGGACGCCATCGCAGCGCTCGACCCCGAGGAGGAGGGACATGCGCTGCGCGTAGTGAGTTGCATCGAGGCCGTGCTCGAAGACCCGAAGCTGCTGCTCGCCGCGCAACTCAGGCAACTGAAGAGTGCGCTGATGGATGAGTTGAAGGCAAAGCGCGTGCCATATCATGAGCGCATGGCGCGGCTCGATGAACTGACGCCGCCACGCCCCGAGGCCGAGTTTCTCGACGCCGCCCTGCGTCGCTTCGTCGAGCGTCACCCCTGGCTGAGCGAGCAGGATCTGCGCCCGAAGTCGCTGGCCCGCGAAATGCTCGAAGGCTGGTTCAGCTTCGACGACTATGTGCGCAAGCTCGGCGTCGCGCGCCACGAGGGTGTGCTGCTGCGCTATCTCGGTCAGGTGTTGACCACGCTCGAACAGACGGTGCCGGCGACGCACAAGAGCGCGGAGCTGCTCGAATGTCAGGCCCGGCTGCGCGAGCTGGTGCGCCGCACCGACACCAGTCTGCAGCGGGCGTGGCAAAATCGTCTCGAAGCTGCGCCCGTGGCTGACCCCACGACAGCGGCGGCGGCGACGGCAGGGGTGGCAGCCGCGCCCGAAACTCGCGCGGAACTGTCCACGGCGCGCGAACTGCGCGCCCGGGTGCGCGCCGAACTTCACGCGCTGCTGCACGCCCTCTCGCGTCTGGACTTTGCGGCGGCCGCGCGCTGTCTGCGCGACGACCCGGACAAACCCTGGGACGCCGCGCGCATCGAGGCCGCCTTCGCGCCGTATTTTGCGCAGCACAAGCGCGTGCGCTTCGACCCTTTCGCCCGCGCCGCCCACCACACCAGGGTTCACGAGCAGGCGCCACGACTCTGGCGCGTCGAGCAGAGCATCGTGGACGAGGGCGACGCGGGCGCCTGGCACATCATCGGCCTCGTGGACCTGCGCGCGAAGCTCGACCTCGAAGGCCCCGTCGTGCAACTGCTCGAAGTGCGCGACTGAATGAATGATTAAAACTTTGCCGCTAGCTTCTGGTGATGGACGCAGCCATAGACATGGACATGGACAGTCAAAAACAGGCCAGCCGCTGGCAGCGCATTTACCGCGTGGTGCGGCGCATCCCGCACGGGCGCGTGGCGAGTTACGGCCTGGTCGCGCAACTTGCGGGCCTGCCCCGGCAGGCGCGGCAGGTCGGCTACGCGCTGCACGCGCTGAAGCGCGGCAGCCGGGTGCCCTGGCAGCGCGTGATCAACGCGCGGGGCGAAATCAGCCAGCGCGCCGAACCCGAGGCCGAGCGCTTGCAACGGGCGCTACTCGAAAGCGAGGGCGTGCGCTTCGATGCGCGCGGGCGCGTGGAACTCGCGCGCTTCGCCTGGCGTCCGAAGCGCTGAGGCGCGTTACCCTGTCATGCTGGAGGTCGCCATGAAGCAAGGACTCGCCGCAGCGCTCACGCTGGCGCTCGCGTCTTCACTCGCCTCGGCGCAGGAGCCGCCGGCAGCGCAGGAGCAACTGATTGACGCCATCGCCGCGCAGGTGGGCAGCGAGGTCGTGTTGCTCTCGACCGTGATGTCAACCGCTGCGCCGATTGAAGCGCGCGCGCGACAGGCGGGCGCATCGCCAACCGAGATCATCTCGATTCGCAATCAGGCGCTCGAGCGCGCCATCGAGCGCGCGTTGATCCGTCAGGTCGTGCAGCGCGCGGAACTCGAGGCCAGCGACGGTGAGGTGGACGACGCCATCAACGGCATCGCCGAGGAGAACGGCATCAGCGCCCGGCAGTTGCGCGAAAGTGTCGAGGGACAGGGGATGCCGTATGCGATCTACCGCGAGCGCATCCGCGGCGAGATCGAACACTCCAAGGTGATGAACGGCATCGTGGCCTCGCGGGTGCGGGTCAGCGACGAGGATATCCGCCAGCGTTTTGACGACGAACTCGGCAACCAGCAAAGCGGCGGCGAGGAATTTTCCATGCGACACATTATGGTGACGGAGCAACCGGGACAGCGCAGCCGGGAAGAAGCCTGTGACCGCGTGGAGTTGGCGCGGGTGCGCATTGATGCGGGCGACAGCTTCCCGGAGGTGGCGTCGCAGATCTCTGAAACCAGCCCCGAGCGGGGCGGCGCCGTCGGCTACATGCACGAGAGTGAACTCTCCCCGTGGATCATTTCGACGCTGCGCTCAATGAAGACCGGCGAGATCTCCGAGGTGATCGAGACGCCCCACGGCTGCAATCTGTTTCAACTCATCGAGCGCCGTGAATTTCAACCGCAGAGTCTCGAAGACGCGCGAGAGAAACTGCACGGGAGGTTGTTCAACGAGCGCATGGAGGTCGAATACACGCGCTTCATTGATCAACTGCGCTCCGAGATTTACATAGACCGCAAAGAGGGCTTCGGCACGGCAGGGCGCGACGCATCTTGAGCGCGCGCGCGGCCGCGCAGATCGTGGTGCGCGGCGCGCGCGAGCACAACTTGCGCGGCTTCGATCTTCGCATCCCGCGCGATCAACTGGTGGTGCTGACCGGGCTCTCCGGCAGCGGCAAGTCGTCGCTCGCCTTCGATACTTTGTACGCCGAGGGGCAGCGGCGCTATCTGGAATCGCTGTCCCTCGCTGCGCGCCCCTTTCTGGAGCAACTTCCCAAACCGGCGGTGGACAGCATCGAAGGGCTGTCGCCGACGCTCGCTCTCGAACAACACGCGGGCAGGCGCAATCCACGCTCGACGGTCGGCACCATCACGGAAGTGAATGACTACCTGCGCCTGCTCTACGCGCGGGTGGGGCGCGCGCACTGCCCGAAGTGCGAGCAACCCCTGAAGGCGCGAAGCCCCGAACAACTGGCGGCGCGCGTGCTGGCGCGGCTGACTTCGGGCACTGCGCTCGAACTCTTTGCGCCCGTGGTGCGCGGGCGGCGCGGCGCATTTCGCGCGGAACTCGATGCGCTCTACACGCGCGGCTTTCGCAAAGCGCGCATTGACGGCGTGCGCTGCGAACTCAAAAATCCGCCACGGCTCGCGCCCGGAGAGCAGCACGAGATCGCGGTGTTGGTCGAGCGACTCGAACATCGGGGGGATGACGCGCAGCGCGAAGGCGAGGCGCCGTTGCGCGCGCGGTGCAGCGCGGCGCTCGAGCGTGCGCTGCGCATCTCGAAGGGGCATGCGCTGATCGTGGACGACGCCGGCGAGGAATGGCTCTCCAGGCGCTGCACCTGCGGCAAGTGCGGGGCGGCCTTCCCGGAACTCACGCCGGGCCTGTTCTCCTTCAACCGCAGTCCGGGTGCGTGCACGGGCTGCAACGGCCGCGGTCAGCGCGACCACTTCGACCCCCGCAAGCTGGTGCCCGACCCGGAGCGCTCGCTACGCGACGGCGCCATCGCGCCCTGGGGCGGTCGCCGCATGGGCCGCGGCTACCGGCGGCTGCTCGAAGGCTTGGCCCAGGCGCTCGACTTCGAACTCGACACACCGTGGCGGAAGTTGCCGGTGGCCGTGCGGCGGAAGGTGCTGCACGGCACCGGGCAACGCGAGATTGCGCTGCGCCTGCCACGGCGTCTGGGGGGAGCGCAGCGACGGCCCTTCGAGGGCGTGATCGGAGAACTCGAACGCCAGCGGCGCGCCACTGGAAAAACGGGACAAAATGAAATCGGCGAGGAGGCGCTTGCGAAGTACGCGCGCTCGGGAACCTGTCCCGACTGCGCGGGCACACGGCTCTCGAAGTACGCGCGCAGCGTGCGCGTCGGCGGCCGTGGCATTCACGAACTCGCGGCGCTGCCGCTCGACAAGGCGCTCCACTTCCTCGAAACATTTAGTCAACAACCCGAAGCGGGCGAGCGCGCCATCGCCCACCGCGTGCTCGCCGAAGTGTGCGAGCGGCTGCGCTTCCTGTGCGACCTGGGCCTCGGTTACCTGACGCTCGCGCGCGCTGCAGACAGCCTGAGCGGCGGCGAGGCGCAGCGCACAAGGCTCGGGGCGCAACTCGGCGCGCGTTTGTTCGGCGTGCTCTATGTGCTCGACGAGCCTTCGATCGGCCTGCACGCGCGCGACAACGAGCGCCTGCTCGAAAGTCTCAAAAAACTGCGCGACGACGGGAACAGCGTGCTCGTGGTCGAGCACGACGAGGCCACGATTCGCAGCGCCGACCACTTGATTGACATGGGGCCGGGTGCGGGCGAAGGCGGCGGCGGCGTTGTGGCCGAGGGGCCACCGACGGTAATCATGCGCAGCCGCGCGTCGCTGACCGGCGCGTATCTCGCCGGGCGAAGGCGCATTGCGCTGCCTTCGCCTCGGCCACTTGCCGGTGCGCCGTTGCTCGAGTTGCGCGGCTGTCGGGCGCACAACCTGAAGAACATCAACCTGACGCTGCCGCTCGGGCGCTTCTGCGTGGTGACCGGCGTCTCGGGCTCCGGCAAGTCAACGCTGATCGGCGACACGCTGCACCTCGCGCTCGCGCGCAAACTGCAGCGTGCCGAAGTGACACCGGGCGCGCACGAAAGTCTGCGCGGCGCGGGGCAACTCGAGCGCGTGATCGCCGTTGACCAGACGCCGATCGGACGCACGCCGCGCAGCAACCCGCTCACCTACACGGGCGCCTTCGACGCCGTGCGCCGCCTGTTCGCCGGCGTGCCCGAGGCGCGGCTGCGGGGCTACGGCGCGGGGCGCTTCTCCTTCAATGTAAAGGGCGGGCGCTGCGAAACTTGTCGGGGCGACGGCGGCGTGCGCGTCGAGATGCACTTTCTGCCCGACCTGTTCGTGCGCTGCGAGCGCTGTCGTGGGCGGCGCTACAACCGCGAAACGCTGGAGGTGCGCTACCGGGAGAAGAGCATCGCCGATGTGCTCGAGCTGAGCGTCGAAGAGGGGCACGCCTTCTTTGCGAACATTCCCGGCGCGGCGCGCCCGCTTGCGACACTCAAAAGTGTCGGCCTCGGGTACCTGCGGCTCGGGCAACCGGCCACCGCGCTGTCGGGTGGCGAGGCGCAGCGCATCCGCCTCGCGCGTGAACTTTCAAAGTCGAGCCAGGGCGGGGCGCTCTATCTCTTCGACGAGCCGACGACGGGCCTGCACTTCGAGGATGTGGCGCGTCTGCTCGAGGTGCTGCAGCAACTCGTCGAGCGCGGCAACACGGTGGTGGTGGTCGAGCACCACCTCGACATCATCCGCAGCGCCGACTTCGTGCTCGACTTAGGCCCCGAAGGCGGTGATGCCGGCGGCGCAATCGTCGCCAGCGGTACCCCGGAAGAGATCGCGCAGAACCCCGCCAGCCACACCGGTCGCGCGCTACGCGAAGCGGCGGGGTGAGCGCCCCGTGCTGCCGCCAGTCCAGTGTGCGAAGCTGTCGGTCAGCGCTCGTGGAGGATGGCCATGCGCCGCACCTTGTTCCTTTTGCTCTGCGTCATCGCGCTGGGATGCGTCGCGCCCGTTCGGCAGGGCACGCCCAGCGGCAACCCCGAGGTCACCATCGCCACCGCGGATTTCGGTGGCGTCAAGAATGCGCTGGTCACGGCGATGGTGGACCGCGGCTACCGTGTGACGCAGGAAAGCGACCACTCCATTGCTTTTGACAAGCCCGGCGACGAGGACTTAAGCCCCGGTTTCCCGAGGCCCATCCATTACTGCCGTCGCAACGACCGGAAGTGCATCGAAGACGCGCTGGATGAAGAATTGCTGTGGGGCGATATGTATGGCGACAACGCCAGCGAAGAAATTACCTATACGCTGGTTACGACCGACGACGGCGTCCGAGTGGTTGCGAATCCGGTGGAAGTCACAAAACCCGCAAGGCGCGGTTCGGTTTTTCAACGGCGCGTTGTGGTCTGGAGCAGCGCGGGAAATTCGCAGGACATTCAAAACCTGCTGAACGAAATCCGCGACCGCTACCACGAAGACGCGCCGCAGTGAATCAGCGCAAGTCGCGCGCCAGGCGCAGGCCGGTGAATTGCCAGCGGGCGCTTGGGTAGAAGAAGTTGCGGTAGGTGGCGCGGATGTGACCGGCCGGGGTTGCGCAGGAGCCACCGCGCAGCACCAACTGGTTCGCCATGAACTTGCCGTTGTATTCGCCGAGCGCGCCGGCGGGCGCGCGATAGCCGGGGTAGGCGGCATACGCGCTCGAAGTCCACTCCCAGACATCGCCGAAAAGCTGCAGCACGGGCGGGGTGCTGCCGGGGGCCTCGTCCCCGGCCTCGGTGACGACGGGGGCCGGGGCCGGGTGAAGCCGCGCGGTCTCGGCAAAATGACCCTCGGGGGGGCGGGCGGTGGCGACCACCTCCCATTCCATCTCGGTGGGCAGGCGCGCGCCCGCCCAGCGCGCGTAGGCATCGGCCTCGTAGGCCGAAAGATGCGTCACCGGCTCCAGCGGCTCGACCGCGCGCACACCCGAGAGCGTGAACTGCCGCCGCTCCCCGCCGTCCTGCGCCAGCCAGTAGAGGGGCGCCTGCCAGCCGCCCTCGTTCACCGCCAGCCAGCCGTCGGCGAGCCACAGGTCGGCGCGCTGATAGCCGCCATCCTGGATGAACTCGAGATACTCGCCGTTCGTGACCGGGCGCGTGGCCAGCGCGAAGCCGTGCACATAGCAGTTGTGCGCCGGCCCTTCGTTGTCGAAAGCAAAGCCCGCGCCCGCGTGGCCGATGCGCCGCAGCCCCGGCTCGACGCGCGCCCAGCGAAGCGGCGCCTCGACCACCGGCGCCAGCGTCTCGGGTTTGTGCGGGCAGTAGGCGGGATGCAGCGGGTTCTGCGACAGCAGGTGCTTCAGGTCGGTGACGATGAGCTCCTGATGCTGCTGCTCGTGGTGCAGGCCCAACTCGACCACGGCGCGCAGTTCATCCCCGAGCGCACCGTCGGTGAGCAGGAAAGACATCTGCTCGTCCACCTGCGCGCGGTAGCGGCTGATCTCGTCCACGCCGGGTCGCGTCAGCAGGCCGCGCTCGGGCCTCGCGTGCTGCGCGCCCACCGTGTTGTAGTAGGAGTTGAAGAGCATCCGGTAGGCCGGGTCGAAGGGCATGTAGCCGGGCTGTGCGCGGTCGAGCACGAAGGTCTCGAAAAACCAGGTGGTGTGCGCGCGGTGCCACTTCACCGGGCTCGCGTCGGCCATGGACTGCGGCGTCTGGTCCTCGGGCGCAAGCGGAGCGGACAGGCGCTCGGTGGCGGCCCGCACCTGCTGATAGCGCTTTGCGAGTGTGTGGCTCTCGGTCATCGGGCCGCCCACCATACAACACTGCGCGCATTCGTCCCGCGCCGCTATTCGGGCAGGCCGAGGCGCCGCTGCAGCGCGTGCTCGATGCGGGCCGCCACAGCGGCGGCGCTGCCCGATGCGTCAATGCGCAGCAACACGTCTTGTTCGGTTGCAACCTCGAGATAGATCTGGCGCACTCGCTCGAGATAGGTGGCCTCCTCGAAGGCGGGCTCGGCGGCGGCGGCGCGCGTTTTGATGCGGCCCAGGGCGCGCGCCGGGTCGAGGTCGAGCAGCAGCGCCAGCGCGGGCCTGGGGAAATCCTTCCCCGCCTCGTGCTCCGCCAGAATCCGCCGCCAGTCGAGCCCGCGCGCGCCCTGATAGGCCACGCTCGAAAAGTAGTAGCGGTCGCAGAGCAGCAACTCGCCCCGCGCCAGCGCCGGTGCGATCACTTCCCGCACATGGTCGCGCCGCTGCTCGACGAACCAGGCCAGCTCGGTCTCGGGCGGCGGCGGCAAGGCTTCTCTGGCCCGCGCGCGGATGCGACGCCCGGCCGGGCAGTCGTAGGGCTCGCGGGTGCAGCGCGGCGCCAGCCCGGCGGCTTCGAGGCGGCGCGCCAGCCGCTCGAGCTGCGTGGTCTTGCCGACGCCGTCAATCCCCTCGAATACGATCAGCCGCCCGTTCACCTGATGTGTCGTCACGTTGGTTCACACGGGGCTTTCGCGCGCGGGCCGACGCCGCCGCTGGTGCTCGAAACCGGGCTGCTCTGCGGGAATGTCATCGCCTGCGAAACATGGCACGCGCTTTGCTCCGGGGAAAGACCGACGCACTGGCGTTACCCGCAATAACCCCTTGTGGGACCGGGGGGCCTGTGGGTTGCGACCTTTCGGGCGGGGGCACGTGGGTCATGTCCACGCGGGGCCTCCTTGGGGGGAGGCCCGCGTGATGTGCCCTGGCCCGGAGGGTCGCTAACGCCTTCCGGGGCGCTCCGCGCCCCGCCACGCCTTTTGACCGCGCCGAGCCGCTGCCGGAGGGGCTCACGCGCCCCGCCCAACCTGTTGACCGCGCCGGGCCGCTGACCGGGTCGCTGTCGCGCCCCGTCCCACCCGTTGACCGCGCCGGGCCGCTGCCGGAGGGGCTGGTGCGCCCCGCCGCCCGCCTTAGATCTTGCCCTGCAGCAGCAGGCCGATCACCAGACCGTAGATGGCGATGGACTCGATCAGCACCATGCCGAGGATGAAGTTGGTGAACATCGCGCCAGCGGCTCCCGGGTTGCGGGCGATGCCGGCGGTGGTGTTGCCTGCGGTCAGGCCCTGACCGATGCCGCAGCCGAGGCCAGCGAGGCCAACCGCCAGGCCGGCGCCGAGGGCGATGCCGCCGGCGCCGCTCGTCGCGCCCTCCGCCGCGAACGCGGCGACCGGAACGAAGCAGGTGGTGAACACTCCGAAGAGCGTCCAGATGAACTTGCGCATGGCTTTCTCCTTCTTGTGGTGAACGGTTGGATGGTTGAATGAGTTTGTTAGCTGGTTGAATGCGTTTGCTCAGTGCGCTTCTTCCAGCGCCAGACCGATGTAGATCATCGAGAGCATCGCGAACACGTAAGCCTGAAGGAACGCGACGAGGACACCGAGGCCCATGAAGATGCTCGGCACCACGACGGGCACCAGCGTCAGCCAGACCGCGACCACGGTGTGATCGGCAAACATATTCGCGAGCAGCCGCACCGCCAGCGTGAACACGCGCGACAGGTGCGAGATCAGCTCGATGGGCGCATAGAGCGGCGCCAGCAGCCGCAGATGCCAGGTGCGGCCACCGAGTTCGAGTTCATAAAGACTCGGCCCGAGGAAGTGGTTGATGTAGGCGAAGCCGTGCTCGCGCACACCCACATACTGGTGCAGCGCAAAAGAGATGAGCGCCCAGGCCCAGGTGGTGCTGGCGCGCGAGGTGGCGCCATCTATGCCGGGGATCATCCCGATCAGGTTCGAGATCAGAATGAACAGGAACAGCGTGCCGATCACCGGGAAGTAGCGCCGCCAGCTCGGGCCGATGTTGTCCTCGGCCAGCTTCGCCAGCATCTCGACCACGAGCTCGAGCAGGTTGCGCAGCGTGAAGCCCTCGTCGGGAATCACGCCGCCACCGGCGGCGATGGCCAGTTGTCGCCGCACCAGCACGCCGCTCAAAAACAGTATTGCCATCGAGCAGAGCGCCGACCACAGCACCCACGGAAGCCCGGTGAGCGCTTCGATTGCCGCGAACAGATTCACGCGCCTTCGTCCTCCCGAAGCTCACGCGGGCGAGCCAGCCACGGGTTCCAGTCCCGCCAGACATCGTCGTCGTCGTCGTCACTTTCGGTGGCTGCGGCTTGCAGCTTGGGACGCGCGCGCCACGCGGCCAGCAGCACAGCCGGCACCACCAGCGACAAGCCGACGACAAGTCCAACCGGGTGCGCGCCGAGGTGCAGCGCCAGCCAGAGCGCCGCGGCCAGCAGCACGAAGCGCAGCGCGAAGCCGCTCGAAACGGCGACGCCGCCCGCAAGCAGCGCGCGCGATGCAAAGCGGAAGAGCGCGTGAAAGTTCGCCAGCTCGAGCGCCACACCGAGGGCCAAACTCAAGGCGAAGTGCGGCGACAGCAGAAGCCACGACGCCGCGCAGACGCCCACGCCGAAGGCCAGATTCAAGACGATGATGTCCCTTTGTCGAATCGTCGCGCTCACCGCTCCCGCTTTCCGTCACCCACTTCCGTCATGTCCCCGCTCAATCCGCGCGCCCGCAGCAGACGCAGCACGAAGGCAGCAAAGCCGAAGCCCAGGCCGAGCAGCAAGCCCCAAGGGTCGGTCTCCCAACTGCGGTCGGCCCAGTAGCCCAGACCTGCGGCAATCGGAATCGCAAACACGGCCTCGGAGGCCGCCTGATAGGCGCGCGCGCCACGCCGGGTGCGCGCAGCCGGGCTTCCGTCGCCACGGCCAGCGCGGGCGTCTTCGCTGTGCTGCTGATCCTCCCGCCCGCCTTGTTGCGTTTGCAATTCGCGCTCGCTCAAGGGCTGCTCCGGCCTGCGCGCTCGCGTATTTGTCGCGGGCCTTTGCTGCCGGAGGCTAGCCCGCCGAAGCCCGGCCATCAACGCATCCGGGCGACCTTTTCGAAGGCGCGCCCCGCCTTTTCGAGCGTCGCGCGGATGTCGCTGCGACGGTGCGCCAGCGACACGAAGCCCGCTTCGAAGGGCGACGGCGCGAGATACACCCCCTGCTCGAGCATCGCGCGAAAGAAGACGCGGAAGCGGGCCGGGTCTGCGCGGCGCGCGTCATCAAAGTTGCGCACCGGGCCCTCGTGAAAGAAGAACCCGAACAGGCCGCCGACCGCTGCGCAGCAGAGTTCGACGCCAGCGGCGGCGGCGCGCTCCTGAAGCCCCTGCGTAAGCTCCGCACTGCGCCGTTCGAGTCTCTTGTATGCGCCGGGTTTTTCGAGCGCTTCGAGCGTGGCGAGCCCGGCGGCCATCGCCAGCGGGTTGCCGGCGAGGGTGCCGGCCTGATAGACGGGGCCGCTCGGCGCGACCTGCTCCATCAACGCGCGCCGCCCGCCGTAGGCCGCAGCCGGCAGCCCGCCGCCGATGATCTTGCCGAGGCAGGTGAGGTCGGGCGTGACACTGTAACGCCGCTGCGCGCCGCCCCAGGCGACGCGGAAGCCGGTCATCACCTCGTCGAAGATCAGCAGCGCGCCGTGCCGGTCGCAGATCTCGCGCAACCCTTCGAGGAAGCCGGGGCCGGGCGGGATGCAACCCATGTTGCCAGCAACCGGCTCGACGATGACCGCCGCAAGCTCGTCGCCGTAGCGCTTGAAGGCGCCGGCCAGCGCCGACAAATCGTTGTAGGGCGCCTGCACCGTGAGCCTGGTAAAGGCCTCGGGCACGCCCGGTGAAGCCGGGATGCCGAGCGTTGCGACGCCGGAGCCGGCTTCGAGCAGCAGCGCGTCGGCGTGGCCGTGGTAGCCGCCCTCGAACTTCAGGATGCGGCTGCGACCGGTGGCGGCGCGCGCCAGACGCAGCGCGCTCATCACCGCCTCGGTGCCGGAGCACACGAAGCGCAGTTGCTCGATGCCGGGCAATGCGCCGCAGATTTTCGCCGCCAGCAGAACTTCGAGCTCGGTCGGCGCGCCGAAACTTGTGCCGGCGGCGGCAGCCCGACGCAGCGCGCGCATCACCACCGGCGGCGCGTGGCCCAGAATCAGCGGGCCCCAGGAGCCGACATAGTCGAGGTAGCGGTTGCCGTCGGCGTCCTCGAGATACGCGCCACGGCCACGCACGATGAAGGGCGGCGTGCCAGCGACCTGCGTGTGCGCGCGCACCGGAGAGCTGACGCCGCCGGGCATCAGCTTTCTGGCCCGACGCAGCAGCGCCTTGGAGCGAGTCAGAGGAAGCGGCATGACCGGGCAGTCTAGCCCGGGGTGCATGCGCGCTCCGGGGGCGGGGCGGTTGCAGCAGTGGCGATGGTCGAAGCGGCGGCGACGGGCTACAAGGCCCGTGGCGATGGGCTTTATGGCCCATCGCCCCCTCTCCCTAAGGGAGAGGGTTCAGATGAGATGGAGCGGTGCCGCTTAATTAAGGCTCGGTTCCCGGCGGCGGGCTTTATGGCCCGCCGCCTCTCCGGTTCCCCTCTCCCTATGAGGGAGAGGGGCTAGGGGTGAGGGTGGCGGCGCCGAACAATTAATGGGGCGGCGGTTGTGTCCTCTTGTTCCCCTCTCCCCCTTCCGACAGCGGCTCGGCGCGGTCAACGGGATGGGGAGGGGCGCTAGCCCCTCGGGGTCAGGGGAGAGGGTTCCCAAGGCGACCGGCGGGCGCAGCCCGCCGGTGACGCCGGAGCGGGCGGCGCTCAGGCGCCGCCCGCTCCGGCGTCATTGTCAGCGAGCCGCGCCAGTGAGACCAGCACCTCGTCGCCGCTGCGCCGCATCACGCGCACGCCCTGGGTGGCGCGGCCCATCTGCGAGATGTCTCGCACCTTGCAGCGCAGCACCTTGCCCTGGTCGGTGATCAGCATCACCTCGTCGTCGTCGAGCACCTGCGTGATGCCAACCACGGGGCCGTTGCGCTCGTTGGTGCGAATGGTGATCACGCCCTGCCCGCCACGCGCGGTAACGCGGTACTCGCCGAGCGAGGTGCGCTTGCCAAAGCCGTTGCGGGTGACGGTCAAAATCGTGGCGTCCGGCGACAGCACCTCCATGCCCACCACTTCGTCGTCCGGGGAAAGCTGCATGCCGCGCACGCCGCGCGCGCTGCGCCCCGTCGGCCGCACCTGCTGTTCGCCGAAGCGGATCGCCTTGCCGCTCTGGCTGGCGAGCAGCAACTCGTTCTCGCCGCCGGTCAGGCGCGCGGCGATCAACTCGTCACCCTCGGCCAGACCAATGGCGATGATGCCGCTGGGGCGCGGGTTCGAATACGCCTGCAGCGGCGTCTTCTTCACCACGCCGCGCCGCGTGCAAAGCACGATGAAGCCGCCCTGCGCATCGTCGAAGGAGCGCAGCGGCAGCGTGGCCTGCACCTTCTCGCCCTCGCGCAGCTTCAGCAGGTTGACCAGCGCCTTGCCCCGGGTGGCGCGGCCCATGCGCGGCAACTCCCATACTTTCTTCCAGTAGATGCGGCCCCGGTTGGTGAAGAACAGAATCGTCGCGTGGGTCGAGGCCACGAACAGGCTCTCGACGAAGTCCTGCTCCTTGGTCTGCATGCCGCGCAGCCCCTTGCCGCCCCGTCGCTGCGCGCGGTACTGCGTCACCGGGTTGCGCTTCGCATACCCCTGATGGGACACGGTGACGACCATGTCCTCCTCGACGATCAAGTCCTCGGTCGAGATGCCGATCACCGCGTTGGTGATTTCGCTGCGCCGCTCGTCGCCGTACTTCTCGCAGATCTCGTCGAGCTCTTCGAGAATCACATCGAGAATTTTCTCGTCGCTTGCAAGCAGCGCGCGCAGTTCTTCGATGGTGGCGCGCAGGGTCTCGAGCTCGTCGAGCACGCGCTGACGCTCGAGGGCGGTCAAGCTGCGCAGACGCATGTCGAGGATGGCCTGCGCCTGCCGCTCGGAAAACGCGAAGCGCGTCATCAACTCGGCGCGCGCCGCCCGGGTATCGGCGGCGGCGCGGATGATTTCGATCACCTCGTCCAGGTGATCGAGGGCCAGCACGAAACCCTCGAGGATGTGCGCGCGCGCCTCGGCCTGCGCGAGATCGTAACTCGCGCGCCGGGCCACGACCTCGCGCCGGAAGTCGAGGAAGTGACGGATCGCCGGCACGATCGGCAGGGTCTGCGGACGGCCGGCGACCAGCGCCAGCATGTTGACGCCAAAGGTGGTCTGCATCGGCGTCAGTTTGTAGAGCTGGTTCAGGATCACCTCGCCGGGTGCGTCTTTGCGCAACTCGATAACGACCCGGATGCCGCGCCGGTCGCTCTCGTCGCGCAGGTCGGCGACGCCCTCCACCCTGCCCTCGCGCACCAGCTCGGCGATGCGCTCGACCAGCGTCGCCTTGTTCACCAGGTAGGGGATTTCGGAGAGCACGATGCGCTCGCCCCGCCGCCCGCTCTCGAAGTCGGCGCGCGCGCGCAGCGTGATGTGGCCGCGGCCCGTGCTGTAGGCCTGACGGATGCCCTCGGCGCCGCAGATCAAGGCCCCGGTCGGGAAGTCCGGCCCCGGCATTTTTTCGAGCAGCTCGTCCACCGTGCACTCCGGTTGACGCGCCACCAGGTGGATGGCGGCGCTGAGCTCGCGCAGGTTGTGCGGCGGCACGTTGGTCGCCATGCCCACCGCGATGCCCTGCGAGCCGTTCAGCAGCAGGTTCGGGAAGCGCGCCGGCAACACCGTCGGCTCCTCGGTGTTGCCGTCGAAGTTCGGGCTGAAGTCCACCGTCTCGCGGTCTATGTCGCGCAGCATCTCGGTGGCGATGGCCTGCAGCCGCGCCTCGGTGTAGCGGTAGGCCGCGGGCGGGTCGCCATCAATCGAGCCGAAGTTGCCCTGACCGTTCACCAGCGGATAACGCAGCGACCAGGGCTGGGCCATGCGCACCATGCTGTCGTAGATGGCGGTGTCGCCGTGTGGGTGATAGTGCTTGATGACCTCGCCGACGACACCCGCACTCTTCGAGAAGGGGCGGTTCGGCTGCAGGCCCTCGTCGTGCATCGCGTACAGAATGCGCCGGTGCACGGGCTTCAGACCGTCGCGCACATCGGGCAGCGCGCGCTGCACGATCACCGACATTGCATAATCGAGGAAGGAGCCGCGTACCTCTTCCTCGATGTTCACCGGCACCGCGCCGCTGGCGCCGTCGGCGCCGTCACCGCTGCCGTTGCCATTGCCGTTGCCCGCGTCGCCGTTGCCGCTTCCGCTGTCGCTGCCGCCGCCGTCACCACCGACGGTGGGCGGGGCGTCGGTGGTGCGGGTTTCTTCGCGCTCTTCCGCCGTCATCTTGAAAGCTTCCCGCTGGCCCGGCGCTCAGACATCGAGGTTTTGCACATTCAACGCGTTCGCTTCGATGAACTCGCGGCGCGGTTCAACCTGATCGCCCATCAGCGTCGTGAACACCTTTTGCGCCTCGATGGCGTCCTCGATCTTTACCTGCAGCAGGGTGCGCCGCGCCGGGTTCAGCGTGGTCACGGCCAACTGCTCGGGGTTCATTTCGCCGAGACCCTTGTAGCGCTGGATCGAGAGCCCCTTCTCGCCGAGCGCCAGCACGCGCTCGAGCAACTGCGACGCACTGACCGGGGCGCTTTGCGCCCCGTCGTCGGGGGCGGCGTCGGGCGTGGCTGGCGTGGCCGCTTCCGCCGGCGCCCCGAGATGCAGCCGGTAAGGCGCGTCGCCCTCCAGGCCGATGTGGTCGGCGAGGGCGATGCAGCGGCGCAGGTCCGGCGAGACCAGCAGCCGCGCGTCGAAGACCGTGCGGATGGCGACGCCAGCGCGGCGCGTCACCACGATGAGCCGGTGGCCATCGTGCTCCGGGTCGGCTTCGATCCGGGCTTCGAGACCCGCGTGCTCCGCATGCAGTTGCTCGAACTTCCGCTGAAGCTCCGGCAGCAACTCGTCCCGCACCCGGGCCTCGTCGTGAAACAACTCGGCGTCGAGCAACCCGGTCTGGATGGCGGCGTCCACGACGCGCGGGTCGAGGTGGCGCGTCGCCATGCCCCCGATGGCCTTTTGATATTCGGCGGCGTCTTCGAGCACGCGCCGGGCGGTCTCGGCGGAGAAGCGCTCGCCGGCGGCGTTCTCGATCTGCAGGTTGTCGAGCGCCAGGTCGAGCAGATACGACTGCAGCGCGGCCTCGTCTTTGACATAGCGCTCGCTGCGACCCTTGCGCACCTTGAACAGGGGCGGCTGCGCGATGTACACGTAGCCGCGGTCAATCAGGTCGCGCATCTGCCGGTAGAAGAAAGTGAGCAGCAGCGTGCGGATGTGGCTGCCGTCCACGTCCGCGTCGGTCATGATGATGACCTTGTGGTAGCGCGCGCGGCTGCCGTCGAAATCCTCGCCGATGCCGCAGCCCATCGCCGCGACCAGCGACTGCACCTCGGCGTTGCCGAGCATGCGGTCGAGGCGCGCGCGCTCGACATTCAGAATCTTGCCGCGCAGCGGCAGGATGGCCTGAAACACGCGGTCGCGTCCCTGTTTCGCGGTGCCCCCCGCCGACACGCCCTCGACGATGAAGAGCTCGCTCTTCGCCGGGTCGCGCTCCTGACAGTCCGCGAGCTTGCCCGGCAGGCTGTTGTCCGAGAGCGCGCCCTTGCGCCGCGCCAGGTCGCGCGCGCGCCGCGCCGCCGCCCGCGCCCGCGCCGTGTCCAGCACCTTGGCGACGATGGCCTTCGCCGTCGCCGGGTTCTCCTCCAGGTGCTCGAGCAGCGACTCGTAGAGCAGGCCCTCGACCAGACCGCGCACCTCGCTGCTGCCGAGCTTGGTCTTCGTCTGCCCCTCGAACTCGGGCTGCGACAGCTTCACCGAGATCACCGCCGTCAGCCCCTCGCGCACATCCTCGCCGGCGAGGCTCTCGGGCGCGCCGCGCAGCCCGCCGTTCTTCGCTTTCTGCTGGATGTGGCGCCCGAGCGCGCGGGTCAGCGCGGCGCGGAAGCCGACCAGATGCGCGCCGCCCTCCACCGTGTTGATGTTGTTGGCGAAAGAAAACACGTTCTCGTTGTAGGCGTCGGTGTACTGGATGGCGATTTCGATCGAGACCGGAGTCGCGCGCTGACTGTTCTCCGCCGTGCGCTCGCCGGACAAAAAGATGGGCGGCGCGTGCAGCGGTTGCTGCGTGCGCGCCAGGTGCTCGACGAAAGAGACGATGCCGCCCTCGAAGCGGAAGTCGTGCTGCTTGCCGCTGCGCTCGTCGCTGATCACGATGCGCACGCCGGCGTTCAGGAAGGCCAACTCGCGCAGGCGCTGGGACAGGGTGTCGAAGGAGAACTCGATGGTCTGGAAGATCTGCGGGTCGGGCGTGAAAGTGACCCGCGTGCCGGTGCTGTCGGTGACGCCGGCGGCGGTGAATTCTGTGGTCGGGTCGCCCCGCTCGTAACTCTGCGTCCAGACCTTGCCGTCGCGCCGGATCTCGAGTTGCAGTTGCTCGCTGAGCGCGTTCACCACCGAGATGCCGACGCCGTGCAGGCCGCCCGACACTTTGTAGGAACTCTCGTTGAACTTGCCGCCGGAGTGCAGCGTGGTCAGCACCACCTCGGCGGCGGGGCGCTTCTCGGTCGGGTGCTGATCCGTCGGAATGCCGCGGCCGTTGTCCACGACGCTCACCGTGTTGCCCGCGTGGATGGTGACCAGAATCTCGTTCGCGAAACCCGCCAGCGCCTCGTCAATGGCGTTGTCCACGACCTCATAGACCAGGTGGTGCAGGCCGTCGGGGCCGGTGGTGCCGATGTACATGGCCGGCCGCTTGCGGACCGGATCCAAGCCCTCCAATACCTCGATCGAACTGGCGTCGTAACTCACCGCTGTCCCGTTCCGGCGCAGGCGCACCGTCGGTGGGGGGATTAATGGTGTTGCGCGGCCGGGGTGGGAACTCCACCTCCGGCAGCACGGAGAATAACCGATGCGGACGCCCGCCGCCCGGGGCGGTCAACGAGATGGGCGGGGTGGCTTAAAGCACCCCGGACGCTAGACGCGCATCGGCATGATCACCGAAAGGGCGTCCGAGTCGTCGGTGGGGCGCAGCTTCGCCGGGTCGCTGCCGGTCTTGAGACTGATCTCCGCTTCCTTGGCGTCCAGCACCGAAAGCGCGTCCACGAGATACTTGGCGTTGAAGCGCACCGAGAGTGGCTCGCCCACATAGGTCACATCGAGCTCCTCGTGCGCCTGATCCTGGTTGGTGTTGCTCGCCGAAATCTTGAGTGTGTTCGCGTCAATCTCGAGCTTCACGGCGCGGCTCTGCTCGTCGGAGAGCAGCATCGCGCGACGCAACGCACTGAGCACCGGCGCAATCTCGATCGTGAGCTTGTTCTTCGCGTCTTTGGGAATCACCTCGCTGTAGTTCGGGAAGGTCGCCTCGATCAGCCGCATCACGAG
>JAHRAN010000103.1 GCA_020027245.1 Myxococcota bacterium
CGCCGGCAGCACCAGCAGCATCAGGCTGACGGACAGGATCAGCCACAGCACCAGAGCGAGGCCCAGCAATGTCCAGATGGCGGGGGGCCGGGTGATCTGCCACGAGCGGCGGAAGCTCTCGCCGAGGTCGGTGTGCCGGGCGGGGTCAACGCAGAAGAGCGGCGCGAAGACCAGGCGCAGCACGAACCACAAAGTGGCGAGAATCAGTGCGGCCAGCAGCAGCAGCGACACGGCTGAAACTTCCTGCGCGCTCTCGAAGCCGGACTGGCGGAGCAGCGCGTCCAGCACGAAGAAGAACGGAATCGCCGGCAGGCTCAGCAGAACGCCGATGGACACCATCGGTGCGTAGCGCCCGAAGCCGGCAAAGAGCGTGCCGAGCTCCGGCTTCACCTCGCCACGGATGTGCTTTAAAACCAGCAGAAATAACCCCGCCGAGAAGGGGCCGAGAAAGAACACCGCGTTGAGCAGGAAGATCGCAACCGGCCGGCCCGTCAGCGACGCCAGCGCCTGCACGACGAGCGAGTTGAGAAAATAAATGAGCACGAACGCCAGCGTGGCGACCAGCAGCGCGGCGTAGCGCGCCTTTAAAGTCCGCCAGCCGAGCGCAAAGGCCGCTTCGAAACTAAACCGCACGATCGCCCTCTTCTATGGCGTCGTCGGTGGCGTCGTCGTCCTTCGCATCACCCGCAAGCAACTCATAGGCGGCGCACCAGAGGGACAGCACGAGCGGAAGGCCGAACATGAACATCGGCACCAACAGCGTCAACAAGGTTCCCATCAAGATCAGCACTTGCGTCAGACTCAGCACCAGCAGCGACCAGACGACGGGGTGACGGGTGAGGCGCCATGAGGTGCGAAGGCTCTCGGCGACGCCGAGCTGGCGAGCGGGATCAACGCAGAGCAGCGGCGCAAAGGAGAGGCGCAGGACGACCCAGATGGCTGTGAAAGTGACCGCCACCACCACAAAGGATGCGCCGGAAGCTTCCCCTGAATTTTCCAACTCGGGATTCAGCAGGATGTCCGCCACGAAGAACGGCGAGATGGCGGGGATGCAGAGCAGCACGCCGATGGCCACCAGATATTCGTAGCGCCGAAGCCCGGCAAAGAGCGTCGAGTACTTCGGCGATGCCTCGCCCCGGACGTGCTTCAAAACCTGCAGCAATAACCCCGCCGAGAAGGGGCCGAGGAAGAACACCAGGTTGAGCAGGTGGCTCGCAAGTGGTTTGCCCGTCACCCAGGCGAGCGTCAGCACCAGCAGCGCGTCCACAAGAAACACGATCATGAACGCCATCAGGGCGACCAGCAGCGCGGCATAGCGCGCCCTGAAGGTTCGCCACCCGAGTTCAAAAGCCGCGTCAAAATTGAAGCGCATGGTTCCCTGTCCAACGACAACTCGGCCTGATGTTACGCAAGCGACGCGCCGCTGCGCCAGTAAATATGTGCGCCGTGGGGGTGGCCGTCGGCGAGTTTTTCGACGCCGGAGCCGGGCCAGGTTTGCAGCAGCAACTCCATCTGGCCGGGCTTTGCATCGGAATCTTCGTGACGCAGCCAGGCCAGCGGCGACTCGAAGGTGGCGCTTTGCCCCAGGGTTTCGAGCAGCGCGCGGATGGCCTCGCGCTCCGGCGGCGGCAGGTAGAGCCACAGCGAGGAGTGAAACAGCACGCGGGCAAGGCCCGGCGCCGCCACCAATTCAGCGGGCAGCCAGTCGCTTGCGCGGGCGGCGTCGAGACGGAAGCGGCCTTTGTGGGCGATGGCGATGGCGGCGCGTAGGCGTTCGAGACGCTCGGGTTGGTCGGGCCAGATGTAACTTTCGAGGCGGCGACGACTGGCCGGGTCTTTGATCTGAATCGGCGCGAGGTCGCAACCGGCGCGGCTCTCGATGCGGGGCGTGACATCGAAGCGCGCGGGCGGGCCGCGCCACCCGGCTTCGAGACAGAGCGGCGTCTTTGCCGTGCCGAAGCGGTGCGGGCCGAGTTCATAGCGAACTTGATCCCAGAACAAGTTGAGGCCCGCGCTCGCGCCGATTTCACGCAAGCGCAGCGGCAAGCCGAAACGCTGCGCGATTTCGAGGAAGCCGCCGAGCAAACCGGCCGAGCGCTGCACCTCGTTGGTCTGCGGAAAATTTTCGAGTGCGGCGTGCAGGGCATCGGGATGCGCCGCCACCACGGCGCGAAACGCGCGCCACAGGCCGGGCTTTTCTGTCGCGCCGCCGAGCGTTGGATAGTGACGCGCAAGCGCCGGCGCTTTTCCGGAAAGCGCCAGCGCGTGCACCCCGGCCAGAAAGCGAAGCGGCAAAAAAGCGCGACGCGGGTCGCCCTCGAAGTTGCCGAGCACACGCATGCAAGGGCCGCCGGTGCGGCAGTCGTCAAGAATGTGTTCGAGCAGCGTCGCGTAGAGCGGCGAACCGAAGTGGCGGCAGCCGCCGATCTGCAACCGAAGGGCCTCGCTCAGGGCCTCCGGCAGCGCCATCACCCCGTCGTGGTTTCGAGTGCGAGCGCGTCGCCGGACGCCGCCAGCGTCACCCGCACCTGGCCGCCTTTTTGCAGCGCGCCGAACAGCACTTCGTCGCTGAGCCGGTCGCGCAACTCGCTCTGGATCAGGCGTGAAAGCGGGCGCGCGCCGAAGTCCGGGGAGTACCCGCGTTCGACGAGGAAGGCCTTTGCTTCGGAACTGAGCTGCAGCGCGATCTTCTTCTCGCGCAACTGCGCTTCGAGTTCGGCGATGAACTTGTCCACCACCCGCGCCATCACCTGCGGCGAGAGCGCCTCGAACTGCACCACTTCGTCGAGCCGGTTGCGGAACTCCGGGCTGAACACGCGCTCGAGTTCGCTGCGACCGCTGCGGCGTTGATTCGCAAACCCGATGGCGGGCTTTGCGAAATCCCGGCTGCCCACATTCGAAGTCATAATCAGCACGACGTGGCGGAAATCCACCTCGCGGCCCTGGTTGTCGGTCAGCGTCGCGTGGTCCATGACCTGAAGCAGAATGTCGTACAAATCGCGGTGCGCCTTTTCGATTTCGTCGAGCAACAGCACCGCGTGCGATTGCTTGCGGATGCGCTCGGCCAACTGCCCGCCCTCGTCGTACCCGACATAGCCCGGCGGCGCGCCGATCAGCCGCGCCACCGCGTGCTTCTCCATATACTCGGACATGTCGAAGCGCAGGAAGGGCAGGTTCAGCGTCCTGGCCAGTTGCCGCGCGAGCTCGGTCTTGCCGACTCCCGTCGGCCCCATGAACAGGAACGAACCCATCGGGTGATCTTCGCCGCCGAGGCCCGCACGCGCGCGCTTCACGGCGCGCACCACGGTGGCGACGGCGGCATCCTGCCCGAACACGACCGCGCGCAACTCGCCGTCGAGCGCTTCGAGGCGCTCTCGGTCGCCGCTGGTGGCGGTGGCGAGCGGCGCGCCGGTCATGCGCGCGAGCAACTGCTCGATGTCGCGCAGCCCCACGGTCTTGCGTTTCGACCCCGGCTGCAGCCGCACCGCGGCGCCGGCCTCGTCCAGCACATCAATGGCCTTGTCCGGCAGGTAGCGCTCGCTCAGGTGCTTTGCGCTGAGTTCGACGCAGGCGCGCAGCGCGGGGCGGGTGAAGCGCACGCCGTGGTGCTCCTCGTAACGCGAGACCAGCCCCTCGACGATGCGCAGCGCCTCGGCGACGCTCGGCTCCGGCACATCTATGCGTTGAAAGCGACGCGCCAGTGCGCGGTCGCGCTCGAAGTGCCGGAACTCGCGATAGGTGGTCGAGCCAATGCAGCGCAACTCGCCGCTCTGCAGCAGCGGCTTCAACATGTTGGCCGCATCCACGGTCGCGCCCTGTGCGGAGCCCGCGCCCAGAATGGTGTGGATCTCGTCAATGAACACGACCGGGTTCTCGCGCTGCTGCACGGCCGTAACCAGTTCCTTGAAGCGCTCCTCGAAATCGCCCCGATAGCGGGTGCCCGCAAGCAGCGCGCCGAGATCCAGCGCGAACAACTCGGCGCCGTGCAAGCTCTCGGGAACGCGGCCCTCCTGGATGCGCTGCGCCAGGCCCTCGGCCAGCGCGGTCTTGCCGACGCCACTCTCGCCGACGAAGATCGGGTTGTTCTTGCGCCGCCGCGCCAGCACGTGCACGGCGCGGTCGAGTTCATCCCGGCGCCCGATCAGCGGGTCGAGCCTGCCCGCCGCCGCCGCTTCGGTGAGGTTCGTGGTGAAAGCCTGCAGCGGGTCAACCGGCGCGGCTTCTTCCCCATCCGCCGCCGGCGCGCCCGCACCCAGCGCCTCGCCCTCACCCTCGCCGGACAGCGCGCCGCCGTCCGGCGCACGCGAGACGCCGTCCTTCAGCCAGGCGACGAGCTCCCGGCGCGAGACGCCCTGCCGGCGCAGCAGCGCGACGGCCTGCGAATCGGGCTCGTTGAAAATCGCCACCAGCATGTCGGCCGCGGTGACCTCTTCGGCGCCGGTGTTGTCCGCGCGCACGAACGCGGCCTGCAGCACGCGCTGAAAGGCGAGGGTCTGCGTCGCCTCCACCTCTTCTTCCCTGTCGTGCCGCTCGATCTCCTGCTTGATGTAGAGCTTCAACTCGGCGATCAGGCGCGCGACATCGGCCCCCGCGTGGCTGAGCAACTGCGCGCCCTGCGTTTCGTGCGCGAGCGCGAGCAGCAGATGCTCGACGGTCACATAGGCGTGGCGCCGCGCCTCGGCTTCGCGCATCGAGGCTTGAATCGTCAACCGCAGTTCGTGGTTGAGGCTGCTCATTCTTCTTCGACTCCGGCGCGCAGCGGGTAGCCCTGGCGCGTGGCGCTGCGGTGCACGATCGCCACCTTGGTCTCGGCGATCTCGAGTGTGTACACGCCGGCGACGCCCCGCCCCGAGCGGTGAATCTTGAGCATCAGCGCGTTGGCCTCCACCGGCGCCTTGTCGAACAACGCTTCGAGCAGCGCGACCACGAAGGTCATCGGCGTGTGATCGTCGTTGTAGAGTACGACCTTGTACTTCGGCGGCCGCGCCTGCGCCCGGCGACGGCGCTCAATCACCGTGGCGTCGCGACGCCTCTCGGCCCCGCCCTGCGGCGTTTTTTGCTGACCCGCCATCAGGCTCACAGAATAGCAAGCACCGCAGGCGCGCGACGCTCTACACTCCGCCAGATGGCGGAGATCGAAATGCTCTCGGCCGTTGGCGCCGTGCCCCGGGACGAGTGGAACGCGCTGGTCGGCGACGGCTCCCCCTTCCTCGAATGGGAGTGGCTCGCTTCGCTGGAGGAGGCCGGCTGTCTCGGGCCGGACAGCGGTTGGCAGCCACGCCCGCTGCTGCTGCGCGAAGCGGGGCAGTTGGTAGCGGCCTGCCCGCTCTACCTGAAGGGCAACAGCGCGGGTGAGTTCGTGTTCGATCACGGCTGGGCCGAGGCCGCCGAGCGCGCGGGCATCCGCTACTACCCCAAACTTCTGGTGGGCGTGCCCTTCACGCCCGTGACCGGCGCGCGCTTCCTGACCCTGGCCCGGGGCGACGACCGCGCTGCGAAGGTTCGGCTGCTCGCCGCGGCGCTGCGCAAAATCTGCGGGCAGAGCAAACTCTCCAGCGTCCATATCAATTTTTGCGCCGAAGACGAGCACCACCTGCTTGGCGAGGCCGACTGGCTCTTGCGCATCGGCATTCAGTATCAGTTCCAGAACCCCGGCTTCAAAAGTTTCGATGACTACCTCGGCAGCCTGCGCAGCAAGCGTCGCAATCAGGTGCGGCGCGAACGCCGGGCGCTGGCCGAGCAGGAGGTTGTGATCGAACGGCTCTATGGCGACGCCATCGACGATGAATTGTTCGAGCCGATGTACCGCATCTATCTGCAGACCATTTGCGACAACCCCTGGGGCCGGCAGTACCTGAACCGCGAACTCTTTGAGCTGCTGCGCGAGCGCTTCCGCCATCGCCTGTGCTTCGTGGTGGCGCGGCAGCGCGGCGAAATCGTGGCGGGCGCGTTGAATGTGCAAAAGGGCGACGCCCTCTACGGGCGCTACTGGGGCGCCTTTCGCCGCTTGCGTCACCTGCACTTCAATGTCTGCTACTACGCGGGCATCGAGCAGTGCATCGAACACGGGCTCGCGCGTTTCGAGCCGGGCGCGGGCGGCCACTACAAACAGTTGCGCGGCTTCGACGCGACGCCCACCCGCAGTTGCCACCACCTGGAGGATCCAGGTCTCGAAGCCGCCGTCGCGGATTTTCTCGCGCGCGAGCGCGCCGAAGCCGGGCACGCCATCAACTGGTACCGGGAGCACAGCGCCAACCGCCCCGCGGGTCGCTGACCGGGGCGCTCCGCGCCCCGCCACGCCCGTTGACCGCGCCGAGCCGCTGACCGGGGTGCTTCGCGCCCCGCCACGCCCGTTGACCGCGCCAAGCCGCTGACGGAAACCGCCCGCTGACGTGGCGCTTTGTGCGGGCGGGCCGGTGGGGTAGCATCCGCGTCGCCCGAGTGCCGAATGCCGCTCGGGGTGACTTGAAGGAGCGCCGGTGTCGGACAGAGTTCGCGTCGAAACAAAGGATGGCGTCGCCGATCTTCGGATGACGCGCGCCGAAAAGCGCAACGCCATAGATCTCGACATGTTCGTCGCCCTGGTGGAGACCGGCCTCGAACTCGCGCGGGACAACAGCCTGCGCGCCATCGTGCTCTCGGGCGAGGGGCGCGACTTCTGCGCGGGGCTCGATATTCCGAGCCTGATGTCGAACATCGGCAAAGAGCGCAAGGGGCCGAACCTGACGGACAAAAGCAGCGAGAGCCCGGCCAACTTCGCGCAGCGCGCCGCCTGGGTGTGGCAGGAAGCGCCGGTGCCGGTCATCGCCGCCGTGCACGGCGTGGCCTTCGGGGGCGGACTTCAGATCGCGCTGGGCGCCGACATCCGCTTCGTCACCCCGGACGCCCGGCTCTCGATCCGCGAGGTGCACTGGGGGCTGATTCCCGACATGTCCGGCACGCAGACGCTGCGCCACCTGCTCGGCCTCGACATCGCCAAGGAGTTGACCTTCACGGCGCGCGAGGTTTCGGGCAAAGAAGCCGTGAAGCTCGGCCTCGCCACACACCTGAGTGACGACCCCCACGCCGACGCGATGAAGCTCGCGCGCGAGATCGCCGGGCGCAGCCCCTCCGCCGTGCGCGCCGCAAAGCTTCTCTGGAACCAGGCCGTGCCGGGCAGTCACCGGGAAGGGCTGCAGCGCGAGGCCGAAATCCAGCGCAGCCTGATCGGCGGCCCGAACCAACTCGAAGCCGTGCGCGCCAACATGGAAAAGCGCGCGCCGGTATTCGAGAACCCGGAGGGGCTATAAGCCCCTCCCCCAACCTTAAGTACCCTCTCCCCTGGCCCCTCTCCCACAGGGAGAGGGGGAAAAAGAATGAACCAAGCGAGGCTGGGCAGCCTCCGGCTCCCTCTCCCTATGGGAGAGGGTTGGGGAGAGGGCACTCAAGGCTGGCGGCGGGCGCAGCCCGCCGGACCCTCGCCGAGGAGACCGTGGCGCCATGCGCGAGCGCTTTTGGAACCTCCCGAACACCGTCACCATGCTGCGGCTGCTGGTGGTGCCGCTGCTCGTCGGCTTCCCGCTCTACCCGGGAACGCGTGGCAGTCAGATCGTGGCCTGGCTCTTCATCCTCGCGGCGCTTGGCGACCTGGCGGACGGCTGGCTGGCGCGGCGCAACCGGCAGGTCACGCGCATCGGCAAACTGCTCGACCCGCTGGCCGACAAGCTGATGGTTTCGACCGCACTGATCGTGCTGCTCTCGATGGATCGCATCTCCATCGAGGGCTTGCCGGATGTCGTCGGCATCGGCCTGGTGGTGGTGATCGTCGGGCGCGAGCTGGCCGTCACCGGCTTGCGCGGCATCGCCTCGGCGGGTGGTATCGCAGTGGCCGCCAGTTGGGCCGGCAAAGCGAAAGCGCTCAACCAGAACGTGGCGATTGGCTTTCTGCTCTTTCCCACAGGCACCCTCGGCCTCCCGAACCACCGGCTCGGCGTTGTCCTGCTCGGCATCGCCGCCGCCCTCACGCTGAGTTCCGGTTATGCCTACTTCGCGAGCTACTTCTCGCGCAGCGCGGAAGGCGACGCGCCCCCCGAGCGCTGACGCCGCCGGGCAGGCGTCAGCCCGACCAGCGCGCGGGCCGGCGCTGTGGCGCAACCACCCGGAACACGCCCGCGCAGGCCGCTCGACGAGGCTCGACCGGACGGGCGGCTGGCGCTAGATTTAACCCCCCCCCGCTCAGCACGAGTAGCTCAGTTGGTAGAGCTCCACGTTGCCAACGTGGTTGTCGCCGGTTCGAGTCCGGTCTCGTGCTCCAGCTTCAAGCCCGCCGCAGCGCCCCCCGCCCTGCGGCGGTTTTCCTTTGTGCGCCGCCGCGCGCTGGCGGCGTTACACTCCGTCCGCACGGTCACGCAATCCCCGGGAACCCGACGGAGGCAGTCACCCATGCGCCCTCGCCCGCTCGCAGCGCTCGCCCTTTCACTTCCGTTTCTGCTGATGGGCTGCTTTGCGCGGCCGGCGCCGCTTGATTCTGAGCGGGTGCGGGCGCCGGTGGATGCGGCGGCGCTGCGGCGCGACATTGCGGCGCTCTCGGCGGACGAGATGGAGGGGCGCGCGCCCGGGACGCGGGGCGATGCGCGCGCGCGCGCCTGGCTGATCGAGCGGCTCGAGAAGATGGGGCTCGAAGCGGGCGGGCCGCAGGGCGGCTTCGAGCAGCACTTCGACATCGTCGGTGTCACCGCCACGCCGCCCTCGTCCTGGTCTTTCCATCACGACGATGACGCGCTGCTGCTCTCGCTGCGCGACGACTTCATGGCGAGCAGCGGCGTGCAGGCGCCGCGCGTTTCGGTCGAGGACGCGGAGCTGGTGTTCGTCGGGTATGGCATTCAGGCGCCGGAGTACGACTGGGACGATTACAAGGGACGCGACCTGCGCGGCAAGGTGCTGCTGTTCCTCAACAACGACCCCGACTGGAGCGACGACCTCTTCGAGGGCAAGCGCCGTCTGCTCTATGGCCGCTGGACCTACAAGTACGAGATTGCGGCGCAGCTGGGCGCTGCCGGCGCGATCATCATTCACACCGTGCCCTCGGCCGGCTACCCGTGGCAGGTGGTGCAGACCTCGTGGGGCGGTGAGCAGATCGAGTTGCCCGCCACCGGCGCGGGGCGAAGCGCCGTCGAGGCCTGGCTCACCGAAGCGGCGGCGCGGCGGCTGCTGGCCTCCGCCGGGCACGACTTTGAGCGGCTGACCCGCGCCGCGCGCAGCCGCGACTTCGAGCCGGTAGCACTCGGCATCCGCACCTCCATCGCGTTCAACAATCGCATCAGCCGCACGCGCACCGCGAATGTACTCGCGGTGGTTCCGGGAAGGGACGCGGCGCTCAAAGAGCAGGTTCTGGTGTATTCCGCGCACCACGATCACATCGGTCGCGGCGGTGAGAAGCCGGATCGCATCTACAACGGCGCGCTCGATAACGCTTCCGGCGTCGCGCAACTGCTCGCCATCGCCGAGGCCATCCGGCGGGCGCCGCTGCGCCGCTCGGTGCTCTTCGCCTTCGTCGCCGCCGAGGAATCGGGCCTGCTCGGCTCCGCCTACTACGCGCAGAACCCCACCGTGCCCGCGGGCCAGCTCGTCGCCAACATCAACTACGACGGCGGCAACATCTGGGGGCGCACCCGGGACGTCACGATGATCGGGTTTGGCAAATCCTCGCTCGATGAAGTGGTGGTGAGCGGCGCGGCGCTTCAGGGGCGGCGGGTACAACCCGACCAGTTTCCCGACCGCGGCTTCTTCTACCGCTCGGATCAATTCAACTTCGCCCGCATCGGCGTGCCCGCCATCTACCTCGACACCGGCACCGATTTCATCGGCCGTCCCGAAGGCTGGGGGCGCGAGCAGATCGAAGCCTGGGAGGCCGAGCACTATCACCAGGTCAGCGACGAGTTGCAAGCAAGCTGGAACTTCGAGGGCATGGTCGAGGATGTGCAGCTCGGTCTCTACTGCGGCGCCGTCATCGGCAACCGGGACGCGCTGCCGGTCTGGAACCCGGGGGATGAGTTCGAGGCCGCCAGAAGCAAAGCCCTCGAGGCGCTGCGCAAGTGAAGGGCAAAAGCGCAGCCCGGCCCGACGCTGACGGCGACGCCGCCGCCACCGACGGCGCGAAGGCAGCGGGCTCGGTCTGACCGTGGCCCGTTACCTGAGCGCGCCCCTGCCCTCGCGCAAGCTGCCGGGAGGCATCCCCTTCATCATCGGCAACGAGGTTGCGGAGCGGCTCAGCTTTTATGGCATGAAGGCGATTCTCTTCACCTTCATGACCAAACACCTGCTCGACGCCTCGGGCGCGGCGAGTTTCTATACCGAAACCGAGGCGCGCGAGGCCATCGCCTGGTTCAACTCGCTTGCGTACTTCTTCCCGATCATCGGCGCGCTGATCTCCGACTGCCTGTGGGGCAAGTACCGCACCATCCTTTATATCTCTCTCTTTTACTGCGTCGGCCACGGCCTGCTCGGGCTGATGGACGCGCCGCCCGCGTTTCTGCAGGCGACGCTCTCGCCCGAGGGCTACATGATGGCGGGGCTCTTCGTCATCGCACTCGGCGCGGGCGGCATCAAACCCTGTGTCTCGGCCCATGTCGGCGACCAGTTCGGGAAATCGAATCAGCACTTGCTCGAAGCCACTTTTGGCTGGTTCTATGTCGGCATCAACCTGGGCGCCGCCGCCGCTTTTCTGCTGCTGCCCTGGATGCTCGGCCGCTTCGGCGCCGGCGCGGCCTTTCTGCTGCCCGGCGTGGTGATGGCGCTGGCCACGCTGATTTTCTGGTCGGGGCGAAAGCGCTTCGTCCATGTTCCACCGGCGGGGCCGGGCTACTTCAAGCGCGCCTTTGCGGGGCCGGGCCTGCCCATCATCCTGAAACTCACGCCCATCTTCGTGCTGATCGCCGTGTTCTGGTCGCTCTTCGATCAGACCGCCGCCGCCTGGGTCGCGCAGGCCGGGAAGATGGATCGCAACTTTCTCGGCATCGTCTGGCACGAGGCGCAGATCGGCGCGGTGAACCCGATTTGCATTCTGCTCTTCGTGCCGCTGTTCAACTATGTGCTGTACCCGCTGCTCGGTCGCGTCATCAAACTGACGCCGCTGCGCAAGGCCGGCTTTGGAATGTTCCTGATGGTCGGCGCCTACGCGCTGACCTCGACGATCGAAGAATGGATCATCGCCGCCGAGGCCATCGGCGCGCCCGCGCCGAACATCGGCTGGCAAGTGCTCGCCTACGCCGTGCTCACCGCAGCGGAGGTGCTGGTTTCGATAACCCTGCTGCAGTTCTCCTACACCGAGGCGCGGCCCGAGATGAAATCACTGATCGTCGGCCTCTTCTATCTCTCCGTCACGCTGGGCAATGTTTTCACCGCGCTGGTGAACCGCCTGAGCGCCGACGCGCAGGGAAATTCCATCCTGGTCGGCGCCGAGTACTACTGGTTCTTCACCTGGGTGATGGCGGGCGCCGCGCTGCTCTTTGTGCTCTACGCCGCGTTCTATCGGGAGCGCACCTACCTTCAGGAAGAATCACCCCAACCTTAAGAACCATGCGCGAGAGGGCAACGGTTTGCTCCCTCTCCCTCCGGGAGAGGGTTGGGGTGAGGGCACTTAAGGACTGGGGGCTTTCGACGGCCCTAGCCGTCGAAAGCCCGAGGCAGCGCCATGTTGAGGCCGACCAGGCCGCCGTTCACGCCCACCACCTCGCCGGTCACGAAGCGTGCGGCGGGTGACGAGAGCCAGGTCGCGCAGGCGGCGATGTCCTCTACCTCGCCGATCATCCGAAGCGGTGTGCGCTCGATCATCTCCCGCTCGAGCTCGGGGGTCAGCGCGTCTGCGAGCGCTTTCGTGCGCACCGAGCCGACCGCGATGGCGTTCACCCGCACCTTGGGCGCGAAATCCTGCGCCAGCTCGCCGGTCATGAAAGAGAGCGCGGCCTTGGCGGTTCCGTAGGCCACGAAACCGGGGGCGAATTCGCGCCCCGCGACCGAGGAAATATTCAGCACCGAGCCGCCACCGGCCGTGCGAACCATCTGCGGTACCACGAGGCGGGTCAGCAGGAAGGCCGTTGTGACATTGAAGCGCAGCGCGTGTTCGAACGCGCGCTCGCTGGTGCGCAGCGCGGGCTTCGGCGGCGAGCCGCCGGCGTTGTTGACCAGCGTGTCGAGGCGACCGAACGCGGCGAGCGTCGCGTCCACCAGTTTTTCGAGGTCTGCCCGCTGCATCACATCGCAACGCTGCACCAATGCGCGCCGCCCCGCAGCGCGCACCTTTGCGGCGGTCTCTTCGAGTTCCGCAACGCTTCGCGCCGCCAGCGCCAGGTCTGCGCCCGCCTCGGCGAAGGCCGTGGCGATGCCGCGTCCAATGCCCCGTCCGGCGCCGGTTACGATGGCGACCTGTCCGTCGAGGCGAAAGTGGTCGAGAATCATCCGCCGCTCCGTGGCCCGGGTTGCCGGGAATCATCCCCCCGTTGCGTGGCGACGCGCTTCGGCGGGCCGGGCACGAACATGTTGGCGCGCTGCTGATACGCGCTGTAGTCCGGTCGCCGCTTCGCAATCGAGCGCTCGAGCAGCGCCGCGCCGGAGACGCGCAGCAGCAGCAGCGTCATCAGCGCGGGCGAAAGCAGCGTGACGAGTGCGCCCTCCGTGCCGAGGGCGACGATGAAGATGCCCCAGTGCGCGAGGGCGTCGCCAAAGTAATTCGGGTGGCGGGTGTAACGCCAGAGGCCATGCTCGAGCACGCGGCCCGCGTTTTCGGGCTTCGCGCGAAAGCGTGCGAGTTGCCAGTCGCCCAGGGTTTCGAAGCCGAGGCCCGTGGCGAAGAGCGCCGCGCCGATGGCGTCGCGCAGGCCAAGCGCTGCGCCAGCGTCGGCGCCGATGCCCACTTGAAGCGGGAGCGACACCAACCACATCAACAGGCCCTGCAAGCCGAACACCGTCACCAGGCTGACGAGGGGAAAACGCGCAGCCCAGGTGCGGCGCATGGCCTGATAGCGCGGGTCTTCGCCGCGACCCTGGTTGCGCCAGAGCAGGTAGCCGCCGAGGCGCAGGCCCCAGAGTGCAATGAGTGCGAGCAACAACCCCGCGCGCGGCCCCGGTGTTTCCGCGCAGACAAAAGAGACCAGCCCGATGGCCACGAAGCCCGGCCCCCACCAGATGTCCACGATGCTGGCGTCCCGCAGGCGCAGCGAGAGCAACCACAGAGCGGTCATGCTGGCGGCGACCCAGACGATGGTGGCAAAGAGAAACGCGTTCATGTCGCCCCGCCTTGCAGCAGCGCGTCGCTGCGGCCGGCCAGCAACTCCGCCAGCGGGCGCGCGCCCTCGAACCTTTCGAGCAGCATCTTCAACACGGCGGTGATCGGCGTCGCGAGCAGCATCCCCACCACACCCCAGAGCATACCCCACAAGATGAGTGACAATAAAATTGCAATCGGGTGCAGGTCGAGTGAATCGCCCATCAGTTTGGGCTCGACGAAGTTCCCCATCAAAGTCTGGATCGCGGCGGGAAGAAGAATGGCTGCGATTGCAGCGGCGGGTGAAACCTCGGGGGTAATGATCACCACCGGCAGCGGCAGCAGGGTTGCGATCAGCGAGCCGACGGTGGGGATGAAGTTCAGCAGAAAGGCGAGCACGCCGAAGGCCATCGCCAACGGAACGCCGAGCGCCGCCAGCGCCCCGCCGACCAGCACGCCGGTGGCGACGGAGACCCCGATTTTTGTAACCAGATAACTCTCGACCCGGCGGCGGACTTCACTCCAGACACCGCCATGCTGCACCGAGCCCGAGCCGAGCATCAGAAAGACGACGAAGATCAGCACCAGGAGCGACTGCGACAACAGGTTCAGGACTGCGTTGCCGGTGCGCGTCAGCAGGCCGCCGATGGTCGAGACCGGGATGTTGCGCAGCGCATCAAGCGCGCCGCCCTGTGCTTCGACGGTGAAGGGCAGCGCGTTTGCGACGCGATCCATCAGTTGCCCCAACTGTTCGATGTACACGGGCGCGCTCTCGGCGAGTTGCCCGAGCGAGGCGCCGATCAGCGCGCCCATGCCGCCGAGTGCGCCGAGCCCGAGCACCAGCACCACCGGCAGCGCCAGCGCGCGCGGCGCACGGGTGCGCGCCACAAGCCACTCGATGCTCAGGTCGAGACCGAGGGAGATGAAAAGCGCCAGCACGAAGGGGATCAGCACCGGCGAAAGCCAGCGCAGCGCGAAGCCGGTCGCCAGCGTGGCGAGCAGCAACAGGCAGATGCTCTGCACCCGCGCCTCGCGCGAAGCCGACGGCGTGGCGCGCGCGTCGGGCGCAGCCGGGTGCGTGCTCTCGTTCACGCGCCTTGCATCCGACGCACCGCGCGCGCCAGCGCTGCGGCGCAGCCGGTGTACGCGCGCGGTGTGAGTTCGCGCAGTCGCTTGCGTTCGTGCTCTGGAATCTCGAGCGCGTTGATGAAGCGGCGCAAGGTGTCACGGTCAATGGCGCGGTCTCGAGTCAGCGCCTTCAGTTTCTCAAAAGGCTCGGGCACGCCATAGCGACGCATCACAGTCTGTATGGCCTCCGCCAGCACCTCCCAGCAGGATTCGAGTTCGGCTTCAATACTTGTTTCATCCGGTTCGATGCGCTCGAGCCCGCGCGCAAGCGCCTGCCAGGCAAGGGCGCAGTACCCCGTCGCCGCGCCCAGGTTGCGCAGCACGGTCGAGTCGCTGAGGTCGCGCTGCCAGCGCGAGACCGGCAGCTTCTCGGAGAAATGCCGCAGCATGGCGTTCGCCATGCCCAGGTTGCCCTCGGCGTTTTCGAAGTCAATCGGGTTCACTTTGTGCGGCATCGTCGAGGAGCCGACCTCGTCCGCCACGGCGCGCTGCCGGAACACGCCGCGCGCGATATATCCCCAGACATCACGGGCGAAGTCGAGCAAAACAAGGTTCGTGCGCGCCAGCACATCACAATACTCGGCGATCCAGTCGTGGGGTTCGATCTGCGTCGTCAGCGGGTTGCACTCGAGCCCCAGGCTCTCGACGAAAGCGCGCGCCGTCGCCGGCCAGTCGAGATCGGGACAGGCGATCTGGTGCGCGTTGTAGTTGCCGACGGCGCCGTTCCACTTTCCGAGCACTTCGCAGGCTGCGAAGCGCCGTCGCTGCCGCGCGAGCCGCGCTGCAGTATTTGCAAACTCCTTGCCGAGCGTGGTCGGCGATGCAGGCTGCCCGTGCGTCAGCGCAAGCAACGGCAGCTCGGCGTGCTGCTCGGCCAGCAGGGCCAGCGTTTCCTGCAGCGCGGACATCTGCGGCAGCAGCACCTGTTCGCGCAGGTCGCGCAGCATCAGCGCGTAGGCGAGGTTGTTGATGTCCTCGGAGGTGCAGGCGAAGTGGATGAAGCCAGCGGCAGCGGCAAGACCGGGATGCGCCGCGCAGCGCTCGCGCAAAAAGTACTCGACCGCCTTCACATCGTGCCGGGTGCGCGCTTCGATCTGCTTTACCTGCGCCGCATCTTCGAGGTTGAAGTTTTCGAGCAGCGCATTGAGGGTTGCGTGTGATGTGGCGTCGAGTTCGGGACACTCGGGCAACTCGGGCAGCGCCGCCAACCACTCGAGCCAGCGCACTTCCACCTGCAGGCGATAGCGGATCAACCCGTATTCGCTGCTGAACGCGCGCAAGCGGGCGGTCGCCTCGGCGTAGCGGCCGTCGAGGGGCGACAGCGCCTGAAGCGCATGCAGGTTGTCTTCGGGCCTTCGTTTCATTGTTCCACCCAGCGGCGTGCGTTGTGGAAGAGTCGCATCCACGGGCCGACTTCGCCCCAACCCTGTGGATGCCAAGAGTGTTGCACGGTTCGGAACACGCGCTCCGGGTGCGGCATCATGATGGTGACCCGGCCATCGTCGCTGCTGAAGCCGGTGGCGCCGCCCGCAGAGCCGTTCGGGTTCTGCGGATACGCGCGCGCGGCGGCGCCGTCCGCTTCGACGAAGCGCAGCGCCACGCCCTCTGGAACCTGCTCGCCCTCGACCCGCCCCTCGCCGTGCGCCACCGCAATCGGCAGGCGCGCACCGCTCATGCCGTCGAGCAGAATGGACGGGCCCGGCAGCACCTCGACCAGCGAGAGCCGCGCCTCGAAGCGCTCGGAGCGGTTGGGCAGAAAGCGCGGCCAGTGCGCAGCGCCCGGGATCAACCCCTTGAGCGCGGCCAGCATCTGACAGCCGTTACAGACGCCGAGGCTGAAGCTCTCCGGGCGCTCGAAGAAGTGGCGGAAGATGTCGCGGGCGCGCGCATTAAACAGGATGGTTTTGGCCCAGCCCTCGCCGGCGCCGAGCACATCGCCGTAGGAGAAACCGCCGCAGGCGACGAGACCGCGGAAGGCATCGAGGCTGCGCGCGCCCGAGAGCAGCTCGCTCATGTGCAGATCCACGCACTCGAAGCCCGCGCGGTCGAAGGCCGCCGCCATTTCGAGCTGCCCGTTGACACCCTGCTCGCGCAGGATTGCAAGGCGCGGCCGCGCGCCGCCGCGCCCCGGCGTCGGCCCCGGCCCCGGCGCAGCGTCGAAGTCAAAGGGCGCATGGACGCGCAGCCCCGGATCGTTCGGGTCGAGACGGCGCGCGTGCTCTTCGTCGGCGCAGTGCGGGTCGTCGCGCAGCCGTTGAAGCGCGTGCGTGGTGGCCGACCACAGCCCGCGCAGGCGACTGCGGGTCTCGGAGAAAACTTCGCGCCCGCTCTGGTGAATCGTCACGCGCTCGTCGTCCGAAGGCGCACCGATGACATGGCTGATGGCGCCGAGCCCGTGGGCGTCGAGAATGCGCAGTACTTCCTGCTCCCGCGCCGCGTCAATCTGAAGCACCACGCCGAGCTCCTCGGCGAAAAGTGGAGCGAGCAGTGCGGCTTCGCCCTCGGCGGCGCCCGCATCGCCATCAGCGGCGGCGAGTTCGATGGCGAGACCCGTGCCGCCCGCGAAGGCCATCTCGATAAGTGTGACGAAGAGCCCGCCGTCCGAGCGGTCGTGATAGGCGTGCAGCAGGTTGCGCGCGTCGAGCGCCGCGAGTGCAGAGGCCAGGCGGCGCAGGTCGGCCGGGTCGTCGAGGTCGGGCGCCTCGTCGCCCACCTGCTCATACACCTGCGCCAGTGCCGAGCCGCCGAGCCGGCCCTGCCCGTGACCGATGTCCACGAGCACGAGCCGCGTGGCCTCGCCCGTGCGCGCGAGTTCGGGAGTGAGGCTGTCTCGCACATCGCGCACCCGCGCGCAGGCGGTGATCACCAGCGAGAGCGGCGCCGTTACGCTGCGCAGCGCGCCCTCTTCTTCCCAGACCGTGCGCATCGAAAGCGAGTCTTTGCCGACTGGCGCCGCGAGGCCGAGAGCCGGGCAAAGCGTTTCGCCGAGTGCGTGCACCGCGTCGTAGAGCGCCGCGTCTTCGCCCGGGTGACCGGCCGCCGCCATCCAGTTGGCCGAGAGCCGCACGGTGTCGAGCCGGACGGCGCCCGCCGAGAGCAGGTTGGTCAACGCCTCGCCCACGGCCATGCGCGCCGAGGCCGCGGGGTTGATCAGCGCAAGCGGCGCGCGCTCGCCAAGCGCCAGCGCCTCGCCAGCAAAACCCTCGTAACTCGTGCAACTGACCGCTGCATCCGCCACCGGAACCTGCCACGGCCCGACCATCTGATCGCGGGCCACGAGCCCGGTCACGCTGCGGTCGCCGATGCTGACGAGAAAGGTCTTGTCGCCGACCGTCGGCAGTTGCAGCACGCGCGCTGCGGCGTCGGCGATACGCACACCCTTAAGCTCGAGGGGCGGCGGCAGGAGAGCCGCGCGTTTCACATCGCGCACCATTTGCGGCGGCGCGCCGAAGAGCAGGTCGAGTGGCAGATCAATCGGCTCGTCGTCGAAGTGTGAATCGTGAACCTGGAGTTGCGCGTCGGCGCGGGCTTCGCCGAGCGTTGCGACCGGGCAGCGTTCCTTCGCACACAGCGCCTCGAATTCCCGAAGCTTCTCGGGCGCAATCGCCAGCACGTAGCGCTCCTGCGCCTCGTTGCACCAGAGTTCGAGCGGCGACATACCCGGCTCGTCACTCGGAACGGCGCGCAGGTCGAGGCGCGCGCCGCGCGAACTCTGGTGGACGAGCTCGGGCAGCGCGTTGGCGAGCCCGCCGGCGCCGACATCGTGAATCGAAAGAATGGGGTTGTGCTCGCCCTCTTCGGCGCAGCGATCAATCACCTCCTGACAGCGCCGCTCCATCTCCGGGTTGCCGCGCTGCACCGACGCGAAGTCGAGTTCTTCATCACTCGCGCCGGTGCTCAGCGACGAAGACGCGCCGCCGCCGAGGCCAATCAACATGGCCGGGCCGCCGAGCACCACGAGTTTCGCGCCGGCCGGGATGGCCTGCTTCGCAACCAGGTTGGGGCGGATGTTGCCGAGGCCGCCCGCCAGCATGATGGGCTTGTGGTAGCCACGCACTTCGTCGCCACGCGGGCCCGGCACGCGCTCCTCGAAGCTGCGGAAGTAACCCGCGAGGTTGGGGCGGCCGAACTCGTTGCCGAAGGCGGCGCCGCCGAGCGGCCCGCTGATCATGATTTCGAGTGCGGATGCCACGCGCGCGGGCCGGCCGAAATCTTTCTCCCAGGGTTGCAGCGCGCCGGGGATGCGCAGGTTCGAAACCGAGAAGCCGGTGATGCCGACCTTGGGTTTCGCGCCGCGCCCGGTGGCGCTCTCGTCGCGAATCTCGCCGCCGACGCCGGTGGCCGCTCCCGGAAAAGGCGAAATGGCGGTGGGATGATTGTGGGTCTCGACCTTCAACACCAGATGCGCCGCTTCATCCCGCGCGCGGTACACGCCGCTCTCTGCGTCCGGAAAGAAGCGCCGCGCATCGTTGCCGACCAGCACCGCGGCGTTGTCGCTGTAGGCCGAGAGCACGCCAGTGGGCGACTGCGCGGTGGTGTTGCGCACGAGTTCGAACAGGGAGCGCGGCTGCCGCTCGCCATCAATGAACCACTCGGCGTTGAAAATTTTGTGCCGACAGTGCTCGGAGTTCGCCTGCGCGAACATCATCAACTCCACTTCGCTCGGGTTGCGTCCGAGTTCGCAAAAACTGCGCAGCAGGTAATCGCTTTCGTCCTTGCTGAGCGCGAGGCCGAGCCGCCGGTCGGCGCGCGCCAGGGCCTCGCGACCCTCGCCGAGCAAGTCCACGCTGGCGCCCTTTGCTGGCGCGGCGCGCGCAAAGAGTTGCGGGAGATCAGCGGCGCGGTGCAGCACGCTCTCGGTCATGCGGTCGTGAAACAACGCGGTGTGCGCGAGGGCATCCTCGGCGCCAACCCCCGCGAAACGGAACCGCACGCCGCGCTCGATCCGGCGCACCGCGTCGAGTCCGCAGAGCCGCGCAATTTCGCTGGCCCGGGACGACCAGGGCGAGATGGTTCCAAGCCGCGGCACGACCCAGAGTTCGCCGTCCCGGGCCGTGTCGGACGCGCCCGCGTCGGTGCCGTCCCCAGCGGCGGCGGCGGTGGC
>JAHRAN010000111.1 GCA_020027245.1 Myxococcota bacterium
CCCGCGCCGGGCCGTTCCGACGGCTGCCGTCGGAGGGGTGGCGGGGTTAAATTCGCAACTCCGTCTGTAAACCCTCGAAAATGTGTTGACATTGTTGAAAAGACCGGGATGCTGAATGCCGGTGATCCCGTCCCTGTCCCTCCAGCCGGGATCCGCAGTCCTCCAAGTTCCGTCGCAGATCGTGTCTGCGGCGGGTGTTCCGTCGCAGATCGTGTCTGCGGCGGGTGTCCCACAACCATGGAGGAGGGTTAAACCCATGGCCGCAAAGGTCGCGAAGGTCGGGATCAAACGGCAGAAGGATTGGCTGTACTTCCTCGATCGCCGGGGCAACGTCGCCCGGGTGCGCCGCGCAGAGGGCGGTGGCAAGGCGAGGAAGGGAACGCGGCAGACGGTCGCCAAGGTCGGCGTGGAGAAAGAGGAAGGCTACCTCTACTTCATAGACCGTGACGGCGATGTGTCGCGGGCCAAGATGGTGCGACGGGGGCGCAAGCCGACCCGCCGTCGCAAGACGGCGACGCGCAAGCCCGCGCGTCGCAAGCCCGCAGCGCGTCGCCCGGCGCGCCGCAGCGCGCGTCGGCGCTAGCCGTCGCAGCAGGGTCGAGCGCACTCGACCCGGGCGAACCGAGGGGAGGGACGACGCAATGCGTGAACGACGCTATGCGTCGTCCCTCCTGCTCGGCGCACGCGGCTAGACCGGGAAGCCCGCGCCCGGTACCGTCTCCCCGTGGAGACCAGGAATGAGGGGCGCAGCACCTCCGGCAGCCGCTCGGGGCGGTCAAAAGGCGGGCCGGGGCGCGGTAGCTCCGGCAGCGGCTCGGCGCAGTCAGAAGGCGGGCCGGGGAGCGGAAGCGCCCCGCATGCCATCGAGGGCGCCCGGCGCACTGTCGGCGAGCGCCCTTTTGCAATTCTGATCCTCGACGATGAGCCGGGCGTGGTCGAGTCCATAAGTTTTGCCCTCGGTGACGACTACCGCGTATTCCCCTCGACGGATCCCAGGCAGGCGCTCGCCGTGCTCGAGCGCGAGGAGATCGCGCTCGTCATCGTTGACAACGTGATGCCCGGCATGAGCGGCGTCGCGTTTCTGGAGCGCGCGCTCGAGGTTCGCCCCGAAGCGGTGCGCATGATGATCACCGGTCAGGCGGACATCAACGCGGTAATTCGCGCCATCAACGACGGGCGCATCTACCGCTACATCGCCAAACCCTGGGAGCCGGACGACCTGCGCCTCGATGTGAAGCGCGCGCTCGAGACCTACGCGCTGGCGCGGGAGAAGGCGCGCCTCGCCGAGGCGCTGGCGCTCGCCAACGAGCAACTGCGCGCCGAGAACCTGTTCCTGCAGCGCGAACTTCAGCACAAGTACAGCTTCAAAAACATTATTGGCGAAAGCCCCGCCATGCAGCAGGTCTTCGATGTGATGGACAAGGTGGCGAAGACCGACGCCACGGTGCTGATCACCGGCGAGACCGGCACCGGCAAAGACCTGGTGGCGCGTGCGATTCACAACGCGGGGTCGCGCGCCAGGGCGCGCTTCGTGGCGCAGAACTGCGGCGCCCTGCCCGAGACGCTGCTCGAAAGCGAGCTCTTCGGTCACAAGCGCGGCGCCTTCACCGGCGCGCACGCCGACAAGAAGGGTCTGTTCGAGCTGGCCAACGGCGGCAGCATCTTCCTCGACGAGATCGGCGAGACCGAGCCGGGCATGCAGGTGCGGCTGCTGCGCGTGCTGCAGGACGGCGAGTTCCGCCCGCTCGGTTCGAGCGAGACCCGGCGCGTGGATGTGCGCGTCATCGCGGCGACCAACGCCGATTTGCGCCGCGCCGTCGAGGAGGATCGCTTTCGCGAGGCGCTGTTCTACCGGCTGCGGGTGGTGGAGCTCGAACTGCCGCCGCTGCGCGAGCGCCGCGAGGACATCCCCGCGCTGGCGCATCACTTTCTCGAACAGGCCTGCGCGAAGATGGAGCGCGGCATCAAGGGCTTCAGCAACGAGGCCATGGATCGCCTCGTCGCCCACCGCTGGAGCGGCAATGTGCGCGAGCTCGAGAACGAGATCCAGCGCGTGGTGGCGCTCGCAGATGACGAGCAGGCCGTGCACGCCGACATGCTCTCGACCGAAGTGCGCGGCGCGCCGCTTTCAGCGCAGGGCGGCGACCCCGCCGCTGGCGCCGGCGAGGGTGAGGCAAATCTGAACCGCGCGGTGGATGCGCTCAAGAAGCAGATGATTCGTCAGGCGCTCTCGAAAGAGGACTCGAAGACGGCAGCCGCCGCCCGGCTCGGCATCCCACGGCAGTCGCTTCAGAAAATGATGAAGCGGCTCGACCTTTCGGACTGAGCGCGCGCTACGCTCCGTCGGCAAGCGGCGGCGTGAAAGACGGCGGCGAGAGACGGGATGCAAAGATGGAGTTGATTTACACCGCAAAGTTCGAGACTGTGTTCGGCGTCATTCAGGTGGCGTCGAGCGAGCGCGGCCTCGCCTACCTGCAACTGCCGCACGCAAACGGGCGTGGCTTCAAGGACTGGCTGCGCCGCCGCGCGCCGGATGCCCGGGTGCGTGCGGAAGTCGAGCCGAACCGCACCGCCATCTCGCAGATCGGCGAGTTCATCGAAGGCCAGCGCGAGCGCTTCGATCTGCCCCTCGACCTGCGCGCCACCGCGTTCCAGCTTCGCGCCTATGATGCCCTCTGCGCGATTCCCTACGGCGAGACGCGCAGCTATGCCGAGCAGGCCCGCACCATCGGCCAGCCGGGCGCCTCGCGCGCCGTCGGCAACGCCAACGCCGCAAACCCGATCGCGCTGGTGGTTCCCTGCCACCGGGTGATCGAAAGCGGCGGCGGGCTCGGCGGCTACGGCGGCGGTGTGGCGATGAAGGAGAAGCTCCTGGCCTTGGAACGCCGCCGCCCCCGCGCGGGCGAACTCATTTAACTACTCGTCAAAAACACGCGCGCGATTTCGGCGAAGAGCAGGCGCAGCGCGATCACCGTCAGCACCGCTTTGTAGAGCCAGACGAAGAAGCGCTCGCTGGTGCGCGCAAGGATGCGGCTGCCGACCCATGTTCCCGCCACCACGGCGAGCAGGCTGCCTGCCAGCAGTGGCAGATGTTCGTCGAAGGCGAAGCCGACGCCGCCGTAGATGATGATCTTGGCCAAGTGCCCGCAACTCTGAAAGGCGGCCTTGGTGCCGACCAGCGCCTTGCGGCTGAGCCCGAGGTTCAGAAAGAAGGGAGCGATCAGCGGGCCGGTGGCGCCGATGGTGACATTCAGGAAACCGCACACGCCGCCGAGCAGCAGAAAGCGTCGGCGCGGCCGCGCCCGTTCGGGATGCGCGCCGAGCAGCAACGCGCCGGGCGCCCAGGTCGCAAGCAGCACGAAGGTGCCGATGGCCGCGCGCACGCCGGCTTCCGGCAGCGCCTGCGCAAGCATTACCCCGAGCAGACCCATCGGCAGCAGCAGCAGTGCGCCAGCGCCGACGATGTTCCAGTTCAGGTGGCGTCGCCAGTGCAGCGCGCGCGTCCCGTTCGAACACAACTGGATGACGCCGTGCAGCGGGATGGCGACGAG
>JAHRAN010000209.1 GCA_020027245.1 Myxococcota bacterium
TCGCCTGCTGCCCCGAGCCGCACTGCACATCAATGGTGGTGCCTGCAGTGCGGTAGTCGCTGTGCTGCGCGCCGAGCCAGGCGTGGCGCGCAATGTTGTTGCTCTGCTCGCCCGCCTGCGTGACGCAGCCGCCGAACACCTGCTCGACATCGCCCGGCTCGATGCCCGCCTTGGCGACGAGCCCCATCTGCAAGCGACCCAGCAGTTCAGCCGCATGAAACCCGGAGAGTTCCCCCCGCCCCATCTTCCCCCGCGCGATGGGCGTGCGCAGCGCTTCTACGATCACGGACTCAGTCATCGGTGCTCCTTTAGAGGTTGCGGATGATCTCCCGCGTAGATTCTTCAAGTTTCCTCATCTCGTCAATCATCTCGTTGATGATCGCCGGCCACTCGCTCTCGTCGCTCTTGTAACCACCGCGATCAAGTGTCTTGCGGATGGCACGTACTATCTTATCTTCTGGCTCGAACCACTCGAAGCCCTCTCCCAGAGAGTGATCTATCGCTTCTCGATGCCGTTTGAGATGCTCGAAAATTCTCTGACTCTCCTCCTTTCGCTGGCTCTCTCCTCCTGTAGGCGGTTGAATCCTGAGCTCAATCCTGACGTTGGAAGCGTTGCACCAACATTGATATGCAACCCCGGTCTTACCGGCGCCCTTGCTTATCCAACTATCTCTAGTGGGCGATGCTCCACCAAACAGATCGCTCCTATTCGGTAAAGCCTCGATAAACTGCTCCCAGAATTTGAAGCGCAAACTCTCACTTTCGGACTTCGCCCTCCTGATCTGCTTCTTCTCGATGTTGCGGCCTACGATCTTCTCCGTGATCAACGCGGCTGGAGAATCTCCAATCTTAATCCCTGCAGCGCGAAGCATGTAGAAATCGCAGTCGGGAGTGTCCCTATCCAACTTAGTGAGGGCAGTCACGTGCTCGGGTCTGTCATCCTCCACGATCCAGATGGCCTTCCTCGCATCTAGTATCGAACTGTAGGTGAACAGCTTGCCGAAGTGATCGTGGTCGCTCTTTCCATACTGGTTTTCAATGATGACGACTCCCCCATCTCCATCCCGAGCCTTGATGTCCACGCTGAAACTTCCCGCTGCCTGCTCGGTTTCGGGGTCGGACATCTCAAAGCCGAGCTTCTCGGTCAGCTCGTCTAGATTATCGGCTAGCCAAGGTGTGAAGTCTGCGTCTTCTTTCGGCCAGACATCTCGTAACGGAAGCCTCCTCGTCTTTCCAATCGCCATCTCCATCCTCCTACCCCTTCCCCAGAATCAGCACGCCGGTGGGGACGCCGACGCCGCTCGAGACCAGGACATGGTCGCACTTTTCGGGCTGGTTGCTGGATTCGCCACGGATCAGGCGCACGCCTTCGGCGACCTGGTTCACGCCGTGGATGTAGGCCTCGGAGAGCAGGCCGCCGTGGGTGTTGTTGGGCAGCTTGCCGCCGAGTTCCAGGTTGCCGTTCAGTACGAAGTCTCCGCCCTCGCCCCGCTCGCAGAAGCCGAGGGCTTCGAGCTGCATCGGCACCTCGACGGTGAAGGCGTCGTAGAGCACGGTGGCGTCCATGTCGCCGGGGCCTGCGCCAGCCTGCTCATAGGCGATGCGCCCGGCGAGTTCCATCTCGGGCAGCCACGCCATATCGGGCCGGTAAAAACTCGTCATCTGCTCCTGACCATCGAAGGAAGCCTGCGAGACGCCACGAATCAAGGCCGGTTTCTGCTTCGCATCGCGCGCGGCGGCGGCGCTGGTAACGAGCAGCGCGCAGCCGCCGTCGGTCTCCTGACAGCAGTCGTAAAGACGCAGCGGCTCGCAGATGAAGCGGCTCGCAAAGTAGTCCTCACGCGAGAGCGGCTGCTGATAGAAGATGGCGTTCGGGTTGTTCACCGCGTGGCGCCTGGTCGAAATCGCAACCTGCGCAAAGCTCTCTTCCGTGACGCCGTACTCGTGCATGTAACGCGTGGCCGCCAGCGCCACCCAGGAAGCTGGCGTCAACAAACCGAAGGGCATGTACCAGGACCAGTGAATCAGGTCGCTGGTGATGATGTTGCCCGAAACGCCCTGCCCCATGCGCTGCCCGGAGCGTCCGTTCATCGCGCGATACACCACCACGTTGCGACACACGCCGCTGGCGATGGCCATCGCCGCCTGATGCAGAAGCGGCACCGCTGCGCCGCCGCCGTAGGCCACGCGCGAGAGCAGCGTCAGGTCGCCGAGCCCGACGTTGCGCGCCACTTCGGTCTCGTCGCTCGAATCCATCAGGAAGGTGACGAGGCCATCAACTTCATGCGGCGCAATGCCGGCGTCGGCGATGGCGCCGCGCACCGCATCGCAGGCCAGCGCCAACTCGGACACACCCGAGTTCTTCGAGTACCGGGTCTGGCCGATGCCGACGATGGCGGCTTCGCCACTCAGTGTGGTGGGCATCGGCGGCTCCCGACTTGTTGTTTTTGTCTATGCATGGTCAACCCGCCGGCAGCGCCACGCGCAAAAGTGCTGTGACATGGTTTCCCCAGGCGTTGTCGCCCACCACTTCGATCTCGACCTCATCGTCAGCGGTCTCGACGACGCGGCCGCGCAGGCGCAGCGTATCACCCGGCAGGTTCGGCCCGCCGAGCTTCGTGCGGATGCCCCGGAGCCGCGCGTCCGGCCCGGCCCAGTCGGTGACATAGCGGCTGACGAGACCATTCGTAGTCAGGATGTTCATGAACACATCGGGCAAACCCTGCGCACGCGCCGCAGCGCCGCTGTGGTGGACGGGGGTGTAGTCGCGCGAGGCGAGCGCGCCACCGACGATAAGCGTCGGCGTGATCGGCAGATCGAGCGGCGGCAGTTCGTCGCCCTGCGCAACCGAGGCGAAGGTTCGGGTTTTCACCAACTCTCCTCAGACAGGCCGTGCTGCGCAAGCTCGCGCCCGAGTTCGGCCAGCGTCGCGCCCTCGCCGCCGAGTTGCAGTTCGAGCGACTTCGACCACAGAAAGTACCGGTGGATGGGGTAGTCCACATCGGCGCCCATGCCGCCGTGCAGATGCACGCAGGCGTTTGCGATGCGCGAGCCGGCGGCGACGGCCCAGTAGCGCGCCACCTGCACTTCGCGCCCGGCGGGAAGCGCCGCCGCAAGCCGCGACACCGCGCGCCAGGTTGTCCAGCGCAGCGCCTCGCGGTCAATGAAGGCGTCGGCCTGACGGTGCTGCACGGCCTGAAAGCTGCCGATGGGCGCGCCAAACTGCTGGCGCGTGCGGGTGTAGTCCGCGGTGATCTCGATGGCGCGGTCGGCTGCGCCCGTCTGCATTGCGCAGAGCGCAGCCTGCGCGCGCGGGCGGAGCCATGCGAGTAACTCGACGCCTTTGCAGGGCAGACGCGCGCCGGGGTCGAGCGCCACTTCATGGAGCGTCAGCTCGAAGAGCGGCTCGCCGGTCGTCGAGGCGCCGCCCGAAAGCTCGACGCCGTCGGCGCGGGGGTCGAGCAGAAACACCGCGGCTTCGTCTTCGAGCGTCGCCGAAAGCAGCAACACATCGGCGCTGTCCGCGAAGGGAATCCGCTGCTTGCTGCCCTCGATAACAAATCCCGTACCCTGGGCACGCGCACGGGCCGGAGGGACTTGCGCCCTTCCTTCAGCCTTTTGACCGCCCCGAGCGGCTGCCGGAGGTGACGACGCTTCATCCAGCGCGGCGCTGGCGCTGGCTTCGCCCGACGCGAGCTTCGGCAGCCAGTGTTTTTGCTGCGCGTCGCTGCCGAAGTGCGCAAGCGGCAGCGCGCCCTGCACCAAGCTCGCGTGCCACGGCCCCGGCGCGGTGGCGCGGCCCACTTCTTCGAGCAGCACGCACAACTCGGCGAAGCCCATGCCCATGCCGCCCTGCGCCTCGGGGATGGCGATGCCGAGCAGGTTGGCCTCGGCCGCGCTCTGCCAGAGTTCCGCGTCGCGCCAGGCGGGGCTGCGCTCGGCCTGCTTCACCCGCTGCGGCGTCGCCTCGGCAGCCAGGATTTCGCGCGCAAGCTCGCGGATCGCGCGCTGCGTCTCGCTGAATTCAAAATCCAT
>JAHRAN010000151.1 GCA_020027245.1 Myxococcota bacterium
CCACCCTCACCCGGCGACGGGCTACAAGGCCCGTGGCGATGGGCTTTATGGCCCATCGCCCCCTCTCCCTTACAGGGAGAGGGTTAAGATGAGATGAGGCGGCGCCGCTCCATCAGGGTTCGGTTCCGGCGGCGGGCCGACGGTTTCAACTTCGAGAATCGGCATCACGCCCTCCCGGTCTGCCGCAGTACGCGCGTGAACACCATCGCCGCCACGACCACCATTGCCGCCGCGGTGATGTAGGCGGCGCCGGGGAAGTAGACGGGGGCGGTGGCGCTGCTGAAGTAGCCGAAGAGGCCCGTCATCAAAAGTGGCGAGATAATGGCGGAGAGGCTTTGCAAACTTGCGATGGCGCCGGCCAGTTCGCCCTGCCGGCTTTCGGAAACCCGCGCGGACATCAGCGCGCGCAGCGACGGCCCCGTCAAGCCGCCGAGTGCGCCGACCATGATCGCCGGGTAGATCATCCAGCCCGCGCTGGCGAAGGCGAAGGCGACGAAGCACACACACATCGCGCCAATGCCGAGCAGCGCGGCGCGGCGCTCGCCGATGCGCGCGACCACGCGCCCCACCAAGCCGCCCTGCACGATCATCGAGGTGACGCCGACGAAGGTCAGCGAGAGGCCGATCTGTAATTCGGACCAGGAAAATTTCTCCACCATATAATAAGCCCAGATGGAAGGGTTCACATCGTGAGCGACCATGTAGATGGTCATCACCGCGAGCAGGCCGATGACGACCGGAACATTGCCGAGTTGTTTGAGCGCGCCGACCGGGTGCGCGCGCTGGAACTCGAAGCGGCGGCGCTTTTCGGGCGGCAGCGACTCGGGCAATACGAACAAGCCGTAGAGCACATTCACCAGCGCCAGCGCCGCCGCCACCCAGAAGGGTACGCGCGCGCCGTAGCTGCCGAGCAGGCCACCGAGCGCCGGCCCCAGAATGAAGCCAGCGCCCCAGGCCGCGCCGAGCAGGCCGAATGCGCCCGCGCGTTTTTCGGGTGCGGTGACATCGGAGATGTAGGCATTGGCCGTGGCGTGGGTGGCGCCGGCCATGCCCGCAAGCGTGCGGCCCAGAAACAGCCAGGCGAGGTTCGGCGCCCAGGCCATCAGCGCGTAGTCGGCGGCGAGCATCAGCAGCGAGAGCAACAGCACGGGCCGGCGGCCGAAGCGGTCGCTCAGGTTGCCGAGGATGGGCGCGAATGCGAACTGCATCAGCGCATACACAAAAGTGAGTCGCCCGCCCCAGAGTGCGGCCTGCCCCACGCCCTCGCCGGTGAGTTCGGTGATCAGCGCGGGCATCACCGGCGCGATGATTCCGAAGCCGATGGTGTCGAGCAGCACCGTCACCAGAATGAAGCCGGTGGCGGCATGGCCGTGGCGAGCTTGGTTCAAGGGGTTCCTGTTCCGTGGCGCGCACGGCGCGTAGTGATAGCCCGGCGGCGGCGGGCTTGCCGCCGGGCCCAACCTTGAGAGTTCTCACCCCGCCGCCTTTGCGGCAAGTGGGGGGTGGAAGATTGCGGCGGCGACGGGCTTTATGGCCCGTCGCCCACCCTCACCCGGCGACGGGCTACAAGGCCCGTGGCGATGGGCTTTATGGCCCATCGCCCCCTCTCCCTTACAGGGAGAGGGTTAAGAAGAGATGGGCGGTGCCGCTCAATTAAGGCTCGGCTCCGGCTCCCCTCTTCCTCCGGTTCCCCCGTCTTCTCCGGCTCCCCCGTCTTCTCCGGCTCCCCTGTCTTCTCCGGTTCCCCTCTCCCTTTGAGGGAGAGGGGTTAGGGGTGAGGGTGGCGGCGGCGAACCTTAATGGGGCGGCGGTTGGTCTCTCTCCGGTCCCCCTCTCCCCCTTCCGGCAGCGGCTCGGCGCGGTCAAAGGGATGGGGAGGGGCGCTAGCCCCTCGGGGGTTAGGGGAGAGGGTTCTCAAGGTTGGAGGCGGGCGTAGCCCGCCGGGGTCAGTCGAGCGGGAAGACTTCGCCTTCGAGGACGGTGGCGAGGACGCGAAGCTGCTGCAGCTTTTCGGGCGCGACTTTGAGCGGGTTTTTGTCCAGCACCGTGAAGTCGGCGCGCTTGCCGGCTGCGATGGAGCCGAGTTCGTGTTCGAGGCGCAGCGCGTGTGCGGCGTCGAGCGTGACTGCGCGCAGCGCCCGCTCGACGCTGATGCGCTCGCCGGGGCCGCTCACCCGGCCCTCCGCTGTCCGGCGCGCCGCCGCCACACCCGCAAGCAGGAGCGGACGCGCCGGCGCCATCGTGAAATCCGAGTGCAGCGAGAAGGGCACGCCCGCCCTTTCGAGTGACGCCAGACGCACCAGTTGCGCGCTGCGCTCCGCGCCGAGTGCGTGCGTGGCGTAGCGATCCGCCAGCGCAAACACATAGAACGGGTTGGCCGACACGATGGCGCCGAGTGCGCCGATGCGCCGCGACTGCGCGCTGCTCGACTGCCCGAAGTGGTGC
>JAHRAN010000157.1 GCA_020027245.1 Myxococcota bacterium
TCGGCCAGCAGCGAGAAGTCGAGGGCGAGGTCGAAGAACAGAAACACCGCGAAGTGCAGCAGCGCATAGCCGAAGGCGCCGAGGCCGAAGATGCGGCGCAGCACGGCGAGTTCCGGCCGCCCGAGCAACTGCCGCAGCGGCGTGATGGCGAGACACAGCAGCAACCAGCGCAGCGCCCACTCGCCCGTCACATGGGTCAGCGTCTCCACCGGGTTCGCGCCGAGTGTGTCGCGCAGCGTTGCGGCGACGAGCCCCAGCGCGGGCAGCGAAACCAGCAGCCAACCCAGCGCGCGCAGCCAGAGCGTCACGCGGCTGCGCCCCGGTGTGGCGGGCGACGGCTCGGCCACCTCGGCCTGCGACATCAGAAGTTCCGGCGCAGGTTCAGGCCCTTGTAGAGCGAGGCGACCTGCTCCGCGTAACCGTTCAGAAACAGCGTCGGCCGTTTGCTCCACTCGCCGATGCGTCGCTCGCGCGCCTGACTCCAGCGCGGGTGATGCACCTGCGGGTTCACATTTGCATAGAAACCGTATTCGCGCGGCGCTTCGTCCGACCAGGTGGTGCGGGGCCGGCGCTGCTGAAGGCGAATCTTGACGATGGACTTGATGCTCTTGAAGCCATACTTCCAGGGCACCACCAGCCGCAGCGGCGCGCCGTTCTGGTTCGGCAGCACGCGGCCATACAACCCGACGGCGAGAATGGTGAGCGGGTGCATGGCCTCGTCCATGCGCAGCGCCTCGCGGTAGGGCCAGGGCAGCACGCGGCGGCGCTGGCCCGGCATCTGCTCGGGGTCATGCAGCGTTTCGAAGGCCACGAAGCGCGCGCGCGAAGTCGGCTCGAAGCGCTCGAGCAGCGCGCCGAGCGGAAACCCGACCCAGGGGATGACCATGGACCAGGCCTCGACGCAGCGCAGCCGGTAGATGCGCTCCTCGAGCGGGTGCGGCTTCAGCAGGTCTTCGATCGGCACCAGACCGGGCTTCGCCACTTCACCCTCGATGGCCACGGACCAGGGACGGGTGCGCAGGGTGTGGGCGCGGGCTGCCGGGTCGCGCTTGCCGGTGCCGAACTCGTAGAAGTTGTTGTAGCCGGTGACATCGTCCGCGTCGCTCAGCGCCTCGTCGGTGCGGAACGCCGGCGGCGCGGGCCGCACATTCGGCAGCGCCGCGGTGGCGGGCTGCGACGCCGCCTCCACCTCGTCACCGGCGAAGCAGCCGCCGATGCTCGCGGCCGCCGTGGCCAGCGCCGCGCCGCGCAGAAACTCGCGGCGGCGCAGCACCAGCGCCTCGTCGCTGACCAGCCCGCTCAAAGCCCGCTCCTGTCGAAACCGCCCCATCCGGGTCTCCCATTCTTCAAGGCGCAGCGTATAGATAGCCCGCCCGGCGGGCTTGCGCCCGCCGCTCATGGCGTGGCCTCGGCTATACTATGGGGAACGAACAGGAGGTTCCCATGTCCTTTCTGAATCCGCACCTCGACAAGATTTACGCGCTGCTGCGCATCATGGCGGGGCTGTTGTTCCTGCAACACGGCCTGCAGAAACTCACCAGCATGTTTGGCGGGCCTTTCGCCAGCAACCCGCTGTTGTATGCCGCGGGCGGCATCGAGTTGATTGGCGGCGCGCTGATTGCGCTCGGGCTGTTCGCCGGTTACGCCGCGTTCATCTGCAGCGGCACGATGGCCGTCGCCTACTTCATGCACGCCTTCGGCGTCGGCGACTTTCTGAACAACCCGAGCTTCTTCCCCATCGTCAACGGGGGCGAACTCGCCGCGCTCTACTGCTTCGTGTTCCTGCTCGTCGCCGCCAAAGGCTCGGGCATCTGGAGCGTTGACGTGCTGCGCGCGGGCGACGCCGGCGGCGAAGGCGGCAGCAGCTACCCGAGCAGCAGCGGGGGGTGACGCGCACGCGCGTGCTGCTGCTGGCGACGCTGCCGCTGCTCGTCGCCTGCGGAGCCGAAAACGACCCGCCGCCGCACGCGGGGGCGATGGCGGATGCGTCGGCCAGCGCGGGCGGGGCGGAGCGCGAAGCCACGCTCGGCCCCTTCCTCGCGGCGCACTGGACGCTGCCGATTGCGCCCCAGGGCGACGCGCCCGCCGACTGGTCGCCCCTCGAAGCCGACCTCGACCCGGCGGCCTGCGGCACCTGTCACCCGAAGCAGTTTGCGGAGTGGCAGGGGAGCTTGCACGCCGGCGCCTTCTCGCCCGGGTTCGCCGGGCAGTTGATCGAGGGCGGCTTGTCCCGGCCGCGGGCGCTGCGCGATTGCCAGCGCTGTCACGCGCCGCTGGCCGAGCAGTTGCCGGTGACGGCGCAGGGCAAACCATCGCCGCACTACGACGCCGCGCTGCGCAGCCAAGGCTTGGCCTGCGCGGTTTGCCATGTGCGAGAGCAGCGCCGCTTCGGCCCGCCACGCCGGGCTGACGCCGCGCCCCTGCCGGCAACCCTGCCCCACGGTGGTTTCGAAGTGCGCGACGAATATCAGCAGAGCCGCTTCTGCGCGCCCTGTCACCAGTTCTTCGATACGGCGGGCGTGAACGGCAAGCCCATCGAGAACACTTTCTTCGAATGGCAGCAGAGCCCGCAGGCTGCCGAGGGGCAGAGTTGCCAGAGTTGTCACATGCCCGGGCGCGCGCACCTGTGGCGCGGCATCCACGACCCCGAGATGGTGCGCGGCGCCGTTCAGGTGCATTTCGAAAGCGAGGGCGAGGGCGATGAAGTGCGCGCCACCTTGCGGCTCACGAGCCACGGCGTCGGCCACCGGCTGCCGACCTATGTGACGCCGCGCATCTATCTCGAAGTCTGGCAGGAGGACGGCGCGGGGCGCGAGCTTACGGACACGCAGCGGCGCTTCACCATCGGGCGCAAGGTGGACTTCCGGCAGCGGCGCGAGATTTTCGACACGCGCATCGCGCCGGGCGAGAGCGCCGAACTCGTTTATCGCGCGCCACGCGCCGCCACGGCGCAGAGTGTGGTGGGGCGGGTGACGGTCGCCCCCGACTTCCACTACCGGGGCGTTTTTGAAAATTACCTGCCGACGCTCACCGACCCGGAGGCCCGACGGCTGATCGAAACCGCGCTGCACCGCAGCGAGCGTTCGCGCTACGTACTCCAGCAAGAGCGTCACCCGCTCTGAGGTAGAAAATGGAAAAGTCAAATCAGACGGCGCGTGAGGAAATTCTCGAAGCCTTCGAGCGCTTCAAGCGGGCGCGGGACGAGGCTTCGCGCACGGGGGACTGGCGCATCTGGGCCGCGTGCTTCACCGAGGACGCCCACTACATCGAGCACGCTTATGGCGAAATGCACGGGCGCGCCGCCATCGAAGAATGGATCGTCAAGGTGATGGCGCCTTTCCCCACCATGGCCTTCCCGCAAGACTGGTGGGTGCTCGACGAAGCGCGCGAGGCGATTGTCTTCTGCTGCCAGAACACTTTCCCGGAGCCGTTTCGCAGCGACGGCAGCCCCTACGCCTTCCCCAACTGGACGCGCATCGAATACGGCGGCGCGGGCCTGTGGAAATCCGAGGAGGACATCTACAACCCGCAACGCGACGCCCCCCGGGTGTTCAAGGAATGGCTCCGCGCCGGCGGCGTAACCCGCACCCCCGAGCAGATAAAAATGCAACACGGCTGATGACCAGTCCGGCGCCGCCACCCGAACCCCCGCCGGCTCCCATAGGGGAGACGGCGCCTCTCCCTTAGAGGGAGAGGGGAACCGGAGAAGAGGGGAACCGAACCCTAATGAGGCGGCGCTTCATCTCATCTTAACCCTCTCCCTCTAGGGGAGAGGGGGGCGATGGGCATTGTAGCCCGTCGCCGGGTGAGGGTGGCGGCCGCGCCGCTTCGACCACCGCCACTGCCGCAGCCGCGTCGTCGCCGGGTTCCGGCAGCGGCTCGGACAGCCGCTCGGGGCGGTCAACGGGATGGGCGGGGTGCGTAGCACCCCGGTCGCGGTCAAAAGGATGGGCGGGGCGCGCAAGCGCCCCGGGTGGCAGCCCCCGTCAGGCAAGTCGTTGCCAGAGTGGCGGCGCGAGGATGAGCAGGCCGATGATGAGTGCGGCCAGCGCGGCCAGCAGTACCGCCGCCGCGGCGATGTCCTTCGCGCGGCCGATGGCCTCGTCGCGCCCGGGTGCGACGCGGTCGGCCAGCGTTTCGATGGCGCTGTTCAGACCCTCGGCGGCCAGCACCAGACCCGCCGCCAGCGCCAGCAACGCGCAGTCGCGCGCTTCGAGTTCGAGCGCGATGGCGAGCGCGATGACGCCGAGCGCGGCCAGAAGATGCAGGCGCATGTTCGGCTCGCGCGCAAACAACAGCGCCACGCCCCGCAGCGCGTTCGCGAAACTCGCGCGCAAATGCCCGAGGCCGCTCACGCCGGCGGCCGTTCCCGCTCTTGTCGAAAGCGCCGCCACGCTTCGGGCGTGTTGATGTTCAAAAGCGCGTCGCTGCCGCCCACCGCGTCGAGCACATCGCCTTCGAGCCACGAGACGCTGCCCGCGCAGGCGAACTCCTGAAGTTTCAACGCACCGGTTTCGAGACGCGCACGGGCGCGGGCGAGCAGCGGCGCGCGCCGGTAGATGGCGCAGAGCGGCTGCGGCTCGGGCGTGCGGGGCAGCACCACATCGGCATCCGGCAGCGCGACCAGCGCCAGCAGCAACGCCGGCGTCAGCGCCGGCAGGTCGGTGGCGACCACCAGCACGCGCGGCGTATTTAACCGCGCCGCTTCGAGCGCGGTCAGCACACCACGGAGCGCGCAGCGCGGCCCCGGGGTGTCCGCCACGCGCCGCCCGGTTGCGGCGGCGGGCGGCGCGCCGCCGATCAAAAGAACCTCGTCGAAGAGCGAAGCCAGCAGGCGCGAAAGGGAAACGGCGAGCGGCACGCCCGCCTGCTCGAGCGACGCCTTGTCACAACCCATGCGCGAAGACGCGCCGCCGAGCAGCAGCGCGGCGCTGACATTGGCGATGCGCCCGGCGTCGTGCGCCATCACCAGCAGGCCCCGGACAGGAAGTCGAGGTCGAGAAGCTGCACCTGCGCCTCGCTTCCCGCCGCAAGTTCCGTGGCCTCGGCGTCGAACACGAGCAGCCCCTGCGCCAGCACCATCGAGCGCTGCACGCCGGAACTCTGGTTACAAGTGGGTGTTGCGAACACGCGGCCCGCTTCGCGTCGCAAGCGCACGCGCACGAAGTGCATCCGCCCGGCAACCTTGCGCAGGGTCTCGCTCAGTGTGACGCGCAGCAACGGGCGCTCCGTCGTGTGGCGACCGGCCAGCCGGAGCAGCACGGGACGCACGAACTGCTCGAAGCAGACCAGCGCCGACACCGGGTTGCCCGGCAGCGCGAAGACCAGCGGCCCCGGCGGCGGCTCGAAGCGGCCGAAGGCGAGCGGGTAGCCCGGTTTCATGTTGACGCCCCAGAAGCGCAGCCTGCAGCCGAGTTTTTCGAGCACGGGGCGCACGTGGTCGTGGTCGCCGACCGAGACGCCGGCGGAGCTGATCAGCAGGTCTGCGGAAAGTCCCGCGCGCAGCAGGGCTTCGAGTTCCGCCGGCGTGTCGCGCGCGATGCCCAGGTTGAACGACTCGGCGCCGCAATCGCTGCACTGCGCCGCCAGGGCGTAGGCGTTGGAGGCGACGATGCGGCCATCGGTGATAGCGGCGTCCGGCTCGACCAACTCGTCGCCACTGGACAGCAGCGCCACGCGCGGCCGGCGATGCACCGCGACCTGCGTGCGACCGAGCGAGGCCAGAAGCCCCAGCGCCGCCGCCGAGAGTTTCACACCGGGTTCGAGCGCCACCTCACCGGCGCGCAGTTCTTCACCCGCGCGCCGCACGCTGTCACCGCGCTTCGGGTGGATGGCGATGCGCACCCGCGCAGCCTGCGCCTGCGCCTGCTCCTGACGCACAACGGTGTCGGCGCCCGGCGGCAGCGGCGCGCCGGTGAAGATGCGCGCCGCCTCGCCGGCTTTGAGCGGGACATCACCCCTGCCGCCCGCCGCCACTTCGTACACGACCGCGAGTTCGACCGGCGCCGCCGCGCTAGCGCGCGCAAGGTCGGCAGCGCGCAGGGCGTAGCCGTCCATCGCAGAGCAGTCCGCGGGCGGCAGGGTGCGGGGCGCGCGAACCGTCTGCGCGAGCACGCGCCCGAGCGCGCTTTCGGCAGGCACGGTCTCGGCGGCGAGCGGCTGCGCCTCCGCCAACACGAGCGCGCGCGCTTCGGCGACGCTGATCCCGGTTCGCATCCACGCGACGGTAACGCGCCCGGTGCGCTGGCGCGCACCGCCCATCCTTTTGACCGCCCCGAGCGGCTGTCGGAGGCTGTCGCACTCCCACATCACCTTAACCCCCCGCGGCCGCCACCCTCACCCCTAACCCCTCTCCCTTAGAGGGAGAGGGGAACCGGAGAAGAGGGAACCGAACCTTAGTGAGGCGACGCCCCATCTCTTCTTAACCCTCTCCCTGTAAGGGAGAGGGGGTGATGGGCCATAAAGCCCATCGCCACGGGCCTTGTAGCCCGTCGCCGGGTGAGGGTGGCGGCACCGCGCAATCTTCCACCGCCACTGCCGCAGCCGTGGTGGTATGAGAATGCCACGAGGCAGCAAGCGGTTCGCAACGTAGCGCCGGTCGCGTCAGCGACCGACGCCCCTTCCGGCAGCGGTTCGGACAGCCGCTCGGGGCGGTCAACGGGATGGGCGGGGTGCGTAGCACCCCGGTCGCGGTCAACGGGATGGGGGGGAGTGCGGAGCCTCCGGCAGCGGCTTGGCGCGGTCAAAAGGATGGGGGGAGTGCGAAGCACTCCCCGGGGGCGACGCCTACCATCCGGGACATGGACCCGGATCACGGCCACGCTTCTGCGACGCGCTGCCAGCGGGAAGTGTGCGGCAGCGTCATCGGCGCGCGGGCTTTACCCTGGCCGAGGTCGGCGGGTGTGCGCTGATGGCGCGCGCGCTTGGCGATGTGCTCGAAGCCATCCTCTCCGGCGTCGTGGTCGCCGATGCGGAGGGGCGCGTCGAGGAACTCAACTCGGTGGCGAGCCGCCTGCTCGAACGCTCGCGCGAAGCGCTGCGGGGTCGCCCCGTCGAAGAGCTGGTCAGCGCGGACCACGCGCTGGCGCGGCTCGCGCGCAAGGCGCTGCGCGATGGCGCGACGGTTTCGGAGCCGCGCCAGCGCATCGAACGGCGCAGCGCGAAAAACTGCGTGGTGGATGTCGCGGCCTCGCCACTTTTTGGCGACGCGGCGACGCCATCCGGCGTGGTGCTGGTGCTGCGCGACCGCGTGAGCGACAGCCGCCTCGAAGCGCTCGAAGCCGCGCGCGAACGGCTGCTGGGTTTCGGGCGCATCGCAGCGGGGCTGGCGCACGAAATCCGCAACCCGCTGGGCGGCATCCGTGGCGCGGCCGAGTTGATGGCGCGTCGCGCGCGCGACGAAAAAACGCGCATCAGCGCGGAGCTCGTGGTCAGCGAAAGTACGCGCATCGAAAAGCTGGTGGACGAACTCATGGTCTTTGCGCGCGACGAGGAACTGCGGCTCGCGCCCGTGAACATCCACCGCCTGCTCGACCAGATGCTCGCGTTGCTTGCGAACGACCCGATGGCGAAGGGCATCCGCTTCGAGCGCCGCTACGACCCCTCGCTTCCCGAGATGCTGGCGGACGGCGACCGGCTGACGCAGGTGGCGTTGAACCTCGCGCGCAACGCGCTGCAGGCGATGGCGGGCGTGGCGGGCGTGCTGCGCATTCACACCCGCGTGACCCTCGACCGCCAGGTCATCCCGGGCGGAAGCAGCCTGCCGACGCTGGCGATCAGCTTCGAGGACGAAGGCTGCGGCATGGACGAGGACGCGCTGCGCCACGCGCGCCTGCCGCTGTTCACAACCCGCGCCGCTGGCACCGGGCTCGGGCTCGCCGTCGCCGACTACTGGGTCGCGCGCCATCGGGGCCGCCTCGAACTCGAAAGCGAGAAGGGCGTCGGCACCTGCGCGCGCATCACGCTGCCGCTCGTAGAGACCACGACATGACTGGCGCGCGCGTGCTGGTGGTTGACGACGAGGCTTCGATCCGTTTCGTGCTGCGCGAAACCATCGAGGCTGCGGGACACGAGGTGACGGAGTGCAGCTCCGGTGACGCGGCGCTCGAGGCCATCGCCGAGCAGGACTTCGAGGTCGCCTTCTTCGACATCCGCATGCCGGGGCCGAGCGGGCTCGAACTGCTCGGCCAGTTGCGCGCAACCGGTCGCCGCCCGGCGGTGGTGATCATGACCGCGCTCAACAGTTTCGAGAACGCCGTCGAGGCGATGAAGCGCGGCGCCTTCGATTATCTGTTGAAACCCTTCAGCACCGACGACATCCCCGCGCTAATCGAAAGGGCGCTGCGACGGCGGGCGCTCGAAAACGAAGTGCGCGGCTTGAAACAAAGTGGCGGCGCGCGACAAGCTGCAAGCGAAGAGCGGCTGGTGGGTTCGAGCCCGCGCATGATCGAGGTGTTTAAAATCATCGGGCGGGTCGCGCGCACCGAGGTGCCGGTGCTCATCACCGGCGAGAGCGGAACCGGCAAGGAGGAAATCGCGCGCGCAATTCACGCGGCGAGCGCGCGCGGCGACGGCGCCTTCATCACCGTCAACGCGGCGGCGATTCCGAGCGAGCTGCTCGAGAGCGAACTTTTTGGACACGAAAAGGGCGCGTTCACGGGCGCCGATGTGGCGCGCGCCGGGCGCTTCCGACAGGCGTCGGGCGGCACGCTGTTCCTCGACGAAATCGGCGACATGCCCGTGGCGCTTCAGGTCAAACTGCTGCGCGTGCTGCAAAGCGGCGAGTTGACTCCGGTCGGCGGGCGACAAAGCGAGAAGGTGGACGTGCGCATCATCGCCGCCACCCACCGCGACCTCGACGCCGCGCTAGAGGCGGGCGCGTTCCGCGAAGATCTGCTCTACCGGCTGCGCGTGGTGCCGATCGAGGCGCCGCCGCTGCGCGCGCACCGCGAGGATATCCCGCTGCTGGTCGAGCACTTCCTCGAACGCCACGCCGCAGACGCGGGTGGCGCGCGCACGCTGCTGCCCGAAACGCTCGAACGGCTGCGCGCGCACGACTGGCCCGGCAATGTGCGCGAACTCGAAAACGCGCTGCGCCGCGCGCTGGCGCTCTGCGACGCCGAGGTGCTGACACCCGAGGATTTCGACTTTCTGCGAGCCGAAACCCGAACGCCAGAGACGCCGCCCGACGATGGCGTGGAACAGTGGGTGAAGAGCGAAGCCCTTGCCGCGCTCGCGCGGGGCGACACCCTCGATCTGCAGCGCACGCTGCTCACGCGCGTCGAGCGGCCGCTGATCGAAACGGCGCTGCGACACTGCGCGGGCAACCAGCTTCGCGCGGCGGAACTGCTTGGCATCAACCGCAATACGCTGCGCAAAAAAATAACCGAACTCGGCATCGAAGTGCCGGGGCGGGAATGAAGCACAACCCCTGGCGCGGTTTGCATGTGCTGGCGGACGACGACCCGCGCTGGCTGCGCGACCCGGTGGCGCAGGCGGAAGCGGCCTGCGCGGGCGGCGCGCATGTGGTTCAGTTGCGCGCAAAGCACGCGAGCGATCGGCAGACCCTGGCCTGGGCGCACGCCATTCGCGCGCGCACGCGCGAGGCGGGGTTGCGCTTCGTGCTGAATGACCGCGCCGATCTGGCCTTCGCCGCCCGCGCCGACGCCGTGCATCTCGGTCAGGACGATTTACCCCCCGACGCCGTGCCCGGCGTGTGGCGCGCAGAACTCGCGCTCGGGCGTTCGAGCCACACCCCGGAGCAGGCCGCCTGCGCTTTGCAGCGGGAGCGCGCCGACTACATCGCCTTCGGCCCGCTCTTCGAGACCAGCAGCAAGCGCACGCCCTGGTCGCCGCGCGGCCAAGAACTTCTGGGGCAGGTTGCACGCCGGGTTGCGCCACTCCCATTGGTGGCGATCGGCGGCATTGACCTGCAAAACATTGCGCGCGCGCGCGCGGCCGGCGCCGCCGGCGTGGCCGTGCTGTCGGCGGTGGCGGGCGCTGCGGACCCGGTTGCAGCGACCCGCGCACTGGTGCGCGCTTTCGAGGAAATCGCGCCGTGAACGATGTGCTGCTGCGCGCGACCTCACTCGTCGGCATCGCCGTTCTGCTCGCGCTGGCCTGGCTCTGCTCACTCGACCGGCGCCGCATGCCCTGGCGCGTGATCGCTGTCTCGCTCGGCTTGCAGTTCACCATCGCGCTCCTGCTGCTCGAAACCACACCGGGGCGTTTGTTCTTCGCCGCTGCGAACCGGGCCGTTGCGAAGTTTCTCGAGTTCAGCGATGTCGGCGCGCGCTTCGTGTTCGGCGCGCTGCTCGACACCGGCTTCTCCTTCGCACTGAGCGTGCTGCCCATCCTGATCTTCATGGGCAGTCTGGTCTCGGTGCTCTATCACCTGGGCATAACGCAGTGGCTGGTGCGCGGCCTCGCCTTCGGACTTCGTCGCCTGCTCGGTACCTCCGGCGCTGAAAGTCTGGCGGCGGTGGCGAACATATTCATCGGCATGACCGAGGCGCCGCTGCTGGTGCGTCCCTACATCGAGCGCATGACGCGCTCGGAACTTTTCACGCTGATGGTGACCGGCATGGCGACCATCGCCGGCACGGTGCTGGTCGCGTATGCGAAAATTCTGGGCGAGCGCGATTTCGCCGGACATCTGCTGGCCGCGAGTTTGATGTCCGCGCCCGCGGCGATTGCGGTCGCCAAGATCATGCTGCCGGAAACCGAAGAGCCCGAAACCGCGCGGGCTGGCGGCGCACTGGTCGCGCGCGAGTCGGTCAATGTGATTGACGCCGCCTGCCAAGGCGCGCTCACCGCGCTGCGGATGGCGGCCAACATCGTGGCGCTGCTGATCGCCTTCATCGCGCTGATCGCCGTGCTGAATGCGCTGCTCGCCTGGCTCGGCGCCAGCGTCGGTATCCCGGAACTCAGCTTCGAGCGCATCCTCGGCTGGCTCTTCGCGCCGCTGGCCTGGCTGATGGGCGTGCCCTGGGCCGACGCGCACACCGTCGGCGCGCTGCTCGGCGTGAAGACCGTGCTGAACGAGTTTCTCGCCTACGAGGGGCTGGGCCGCGCCATCGCCGAGGGGCGCATCGGCGCACGCTCGGCGGTGATCGCCTCCTACGCGCTGTGCGGCTTCGCCAACTTCTCTTCGATTGCGATCATGCTCGGCGGGCTCGGCGGCATGGCGCCCACAAGGCGCGCTGAAATCGCAGCGCTCGGGTTGCGCTCGGTGCTGGCCGGCACGCTTGCGACGATGATCACCGGCTGCGTGGTCGGCGTGCTGCTCTAGCTCATTTAACCATCTATCCGTCTAATCTATCCGTCTATTTATCGTCGGGAAAGAGCGGGTTCTGCCAGGCGCCGTCGAAAAAATTCTGCGCCAGCGTCTTGCGCTTGCGCGGCGCCTCTTCGAGCTCGCGCAGTTCGCCCTCGAGCACGCTCGCTTCGGCCTGCATGCCCACGGCGATGACCGCCATGCACGCGCACTCGTCGGGCACGCCGAAGCGCTGGCTTGCAGCGGCGGCGTCGAAGCCCGCCATCTGATGCGCCCGCAGGCCCAGCGACTCGGCCTGCAGCACCAGTGCGAAAGAGGCGGCGCCGCTGTCGTAGGCGTAGTGGCGGTTCGCCTGACCGTTCAACTCGAAGTGCTTGCGGCTGGCGAGCAGAATGAGCAGCGGACAGTTCTTCGCCCAGGCCTTGTTGCCCTCGGCAAGGCAGTCGAAGAGCCGCTGCCAGGCCTCCGGGTTGTCCGCCCGGTTACAGAAGATGTAACTCCAGGGCTCGGCGCCGAAGCAGGAGGGCGCCCAGCGCGCGGCCTGCGCGAGTTTTTCGCTGACGCCCGCCGGCAGCGCCCCGCCGGCGTCGAAGGCGCGCGGGCTCCAGCGGCGGGCCAGCAACTCGTGAATGTCGGCGTCGGCTCTCTTCTGCACTGGCAACTCCCAACGGATCGTGACGCGAAGGCGACGCCCCGAGTATAAGGCTCCGCCCGCAGGCGCCCAAAGCGCCGGTCGCAGCAGCGCCCGGCGGCCCCGGCGGCGGTGGGATTTGATAGGCTCTCGTGGCAACGCGCGGGCCGGGCTTGGTCGCGCGACGCGCAACGCAAACCGGGGCCGTTGGATGAACCTCGAAACACCCACGACGCACAGTGTGGACGCTACTTCGAACGCTGGCGAAGCGCGCGCCCGCCGAGCCCTCGCCCCGCCGTGGCGTGCGGCGCTTGGCAGCGAGGAACTCGCGCGCCTGCTCGAAGTGCGAAACCTGCGCGCGCTCGGCAGCGTCGCGTTCAACTGGGCGCTGGTGCTCGCCGCCATGGCGCTGGTTGCGGCCTGGCCGAACCCGCTGAGTGTGCTGCTCGCGCTCTTCGTCATCGGCGCGCGCCAGCTTGGCTTCGCGGTGCTGATGCACGAGGCCGCGCACCGCAGCCTGCTCACGGGCAACCGCGCAAACGACCTCGTCGGGCAGTGGCTCTGCGCCTACCCGATCTGGAGCGACACGATTCCCTACCGCGAATATCACCTTCGGCATCACGCGCACACGGGCGGCGCGGGCGACCCGGACCTCGGACTGATCCGCCCCTTCCCGATCACCCGCGCCAGTTTGAAGCGCAAGGTGCTGCGCGATCTCAGCGGGCGCACCGGCATCAAGTTTGCGCGCGCGGCTTTCCATCGCAGCGTGGCGCGCTTTGGAACGGAGACCGGGCGGCGCGCGACCCTCGGTGCGCTCTTCACCAACCTGACGCTGCTCGCGCTGCTCACGGTGCTGGGCGCGCCCGAACTCTACCTGCTGTGGGCGGGCGCCTGGTTCACGACCTACACCCTGGTGACGCGCATCCGCGCCATCGCCGAGCACGCGCTGACCCCCGACGCCGAGGATGCGTTGAACAACACGCGCACGGTTCCCGCGCGCTGGTGGGAGCGGCTGCTGATCTGCCCGCACCATGTGAACTACCATCTCGAACATCACCTGCTGATGACGGCGCCGCACTACCACCTGCCCAAGCTGCACGCGCTGCTCGCACGGCGCGGCGTACTCGATGGCGCCTGTATCGCGCGCGGCGGTTACCTCGGCGTGCTGCGCCTCGCCGCATCGAAGCCCGCGGCCTGACCGCCCGATGAGTCCCAGCCCCGAGCAGGTGCTCGACGCCCTGCGCCCGATCATGGACCCGGATCTCGGTCGCAGCATCGTCGAGCTTGGCTTCATCAAGGAGCTTCGCATTAAAGACGGGCATGTCTCTTTCGCAATCGAGTTGACCACGCCCGCCTGCCCGGTGAAGGCCGAGTTCGAGCGCAGCGCGCGCGAGCGGGTGGCCGCGCTCGAAGGCGTCTCGCAGGTGGATGTGACGATGACCGCGAACACCCGGGCGCGGCGCGACCTCAGTGCACAAAGCGCAGCCGTGCTGCCGGAGGTGCGAAATGTCATCGCCGTCGCGTCCGGCAAGGGGGGCGTCGGCAAGAGCACCACCGCCATCAATCTGGCGCTGGCGCTGCAGGGCAGCGGCGCGCGCACCGGAGTGCTCGACGCGGATGTGTATGGCCCCTCGCTGCCGCTGCTGCTCGGCGTGAACGAGCGCCCGAAGACCATGACAAAGGGCGAGCAGAAGAAAATCCTCCCGCTCGAAGCGCACGGCCTGCGCGTCATGTCCATGGGATTTTTTCTGAATCGGGATTCGCCGGTCATCTGGCGCGGGCCGATGGTGCACGGCCTGATCCGCCAGTTTCTGAGCGATGTCGAGTGGGGTGCGCTCGACTACCTGGTGCTCGACCTGCCGCCGGGGACGGGTGACGCCGCGCTCACGCTGACGCAGCAGGCTCCGATCTCGGGCGCGATCATCGTCACCACGGCCAACGACCTGTCGCTGATGGACGCGCGCCGGGGCCTTGCCATGTTCGAAAAGGTGGAGGTGCCGGTGCTCGGCATCGTCGAGAACATGGCGTACTTCACGCCTCCCGATCTGCCCGACCGCCGCTACTGGATATTCGGGCGCGGCGGCGGCCGGCGCGTGGCGGACGAGTTGAATGTCAACTTTCTCGGCGAAGTGCCGATAGATCCGCGCGTAGCCGAAGGGGGCGACAAAGGTCTTGCGATTATCGAAGAGGCGCCCGACAGCGCCGTGGCCCTGGCCTTCCGCGCGATCAGCGATCAGGTGGTGCGACGTCTGGCCGTGCTCGCCGAGCGCGCGCCAAAAGTGGCCGACGCGAACATCACCTGGGTTGCGAAGTGAACAGCGAAAGGTGCGAACCGCCGCCGGCGCGAACCGGCGCGGGCGCGCGGCTCAGGGCTCGCGCGGGCCGTGCAGCAGCAGGGGATAAAGGATGGGCATATCCGCCCGCCCCTCCCCGAGCGCTTTCACATAGGCGTCGTATTCGAAGCTCGTAAGTTGCAGGCGCGGGTCCGGCGCAAAAAAGTTATCGGCGATCTCGAAACCCTGCCGCCAGTTGACATACTGAATGTTGGTGTCGCGGTTGGTGTCGCGATCCCAGTGACGCACGAAGACGGGCAGCTCTTTTTTACCCTCGTCACCGAGCACGCAGACTTCCTGACGGCCACGGCTGTTGGTGAGCCGGTGCAGCCGGCAATCCACCCCGGCGAACACATCCATGCCGACGAACTCGCCGCCCTGCGTGTTCATGATCTCGAGTTCGGAGCCGAAGGGGCGCAGCTTCGGGCTGTCCTGCGCGCGCGCGTTGGCGTGGCGCTGCACAGCAATGCCGACGCCGCGCAGCAGATCCACCACCACGTAGCGCGGGCCTTCCACCAGCGTGATGACCGGGTGGCCGTTCACCACCACCTCGCTGCGAAGCGCTGCGCCCCGCGACCACAAATTCTCGATGCGCAAACCGGCGGCGCCGGTGGTGATGCGCCGCGTGTGCCAGGTATTCGCTGCGTCCGCTGCGAAGGCTCCCCCGCCCGGCAGCGCGAGCAGCGCGCCGCCGAGCAGTGCGCACAAGAAGCGGCGGGTGCTGTGTGTGAACTTCTTCAAATCTTTCTCCCGGGTCGTGGCGGTCGGCGTGGTGCTTTAATCCGGCGCGGAGCGTACCATCCCGGCAGATGCGCACCGCACTCAGCATCGCCGGCTCCGACCCCACCGGCGGAGCCGGCCTTCAGGCTGACCTTCAGGTGTTCCGCGCCTTTGGCGTGCACGGTGCCGCCGCGCCGAGTGCGCTCACGATACAGGACGGGCGGCGCGTGCTGCAGGCGCTGCCGGTTTTCCCCTCGGTGATGCTGGAACAACTCCGCCGCCTGTTCGACGCGCTGCGACCCGACGCCGTGAAGCTCGGCATGCTCGGCAGCGACGATGTCCTGCGCATGGTCAACCTCGCCCTCGACCAGCTCGCTCCCAATCCGCCGCCGCTGGTGATTGACCCTGTTCTCTTCGCCAGCGACGGCACGCCGCTGCTCGAAGCGCGCGCGCGGGATGGCCTGCGCCAGTTGTGTCAGCGCGCCACGCTGCTGACCCCGAACCACCCGGAGGCCGCCGAACTCAGCGGCTGCGAGATCGAATCGAAGCGCGATGTGGAAGCGGCCGCGCGCACGCTGCTCAAAGAGCTCGGCGCGCGCGCCGTGCTGCTGACCGGCGGCCACGCCGAGGGCGACGCCGACGACTGCCTCGTCCAGCAAGCGGGCCAGCGCGTCGAGACCCGCTGGTTCGAAGGCGCGCGCATCAAGGGCGAACCCGCCCACGGAACCGGCTGCGCCCTCGCCGCCGCCATCACCGCCGGGCTCGCACAGGGCGCGGAGTTGGAAACCGCCATCGCCACCGCCCGCACCTTCGTGCGCCACGCCATCGCCAGCGCGTTCACCCTCGAAAACGGCGCCCGCCTTTTGAACTTCGGCGCAGGGGATGACGCGGGTGAAGCGCGCGCCGCCGATTCCTGAACCGCAGCAGCACTCGACCGACGAGCCAACGCACCACCAACCGGTTGCGTCGCCGCGAAGCGCGTCAGCCAAGACGCTGAAGCAGCTTGTCCCAGATGCCGCCGAAGCTGCCGTTGCTGAGTGTGATCACCACATCGCCGGGGCGGCAGAGTTGCGCAAGTTGGTCAACGATTTCGGGCACGTCTTTACACGCGGCGGCGGGTGTGCCGCGCGCTGTGATCTCGTCGGCGAGGCGCGCCGTGTCGAGGCGCTCGCGCACTTCACCGAAGGCGCTGTAGATAGGAGCCGCCGCGTCCACCTGCTGCAGCAGCACTTGATCGGCGGCGTCGAAGGCGCGCGCGTAGTCGGCCTGAAAGATGGCGCGGCGGCTGCTGTTGGAGCGCGGCTCGAAGACTGCCAGCAGGCGGCGACCGGGAAAGCGCTCGCGCAGCGCCAGCAGGGTTTCGCGCACCGCAGTCGGGTGGTGCGCAAAGTCGTCTATCACCGTTACGCCAGCGGCAACGCCGCGCAACTCCTGACGGCGCTTGACACCACGCCACGCGCGCAGCGCAGTCGCCGCCTCGGCGAGCGGCACGCCACGCAGATGCAGCACAGCGAGCGCAGCCAGCGCATTCGCCACGTTGATGCGACCAAACGCCGGCAAAAAAACCGGCAACACCTCCGGCAACGGCTCGGCGCGGTCAACGGGATGGGCGGGGCGCGAAGCACCCCGGTCGCGATCAAAAGGCGGTGCGGATTGCGACAGCCCTTCCGGCAACGCCTCCGGCAGCGGCTCGGCGCGGTCAACAGGATGGGCGGGGTGCGGCAGCCCTTCCGGCAGCGGCTTTGCGCGGTCAAAAGGATGGACGGGGTGCGTTAGCACCCCGGAAATGTGCAGCTCGAAGTGGGTGCCGTCGGCGTCGGTGCGGAGGGCGCGGGCGTCGAGGTCGGCGTCGGCATTGTTGACGCCGTAGCGCAGCAGCGGGCAGCGGGCGTCGGCCAGCACTTCGTCAATCACAGCACTGCCCGCAGCGGCGATGATGGCGCCCGTGGCCGGCACCCCCGCCACCAGCTTCGCAAAGGCCGCCTTCACCTCTGTGATGTCGCGGTAGATGTCGGCGTGATCGAACTCGACCGAGGTCAGCACCAGCGTGTCCGGGTGGTAGTGCAGAAACTTCGGGGTCTTGTCGAAGAAGGCGGTGTCGTACTCGTCGCCCTCGACCACGAACTCGGGGCCGGCGCCGTCCCGGAAGTTGCCCTCGAAGTCAACGCTGATGCCGCCGAGCAGCAGCGACGGATCGCGCCCGCACTCGAACAGCAGGGTCGCCACCATGCTCGTGGTCGTCGTCTTGCCGTGGGTGCCCGTCACCACCACGGCGTGATGGCCGCTTATCGCGTGCTCGAAGAGCGCGTCCGGGAAGGACGTGCAGGGAAGGCCGGCGTCCATGGCCGCGCGCGCCTCGGGGTTATCGGCGCGCACGGCGTTGCCGATCACCACCAGCTCGGGCGGGCGCTCCAGAACATGCTCGGCGCGAAAACCCGGCCAGACCGGAATCCTAAGATCGGCGAGCGCCGTGCTCATCGGCGGATAGACCGCCAGGTCCGAGCCGGTCACTTCATGGCCACGGCGCTTCAGCAACCCCGCCAGCGCGCCCATTCCTGTGCCGGCGATGGCGATGAAGTGAATGTGCATCAGGAGGCGAAGGCCTCGCGGATCAGATCGTGCACCATGGGGCGCAGCGCGAAGCGGCTCTTCTTGGCGACCAGATGAACGCGGTTGCAAAGCATCACCACGACGGCCCGCGCCGGCAGATCAATCCACAGCGAGGTGCCGGTGAAGCCCAGGTGGCCGATGGATTCGCGCGAAAAGTGCTGACCCGAAGAGGAGTTGCTCTCGCTCGGGGTGTCCCAGCCGAGCGCCCAACTCGAGCCGGGCGGTAACTCCTGCCGCGTTGCAAACTCGCGCAGCCGCGCAGTCGGCAGCGGCGCGGCGTCACCATGCCAGGCCTGAAGCAGCGCCTCGGCGAAGCGCATCAGGTCGTCGGCCGTTCCGAACAGGCCCGCGTGACCGGCCACACCGCCGAGCGCCGACGCGTTCGGGTCGTGAACCTCGCCCCACAGGATGCGCTCGCGCCAGGGGCAGTTCTCGGTCGCGGCCATGCGCCGCTTCGCAGCCGGCTTTGCTGTATCCGCCAGCGTTGACGCGAAGAAGGTGTCGCGCATGGCGAGCGGCTCGAAAAGGTTCGCGCGACAGAAGGCATCCAGCGGCTCGCCGCACAGCGCTTCGACGACCGCTCCCAGGATGATGAAGTTCAGGTCGCCGTACACCGCAGCGGCGCCGGGCTCGTGCAGCAGCGCCGAACGGCAGATCGAATCCATCACCCATTCTTTTGCGCGCGCGGTGCCGAGCAGGCGCTCGCCTTTTTTGCGCTCGCGTTCGAGCAGCAACTCGTGGTACGCGCGCCAGGGCCTGAGACCGGCGGAGTGGGTCAGCAGGTGGCGCAGCGTGACTGCATCCTTGCCGCGCTCGGCGAACGCCGGCAGATGCTTCGCCACCGGGTCGTCGAGTGTGGCGGCGCCGCGCTCGACCAGCAGCATCACGGCGCTGGTCGTCGCCAGCACCTTGGTCAACGAGGCCAGGTCGAAGATGGTGTCGCGCGCCATCGGCAGGCGCTCGGGACGCGAGACCGCAAGGCCGCGCACCGATTCGTGCCGCAGCACTTCGCCCTCGCGCTCCATGCGCGCCAGCACCACGGCGCCGGACAACTCCGCCGCGTCAATCGCGCGGTCGAGGGCGCGGTCAACGCGCGCGAGCCGGCGCTGCATCAACGCGCGCCGCATGCCGCCATCACTCCCTGCCTTCGCCGCAAGTCGTCGCACTCCTGTTTTGGAAAAACGCAGCAATGCCGAGGTCGGCTGGCGCGGGCTGACACTCAGCCGGCGCGGGCCCCGGGCTCGAGCACTTCGAGCGTGCCGGCCTCCCCATCGAGCCGCCCCGTTACGCCAAAGGGCCAACTGAGATTGAGACTCCCGTGGCCGAAGGGCAAGCCCGTGACCAGCGGTTTGCCAAACGCGCCGAGCGCATGGGCTACCACCGCTTCCGCATCCGGCGCGGGATGGCGCGGGTCGTCGCACGCCACCAGCGCGCCGACGGCGAAACCGGCAGCCGCTTCGAGCTTGCCCGCCGCGTGCAAGTGCTGAAGCTGGCGGTCAATGGCGTAGGGTTTCTCGCCGACTTCTTCGATGAGCAGCAGGGCGTCACGGGTGTCGAGTTCGAAGCGCGTGCCGAGGCTGTTTGCGAGCAGCGTCAGCGAGCCGCCGACCAGCGCGCCGCTTGCCCGGCCGGAGTGCAGACCCCTGCCTTGCAGCGGCGCCAGCGGCTCGCCCCGCAGCGCGCGGGCGAGCCGTTCGCATTCCGGCTCCGTCGGACCGTCGGCGCGATTGAACATCGGCCCGTGGAAACCGACCAGGCCGCTCGTCGCGCGCTGCCAGAGCAGGAGACCCGTGGCGTCGCTGAAACCGACCAGAGGTTTTCGGGCGCGGGCGAAAATTTCAGCGTCGAGTTTCGGCAGCACGCGCGCCACGCCGTATCCCCCACGCGCGCAGAAGAGCGCGTCCACCTGCGGATCCCTGACCCACTGCATCAACTCGTCGGCGCGGCGGGCGTCGTCACCCGCGAAGTAACCGTCCACGGCGAGCAGGTCGTCGCGCCAGACCGTCTCGAAACCGGCCGCGCGCAAACGGGCGGCGCCGGCTTCGAGTCTCTCGGGGGCGATGGCGAAACCGGGCGCCACGATGGCGAGGGTGGGATGCGGGCCGAGGGCACGCGCGAAAAGCGGCCGCAAGCTAGAAGTCCTGGTCGGCGTCGAAGTCCGAATGACCAAAGTCGGGGCCGCCCGGAGGCCCGCCCTCGGGGCCGACGAAGCCGCTGGCCGGCGGCGGCTCGTCCAGACGCTTGCTGCGGTTGTCGAAGCGTGCGTAATGGCCGTCGAAATCCAGGTTGACGACACCGGTCGGCCCGTTGCGCTGCTTCTCGACGAGGATCTCCGCCTTCCTCGTGTCCTCGGTCGTCCTGTTGTACACGACATCCCGGTAGATGAAGGCGACCACATCCGCGTCCTGCTCGATGGCGCCGGATTCGCGCAGGTCGCCCATCATCGGGCGGCGCTTGTCCGGGTCGCGCTGCTCGGGGCCCCGGTTCAACTGGCTGAGTGCGAGCACCGGCAGCTCGAGCTCCTTGGCGAGCGCCTTCAGGCCACGGGAGATCTCGCCGATTTCGAGATCTTTGCGGATGTTCTGGTTTTCGCCCCGAACGAGCTGCAGGTAGTCAACGATCACCAGGTCGAGACCCTCCTGCTCGGCTTTCAACCGCCGGCTCTTGGCCTTGATCTCGAGAATCGAAAGCGAGCCGGAATCGTCCAGCCAGATCGCCGCGTCGGTGAAATTATCCGCCGCGGCCTTCAGGCTTTTGTACTCATTGTTTGACATGAAGCCCTTGCGCAGACTCGATGAGTCAACGCGCGCCTCCGACGACAAAAGCCGCATGATCAACGAGCGGGTCGTCATTTCGAGTGAGAAAACTGCCACCTTTTTGTTGTGATCAACCGCCGCGTTGCGCGCAATGTTCAGCGCGAAGGCCGTCTTCCCCATGGACGGACGCGCGGCGAGGATGATGAGCTCGCTCTCCTGCAGACCACCGGTCAGGGCATCGAGGTCGCTGAAGCCGGTCGGCAAACCGGTGAGCGCGCCCTGCTTTGCATAAATGCGATCAATATAATCGAAGGTGTCCGTGGCCATTTCTTCGTGAACATTCTGAAAAGTCGAGCGGCTCTGCTCCTTCGAGACATCGAAGATGCGCGACTCGGCGAAGTCGAGCATCTGTTTGGCGGGCTCGCTCTCGTTGTAACCGCTGCTCACGATTTCGGTGGCCACGCCGATCAGCCGCCGCTTCACCGCCTTGTCGCGTACAATCTGCGCATAGTGGGTGACATTCGCAGCACTTGCCACGACATCCGAAATCTCGCCCAGATAAACCGCGCCACCGACGGTGTCGAGCTCCTTCCGTTCGGAGAGCGCGGCGTGCAAGGTGATCAGGTCAACGGGGCGACCCTCTTCGTGGAGCAGCACCATGCGCAGGTAGAGCAGCGCGTTGGCGGGATGATAAAAATCCTCCGCCTTGAGTTCGCTTTGCACTTCGTTGAAGGCGCTCTGGTCGAGCAGCAGCGCCGACAACACCGCGCGCTCGGCGGCGAGGTCGTGGGGCGGCACGCGCCCCGGCGCTTCGTCGCCCGCCACGCCGTCTGCGACACTACTCAAAGCCATGACGCCCCCTGTTCGCGGTGAACGGATGAGTGTACTCCATCCGCAACGTCGCCGAGGCGGTTTCTAGCGGCGACGGGCGACGACCGCAGCGCTGGCGGCTGACAGGGGGCAGGTGGGCGCGGCGGGCTAGGCCTCGTCCGCCGCCTCGCTCTCGTCCTCGGACGCGCCCTCGACCGTGGCGGCAGCGTCGGTAGCGGCGGCATCGCCAGCATTGTCAGCCGCCGCGTCAGCGGCGGCCCCCTCCGGCAACTGCTCCGCGCTTCGCGGAGCGGCGGTCAACGGGTGGCCCGTCGCAGCCGCTGCGTCAGCAGCGGCTGCGACCACGGACAGTTTCACTTGCGCCACAAGCTCCCGGTGCAACTTCAGCGTCAGCGTGTGCTCGCCGACGGTCTTGATCGGCTCGGGCATGGCGAGCTTGCGGCGATCCACCTCGAAACCCTGCTCGGCCAGCAACTCCGCCACCTGCGCGGCCGTCACCGAGCCGAAGAGCCGGCCCTGCTCGCCCGCCTGCACCTCGATGCGCAGCGCGAGTTTCTCGATGGCCCGCTTCACGGACTCGTGCTGCTTCAACTGCTTCGCCTGCCTTTCGGCGATGGCGCGGCGCTGGTGTTCGAACTCGCGCACTCTCGCTTCGGTGGCGATCAGCGCGAGCCCCCGGGGCAGCAGGTAGTTGCGGGCGTAGCCGGGCTTCACCGAAACCACCTCGCCCGCCTCGCCCAGGTTTTGCACATCGTCACGCAGGATTACGCGCAGCATGGCCATCAGATTCCGTGCTGCGAGCTGTAGGGCAGGAGCGCGAGTTGGCGCGCGCGCTTCACCGCCGTGGTGATCGCGCGCTGGTGCCGGGCGCAGTTGCCCGAGATGCGCTGGGGAACGACCTTGCCCGTTTCGGAAACGAAGTAGCGCAGGCCCTTGGGCTCCTTGTAGTCAATCTCGATCTTCGCGTCGGCGCAGAAGCGGCAGACTTTCTTGCGCAGCAGGCCGCCCTTTTTCTTCGCCTGCTTGCGCGCTTTCTTGCGCGCCTTGGCGCGCAGCCGGCCCTTCACGCTCAGCGGGCGACGCTCGCGCTCGCCGTCGCGCCCGCGCCCGCCACCGCCGCCACGGGAGCGAACAAAACCCTCGCGCCGCGCGCCGGGGCCGGGGCCGCCCGCCGTCGCTGCGGGGCGCTCCGAACGCCCCGCACCCTCACGACGCGGCGGCGGCGACGACGACGGCGACGGCGACGGCGTGGCGGGTGTGGATGCCGGCGTGGGCGGCGGTGTGGGTGTGGATGCAGATGTGGATGCGGGCGGGGACGCGGGTGTGGGCGCGTCGGGCCCGGGCTGTTCGCCGGTTTCACTCATTCGACGCTCCCTTCGGGCGCAGCAACCGATACGCGAACCAGACGAATGCGGCTGGCAGCAGCGAATCGACCAGATGCCACACGACGGTGATGTCACGCGGCGCGAGCGCGAGGTTGCCGATGCAAAGAATCACGCAGGCGGCGAGGGTGTATTTGATGATGCGCTCGTGCGTGTCGCCGCGCAGCGCGAGCAAGCCGATGATGACGCCGGCGCACGCGGTGTAGAGCGGGTTCAGCACCGCCCACGCCGCGAGGTTGCCGACGACCCACCAGTTGCCCGCAACCGCCACCGCGGTCAACACCAGCACGACCGCGAACAACACGCGGCAGGACTGCGGCAGCGTCAGGTCGGCGTGCGCGTCGGAACCCGTCATTCCTTCTCCACAGCCGCATCCGCCGCCGGGGTTTCTTCCGCGTCGGCGTCGGCGGTGGTGGCGGCGGTTTCGGTTTCAGCTTCGGTTTCAGTTTCGCTCCCGGTCTCGGCGGCGTCCGGCGGCTCGGCCGCTTCCACTGTTTCATCAGCGGGGGCTTCGCTCGCTGCATCGTCGGCGCTCGCTGCATTGGACTCGCTGGCGAATTTCGCGTCGGCGGCGGCTTCGGTAGCGGCGGCACGGGCGGCCTGCTCGCGGCTCTGCGCCTCTTCGGCTTCGCGCCTTGCGCGTTCGAGCGCGCGCTCGGCGCGCTGCTTTTCTTCTTCAGCCGCCTCGACGCGGCGCGCCTCGACATCAAGTACTTTTTCATTTTTCAACACGGTGAGAAAGCGCAGCACCGATTCCTCGATGCGCAGCATCTGCTCGAGCGGCGCCACCGCCTCGCCCGTGGATAAATAAAAGGTCGTGACATAGCGACCCTTCTGGAACTTGCGGATCTCGTAGGCGAGGCGGCGCTTGCCCTGGTCGGCGTGCAGCAGGCGCGTTGCGCCCGCCTTCTCGAGCGCGCCGTCAATCCGCCCGAACAGTTCCTGACAACCCTCGTCGCCGATCTCCGGCTGAACGATGAAGGTCGTTTCGTACTCGCGCATTGTGTCACTCCTCCCGGACGAAGTCTGCGAAGACTCCGGGCTCCACTCCGCTGCGCCGCCACGGGGCGACCGGAGGGAACCGAGGTGAACCGGACAGGGAGATAGCAGACGGCGCGCAGATTGCCATCAAGGGTGCGGCGCGGGTGGTGGCGCGGGCCTCGCCTGGGACGCGGCGCGCCCGAGCCAGAGCGCGTGCAGGCGGGGGTCGTCGCCGAGCTCGGGGTGGAAGCTCGCGGCCCAGATGGAGCCACAGCGGAGCAGCACCGGTCGCCCGTCCTGACGGGCGAGCACCGAGACCGCTGGCCCCAGCTCCTCGAAGACGGGCGCGCGGATGAACACGCAGCGAAACCCCGCGAGCGCGGGGATGGCGCCTTCGTCGGCGGGGGCGGCGAAGGAGTCCACCTGCGTGCCGTAGGCGTTGCGGCGGGCGACGACATCCATCAGGCCGAGGGTCCCGGGGTGCTGTCGCACCCCGCCCAACCCGTTGACCGCGCCGAGCGGCTGCTGGAGGCGGCTTTCGCGGGCGAGCAGGATGGCGCCGGCGCAGGTGCCGAGCAGCGGGCGGCCGCTTCTGGCAAAGGCGCCAAGCGGCTCCCACAATTTCAGACGATCCATACCCTTTGCGATGGTCGTGCTTTCGCCGCCGGGCAGAATCAGCGCGTCACAATTATCGAAGTCTGCCGGGCGCAGCACCCGCAGCGCATGCGCGCCGATGCGTTCGAGCGCGCGCGCGTGCAGTTCGACACCGCCCTGAATGGCGAGCACGCCGACGCGCTTCGTCATCCACGCTCTCCAATAACTACCAGCCGCGTCTCGAAAGCCGCTCGCTTTCGGCGAGGGTTTCGATTTCGATGCCCGGCATCGCCTCACCGAGACCACGCGACGCCAGCAGCAACTCCTCCGCTTCGTTCCAGTGGGTGGTGGCGTGCACCAGCGCGCGGGCGCGGGCTGCGGGGTCCTCGCTCTTGAAGATGCCGGAGCCGACGAACACCGCCTCGGCGCCGAGTTGCATGCAAAGCGCCGCGTCGGCGGGCGTGGCGATGCCGCCGGCGGCGAAGTTCGGCACCGGCAGCCGTCCCTCGGTGTGGACATATTGAAGCAACTCGACCGGCGCGCCGAGTTCCTTTGCGCGCGCGAAGAGTTCCTCCTTGCGCAGCGCCTGAACCACGCGGATGTCGCCGTTCACCTGACGCAGATGGCGCACCGCCTCGACGATGTTGCCGCTGCCCGCCTCGCCCTTGGTGCGAATCATCGCCGCGCCCTCGCCGATGCGGCGCAGCGCCTCGCCGAGGTTGCGACAACCGCAGACGAAAGGCGCGCGGAAGCCGTGCTTGTCCACATGGTGGGCCTCGTCCGCGGGCGTCAGCACCTCGCTCTCGTCAATGAAGTCAACGCCCAAAGCGTCGAGCAACTGCGCCTCGACGAAGTGGCCGATGCGCGCCTTCGCCATCACCGGAATCGAGACGCACTTCTGTATGCCCTCGATCACGGCGAGCGAGGCCATGCGCGCCACACCGCCCTCGCGGCGGATGTCCGCCGGCACGCGCTCGAGCGCCATCACCGCAACCGCGCCGGCTTCTTCGGCGAGCTTCGCCTGCTCGGGGTTGGTGACATCCATGATCACGCCGCCCTTCAACATTTCGGCGAGGCCGACCTTGAGTTCGAGGCTTTGGGCGCTTTCGCGCGGCTCGCTTTTCATCGCAATTCTCCTCGTGGCTTCGGGCGGGACAGTCCGGAGCTTAGGCAATCTGGCCGTGGCGGCGACGCCCGCTCAGCTACCCGGCGTGGCGGCGGGCAACACCCGACGCAGCACCTGCATGCCGAGCAGCGTCGCCACCACCGAGCCGATCAGAATGCCGATCTTCGAGCCGGCCACGAAGATCGGGCTCTCGAAGGCCAGGCCCGTGACGAACAGCGCCACCGTGAAACCGATGCCGGCCAGCACGCCGGTGGCGTTCAGCATCCACCAGTCCACGCGCTTCGGCAGCACCGCGATGCGCAGCCACTTCACCGAGAGCCAGCAGAAGATGGTGATGCCGAGCGGCTTGCCGATCAGCAGACCGAGCGCCACCGCCACGGCGACGGACTGCGATTCCGCGGCGAGGAGCGTGTCCGCACTGAGCACGACGCCTGCGTTCGCCAGCGCAAAGACCGGCATGATGATGAACGCCACCGGGCGCTCGAGCAGGATCAAGAGGTAGTCGAGCGGCGACAGCGTCTGCCGGCCCACGCCGGAGAGCAGGCGGAACACGCGGTGCCGCTCGTGACCGCTGTGGTCCAGCACATCTTCGCGCTCCTCGCCGGTCAGGAGTTCGCGCAGCCGCTCGAGGCCGCCCCGCGCGCGCTGGTACAAAGTCTCTTCGTCATCGCGTTCGATTGCAGTCGGCGTCAGCAACCCGAGCGCAACACCGGCGATGGTGGCGTGCACGCCCGAGTGGTGGGTTTCGTACCAGACGAAGAGGCCGATCACTGCGTAGACCAGAATGGCGCGCACGCCGATCCAGTTCAGCAGCGCGCAGAGCAGAAGCCCGGCGCCGGCCCAGGCGAGGGCGTCGAGATGCAGCTCGGCGGTATAGACCAGCGCGATCACGGCCACCGCGCCGAGGTCGTCCACAATTGCAAGCGCCAAGAGGAAGATGCGCAGGCCGGGCGGCACGCGGCGCCCGAACACCGACAGCGCGGCCACGGCGAATGCGATGTCGGTGGCCATCGGAATGCCCCAGCCGCGCTCGGCGGGGCCGCCCAGGTGGAACATCAGGTAAATCGAGGCGGGCACGACCATGCCGCCGAGCGCGCCGAACAGCGGCAGCATCGCCTTGTCCCGCGTGGACAGTTCGCCGTGCACCATCTCGCGTTTGATCTCCATACCCACGGCGAAGAAGAAGATCACCATCAGGCCATCGTTGACCCATTCACCGAGGGTCATTTCGATGGCGAAGTGCGCGCCCAGGTGAATGCCGAGCGGTGTCGCTTCCCAGACTGCGGTGTAGCTGTCGCCCCAGGGTGAGTTCGCCCAGACCAGCGCCAGCAGCGCCATCGAAAGCAGCAGCAGCGCGCTCGAAACCTCGAGCTCCATGAAGCGGATGAAGGGGCGCACCAGACGATCGGCCAGCTTCGGCGCACGGTGCGACGCAGTCGGAGGCAGCACGGTTTGAAAATCCCCCCTCATGTCTCGGCAACGACGACCAGCGTACCGCAATCGCACGCAACAGCGGCGGGGTGGCAGGCACAAACTGGATTCCCGCCTTCGCAGGAGTCATTCCCGGTACAGCGAGAATGACAGAGTGGGGTGCGAGAATGACACGAAGCAGCAGCCAGTAGCGACGAGAAGCGCCGGTCGCGTCAGCGACCGGCGCCCCAGATTTGCGCGAAGCGTCAACCATGTTGTCAACTGGCCGCGCCAAAGGCGCGGCCCAAGGCGGGCGCGTCTACCCAGAAGCCCCACTATGAGTACTCCGACAGCGGCTCGGCGCGGTCAACAGGCGAGGCTGTTGAAACGGTTCATGGCTTTGCCAGGCCCCTCGTCGAGGCAGCAGGTGACCGCGTCCACCGCGCGCGCGAGGGCCTGCGGCAGCGCTTCCTGCTCCGCCGGGTCGAAGGGCTCGAGCACAAAATCGTGGGTGCTTTGCTGCGTCACCGGGCGACCGATGCCGAAGCGCAGCCTCGGCACAGCCGGGCCGGTGCGCGCCAGCACGTCCCTGAGCCCTCGGTGACCGGCGTCGCCCCCCTGCGCGCGCAGGCGCAACTGCGCGAAGGGGAGATCCACATCGTCGAGCAGCAGCAGCAGGTCCTGACTCGGGTCGTCAACCGGCAGCGCGGAAAGCGCCTGCGCGACGGAGCGACCGGACTCGTTCATGAAGGTCAGCGGCTTCAGCACGCCGACTTCGAAGCCGCGAAAATGCCCCTGGCCGAACTGCGCTTCGAAGCGCTCGCCGCTGCTGCTTAAAAGTATGCCCGCGCGCCGGGCGAAGGCCGTGGCGATCTGGAACCCCACATTGTGCCGCTCTGCCTGATGACGACGACCGGGGTTGCCGAGGCCGACGACGAGTTTCACGGCGCGGCGCGGCTAGTCGCCGCTGCTCTTCTTCTCTGCGCCCGCGCCATCGCCCTCGCCCGCCGGCTCTCCGGGCTTGGTCTCGTCGCTCGCCTCGTCGCCCTCCGCCGGGGCCTCACCCTCGGCGGCTTCTTCCTCGGCCGGTTGCTCCTCGACCCGGGGCGGCGCCACGATGGCGACGGCCAGCTCGGCGTTGCTGCGCAACTCTGCTCCCTCGGGCAGCGTCAACTCGCTTATGTGCAGCGCCTCGTTCAAGCCGAGCGCGCTCACATCCACCTCGATCGCCTCGGGGATGGAAGTCGGCAGACATTCGATCTCGACCTCGCGCACCGGGTGATCGAGGATGCCGCCCTCGAACTCCACACCCTTCGCGCGACCGCTGAAGTGCAGCGGCACCGAAATGACGACCTTGCGGCTGAGATCAATCTGATGGAAGTCGGCGTGCACGAAGGCGCCGCCGACCGGGTCGCGCTGCAGGGCCTTGAGCAGCACCTTCTCGCTCGCGCCCTCGATTTCCAGATCAATCAGCGTGTTGAAGCCGGCGCCGCTCGCCTGCAGCAGCGCGGCGAGGGCGGCAGGGTTCACGCTGATGGCGCGGGTGTCGCGGCCGCGTCCATAGACCACTGCCGGAATGCGTCCGGCGGCGCGCAACCTGCGGCACACGCCCTTGCCGGTTTCGCTCCGCGCTTCGACCGTCAGTACATTCTCCGGCATCGTTCTCCTCGTCCGCGTCATCCGCTCGCTGCGGGTATCCACCTCGCTGCGGGTTTTGTCAATCGGTGGCTGGGGCGGCAGGACTCGAACCTGCAAATGGCGGCTCCAAAGGCCGCTGCCTTACCATTTGGCGACGCCCCAACTTGGGCCGCGCCGGGGGCGCGGCCAGTTACAACATGTCAGGCGCTTCGCGCCCGCCCAGGTGCCGGGTCGCTGACGCGACCCGCCTATCTCGTTGACCGCCCCGAGCGGCTGCCGGGCGCTGTTGCACCCCGTTCCTCCTGATGCGCAGCGGTGTCAAGCCGTGGCGCCGATGTGCGAAATTGTCTTCGTGACCCGGCACTGCGCGACCCGGGGTGCGAGCTTTTGCGCTGCCTCGTGGGCCGACCGGGCGTCGCCGAAAACGCCAAACATGGTGGGGCCGCTGCCGCTCATGCCCACCGCCCGGGCCTGTGTAGCAGAAAGTTCCTCCCGCAATTCCGCCACCACGGGACACAGGTGTCGCGCCGCCGGCTCCAGGTCGTTGACCAGGATGTCCCGCCAGTGCTCGGCGGACAGGCCCGGCAGGGCATCTGTGACAGCGCTTCCATCCTCTTCCCGAAGGGCCAGAAGGCTGCGAAGCGTAGGGCGCGCCGGCGCGGGCGTCAACGAGGCCGACAAGGTGTCGAAGGTCTCGAAGGCCAGCGCAGTAGTGATGCCGACCCCCGGGTGGAGCAGCAGCAGATGCAGCACCGGCAGTCCCTCGACCGGCAGCCGCCGCTCGCCCCGGCCCGAAACCAGTGCGGGCCGTGGCGTCAGAAAGAAGGGCACATCGGCGCCGAGTTGCAGCGCCAGCTCCGCCAACTGTCCGGGCGAGAGCGCGCCGGGGTGAAGCTGCGCAAGCCCGCGCAACACGGCGCCGGCGTCGCTCGACCCGCCGCCGAGACCGGCGGGCGAGGGAATGTGCTTGCGCAAACAGATCGTGACGCCCGCGTCGAGGCGCGCCGCGTCGAGAAAGGCCTGCGCCGCTTGATGAGCCAGATTGGACCTGCCCGCCGGGGTCGCCACCGGCCCCTCCGTCAGCAGCCGGACGCCGCTGGCCCTCTGGCGAAGCTCGATGCGGTCGGCGAGCGCGAGCGGCACAAACAGGCTCTCGATGGAATGCAGGCCGCCCGCGCCGCGCGCGCCAACGCGCAGACCCAGATTCAGTTTGGCTGGCGCCTGCAGCACGAGCGCGTCCGGCAAGGCTCAGTTCCGGCTCGCCTCGACGAAGTGCATGCGCAGTTCCGCAAGCAGGTTGCCGATCAGCTTGGCCTCGTCGTCCGTGAGATTGCCGGCGGTCTTCTGCTGAAGCAGCTCGATGGTGTCTATGGTGTGACGCGCGAGGGGCAGGTTCTTCTCGCCGGGCGTGCCCGCCTGCGGATCGGCGACCATGCCGAGGTGATAGAGGGCAGAACTCGCAAGCGAGATGGCGAAGCTCGAAAAATCCACGGGCGGCAGCGGCGGCGCAGATTTGTCGGCGGCGGCGGCGCTGCCCGCGTCCGAAGCTGCAAACGGCGGCGCCTCCGGTTGCGCTTCCGGCGCGGCAACGGACTTCAGATCCGGCGTCGCCTCCGCTTCGGCTTCGCGCGCTTCGTCGCGTCGGTCAACAACCGTGAAGCCACGCTCCGGCTTTTGCTCATCCTCCATCGGCGTTTCCTCCCTGACTTGGGTTTTGGGTCTCGAGTTCGTTCAGACGCCGCCAGGCCTGCGCGATGCGCTGCGCGGCGGTGATGGTCGCGCCCAGCGCCAGCACCCCGAGCGCCAGCGGCATCAGGTCGAGCACGGCGCCGAACAGGATGACTGCGATTCGCTCCGCGCGCTCGAAGGCGCCGCCCTCGAAGTCGGGCAGCAGCAGCAGGGCGCGCGCGCGGCTGTAAGAGATCACGACGCTCGACACCAGCGCCAGCCCCGCAAGCCAGGCCCAGTGCGGCTGCCCCGCCTGCGCGTAGTACATGGCCAGCGCGAAGAGCAGCGCGATGTCGGTCACGCGGTCGAGGGTCGAATCGAGGAACGCGCCAAAATGACTGCTGCGGCCCTGTTGGCGGGCGAGCACGCCGTCCGTTAAATCGAAGAAGCCGCCGAGGGCCACCGCCACCGCGCCCGGACGGAACTCTCCGACGGCGAAGCAGCCCGCGCCAGCGAGCGAGGCGCCGAGCCCGGCGATGGAAAACAGGTTCGGGTGGATGCGAAGGCGCGACAGGAAGGGGAAGAGGCGCAGCAGCGTGGCGTCGAGGCTGTCGCCCAGCCTGGACTTGATCACCGGACGCGCTCCCGCTGCCCGAGGCTATGAGAGCGGAAGCTCGGGTGCGGGGGCAGCGGCGTCCGCATCGGCGGGGGCCTCGGGGGCGTCAGCATCGGCATCGGCGACCTCCTCGTCGGCCTCGAGGTCGGGCGGCAGGGCCCATTCGCCCTTCTCGGCCACATCGGGCAGGGCATCGAGCTCCTGCTGAAGGGCATCGGGCGAAATCCAGCCCGGTCGCCCCAGGAGCCTCCGGTCGAGGTGCCGCTTTTCCCTGACGCTCACGCTATCCTCCCTGCCCCGCTGGATTCTGGGGGCTCAAAACAAAACCCTAGCAGATGGACATGGCCCGTGGTCTGGTATATGCTGACCGGGCCTTCGCCATGGCCTTCGAGGAGGGTTCACCTTGCCGCGCCACGACTCGTTTAACCTTTCCAGTTCCACACCGCCCGCGCTTGCACATGCGGCTGCGGCGGCCTTCGCGCTGGCGCTGCTCGTCAGCACGGGTTGCGCCTCGACCGGGGCGGACGAGTTCGCCGAGCTGCCGGATTCCAGCGAACTCTATCAGGAAGGCGTTGACCTGATGGAGAACGGCTCGAGCCTGTGGGGCCTCGACATGACCGACTACGAAAAGGCCATAGACAGCTTTCAGAGCGTGGTGGACAACTACCCCTACAGCGAGCACGCTGTCCTCGCCGAGTTGCGGATTGCGGACGCTTACTTCGCGCAGAAGCAGTGGGACGAGGCGCTCTCCTACTACTCCGAGTTCAGCGAGTTGCACCCGGATCACGAGAAGGTTCCCTACACCATCCTGCGCTCCGCGCTCTGTCACAGGGAGCAGAGCCACAACCCGGAGCGCGACCAGACGGCGACCCGCGAGGCGCTCAATACCCTCGACACGCTGATCACGCGCTACCCGCGCTCCCCCGAAGCGGCGGAGGGTGAAATCATCTGGCGGGATCTGCGCACCCAGCTCGGGCGGCACGAGTTGACCATCGGCGACTTCTATCTGGTGAAGACCGAATACCAGAGCGCGGCCAACCGCTACCGCTCGGTGCTGAACGACTACCCCGGTCTCGGGCTCGACGCGGAGGCGCTCTACAAACTGGGCGTCGCCTACACGCGCATGAACCGCGACGGCGAGGCGCAGCAGATCTTCGAGGTCATCCTGCGCAACTTCGAGGGCAGCGACATCGCCGGCGCCGCCAGTGAGTTGATCCCCGC
>JAHRAN010000165.1 GCA_020027245.1 Myxococcota bacterium
TCGGAGCCGAGCACCAGGGACTGGGCGAGCGCTTCCTCCTGAAGCGAAGTTTCGACCAGCGGGTTCGCCATGCGTCGAAGGGTGCGCAGGAAGAGCTTTACCGCCAGCGGCGGCGCCTCGGCGATGCGCCGGGCCATATCCATCACCGTGGCGTCGAGTTCGGCGTCGGGCACGACGCGTGACACCACACCGTGTCGCAGCGCCTCGTCGGCGTCCATCACGCGGCCGGTCAGCGCGAGGTCGGCGAGCAGTCCGTGGCCTGCCATCTGGAACAGCCGCGCGCTGCCGCCGGAGTCGGGCAGGACGCCGTGCAGCAACTCCGGCAGGCGCATGCGCGCGCTCTCGCCGGCGATGCGCAGGTCGCAGAGCAGAGCGCGCTCGAAGCTGCCGCCGATCACCCAGCCCTTGAGGGCGGCGATCGAGGGCGCGGGCAGGGTGAGAAAGCCCCGCGCGCCGGCGTGGCCACGCTCGATGAAATCGAAGTGGCTGATGTCCTCGCTGCGCACGCCGAGCTGGCTGGTGTCGCGCCCCGAGGAAAAGCTCTCGCCCTCGCCGCGCCAGACCAGCGCGCGCAGCTTTGGACTGCTCTGCAACTCGCGCAGGATTTCGAATAGACGCCGGTCCATCGCGTCGTTTGCGGCGTTGTGTTTCTCCGCCCGGTCGTAGCTGATGACGGCGATCCCGCCCTCCCAGTCGAGCCGGACGGTTTCTTTGTCTTCAGCCATCGTCATCCCCTCGTCCAAGAGCCGTGAAAGCGCGGCGGTCGTTTCTCTGAAAAGGCCTTTATGGCATCCAGATAATCCTCGGTGTCGGCGCTTTGTACCATCCGCTCGGCCTCGGCGTCGAGCGCGGCTTCGAGCGAGCCAGCGAGTGCAAATTTCAGGTTCTCTTTCATGTAGCGCAGCGCAAGCGGCGGCATTTTTGCAAGCTGCTGCGCGAGCGCGAGCGCCGCAGCAAAGAGTTCAGCGTCGGGCAGCACGCGGTTCGCAAGCCCCAGCCGCTCGCACTCGGCGGCGCCGATGCGCTCGCCGCCGAACAATACTTCGCGCGCGCGCGCCGGGCCTGCCAGCTTTGTTAGAAACCAACTCGCCCCGTAGTCGCCCGAGAGGCCGAGCTGCAGGTAGGCGCTGCGCAGGAATGCGCTTTCGGCCAGCAGGCGCAGGTCGCAGGCGAGCGCCAGGCCGAGGCCCGCGCCGGCGGCCGGGCCGGGCAGGGCGGCGATGGTCGGCTTGCCCATCTGGTGCAGCGCGCGGGGCACTTCGTGCTCCTCGCGCAACTGCCGCACGCGCGCTTCGGGTGCGGGCGGACGACCCTCGCGCGCCATCCGCCGCGTGTCGCCACCGGCGCAGAAGGCGCCGCCGGCGCCGGTCAGCAGCAGCACGCGCACCTCGGGGTCGGCGCCGAGCCGGGGGACGAGTTCGGCGAGCGCGCGCTTCATCGCATCGCTCAGGGCGTTGCGGCTCTCGGGCCGGTTCAGCGTGATTACGGCCACCCGCCCGTCGGGCGCCTCGCGCCGGCACAGAAGCTCATTCGTTCCGGTCTCGATTGTGCGCAGTCCGCCCACGGCGTCTCCCGTCTGACTAATTTTGTACCATCTAATTCTGTACCGGTTGACCATTATTCACGAGCCACGAACCACTCACTCGCTGGCCGCTGTGGAAGGTATCATTCGCGGCTGGCGATGGTCGGCGGTCGTCGGCGCGCTGGCGCGTCGCCGTGTCAGGGAGAATTGCATGGGCCTTCAGGAGCCGCCCCCGCTCGGCGCGCAGGCGTTGCCGGCGGGTTGTTTCGACGGGGAGACGGTGATCGTCACCGGCGGCGGCACGGGACTCGGTCGCGCCATCGCGCTGGAGTTTGGCCGACTCGGCGCGGGGCTGGCGATTTTGTCGCGCAGCGAGGCGCATCGCCAGCAGGGCGTCGCGGCGCTTGCCGAGATTGGCGCGCGCGCCATCGAGGTCGGCTGCGATGTGCGCGAGCCCGAGCAGATTGCCCATGCCTTCGATGTGGTGACCCGCGAACTCGGCGCGCCGCGCCACCTCATCAACAACGCCGCCGGCAACTTTCCGACGCCCGCGGAGGATCTGTCACCGGGGGGATGGCGCGCGGTCGTGGACATCGTGCTGAACGGCGCCTTCTTCTGCTCCCGCGAACTCGCAAGGCGTTGCATGGCAGCCGGCGCGCCCGCTTCGATTGTGAACATCGGCGCCTCCTATGCCTGGACCGGCGGCCCCGGCTTCGCGCATTCCGCCGCGGCGAAGGCGGGCGTCAAGAACCTGACCGAGACGCTGGCGGTCGAGTGGGCGCCTTCTGGCATCCGCGTGAACGGCCTTGTGCCCGGGCTTTTTCCGCACGAGGACGAGAGTGCGGACATCCGCGCCGTGCCCGGTCGCGGCGACCGGCGCGCGGAGGAGGCGAGTTGCCCGGCGGGACGCAGCGGGCGGCCGCGCGAACTCGGCTGGGCCGCCACCTTTTTGTGCTCGCCCTACGCCGCCTACATCAGCGGCCACACCCTGGTGGTGGATGGTGTGAACTGGCAGCGGCGCACGCTGCGTCAGCCCGAGTTCGTACCGATCCGCGAGCAACTCGGCCGCGGCGCGTTCGACCCTTCGACCGAGCACGCGCCGCCGAAGCGCCGGTCGCGTTAGCGAGTGGCGCCCCCGGGCTTCTGTTCCGCCAGTGCTTTCTCCGCGAGTGTGTCGAGTTCGGGCTGCATGGCGTCGAGCTCGTGGAAGTACGCGTCGGCGGCTTCGGGGGTCAGCCAGCGCGGGTTTATCGGCTCGAGCCGGCTCCAGTAGGGCAGCGTCTCGACCCAGTCCGCCTGCTCCGTGCTGTAGTAGTTCAGCACCATGACCCCGAGCGCGCCCGTCGCCACCAGCAGCGCAATGCCGTAGCGCAGCGCGCGGCGACCAGCGCCCAGAATGGAGAGGTGCGCGAGCAGCATCAGGCTGCCGCTTGCGCACAGGAGGAAAATTTTCAGTAACTCGAGCGGCTCGATAGGGGCGAAGAGGAAGCGCATCCACTCCATTGCGACATCGGTTATGGCGGACAGCAGCATCTCGAAACCGAAAGCGGTGACGGTGTGGGCGACGACGCGCGCGCGACCGCGCATCATCTGGTTGACGAGGGACCAGGCGCCGACCCAGACGACGAGGAAGATCAGCGTCGTCGTGGTTTCGGAGAGCGCCGGGACCCACTCGAAATCTCCCGTGGTGTTGCGCCAGACCTCTCCGAGTTTCAGCAGCACGCCGAGGGCGGGTATCAGCAGCAGCGCGCTCCAATGTTCGAGCAGCCAGTTCACGAAGGGTGTGTGCGCGACCAGCTTTATTGCCGCGCCGTGCGCAAAGTTCGCGTCCCGGAAGCGCAGTTGACTGTGGCCGAGGCGCACCAGGGTGTCGCCGCCGAGTGCGATGTGCGCGCTTGGCCGCTTTGCTCCGCCCTCGAAGCAGCCGTTCTGGCTGTCGAGGTCGCGCAGCCGCAGCCCGCCCGCGCCGTCATCCTCGACCACGGCGTGCTCGCTCTCGACATGCGGATCGTCGAGAATCAGATCGCTGTTGTAACTTCGGCCGATGCGAAAGGGCAGGGTGTTGATGCGAACCCGCGTGTGCACGCGGTTCCGGCGGTCGAGCAACTCGGCGAAAATTACTCGCTCCACCGGATTGCCTCCAGATAGCGACGGCTGAGCGCGCGGGCGTTTTCGAAACTTATGCCGGTGAGCGCCAGCGCCGTTTCGAAGCCCGTGTTCGGCTCGCCCAGGTGCGCCGCCTTGAACATCACATCGTAAAGTCCTTCGAATTCGAGGTAGCGGCGCGCGCAGAATGCGGTCTTGAACACGAGCCCCCCGGTCTCGACAAACTCGACCGCGCAGCGGAACTCGCTGAAATCCTCGTCGCTGCCGTCCAGCTCGCTCCAGTTGCGTTCGAAAAACCTCGAATAAAGCTGGTAGAAGCGCGTCGGCGAAAGAACATCCGATTCGATTTGCCGGTGACGCAATTGGATTACGTCTATGTGAATCCGGTCGGAGAGATAGATGTGGTCCACGGTCTGGCAGCGATGCCGGCGCGCGTTGTGCCGTTTCTTCTCGGAAAAACCGCCCCAGCAGTGGAAGAAGGGCGCGAGCCGCCCCGGCGCCTGATATGAACCGAGTTGCACCATCTGCGGCGTCGCTTCGAGGATGGCGCTGAAGTAGCGCTGCTGGTGACGCCAGAGTTGTTCGCGCAATTCGAGTGAGCGGTCTTCGGGCAGTTCGTAACCGGGCGCGCGAATGCGTTCGAGCAAGCGGCGCAGATCGTCCACGGGAATCAGGTAGCTCACCTGGTTGCCCGAACTCGCCACGTTGATGCCGACGACGGAGCCGTCTTCGAGCAGCGCCGGGCCGCCGCTCATGCCGGGGTTCAGCGAGCCGGTGAAGTGAATGCGCTCATAGAAGGAGTGTTCGACGAAGCCGTTGTAGGCGCCCTCGACGATGCTCATGCCCAGATCAAAAGGGTTGCCGACGGCGTAGATGCGCCGCCCGTTGCGCAGCGCGCCCTTATGCAGTTTAAATGGTTTTGCAAAGGCGCGCTCGGCCTGCAGCACGGCGATGTCGCGCACCAGGTCGAAGCCGAGCAATGTAATCGGGTGACCCTCGCCGGCAGCATCCACCCACTCGGCGCGATAGTGCTCGGGTTCGTGCACCAGATCGGCGATCACATGGTAGTTGGTCGCCAGCTCTCCTTCCTTGCCGACGACAAAGCCGGTGCCGATGGCGCTCTTGGCGCCGCTGTCCGCCTCGACGATCCGAATCTGTACGATGCGCGTGGCCGCGCGCTCGAAGATCTGCTCGCTGCCCTGCGCCAGTGCGGGCAGCGCGCTCACGAGTTTTGCGATGAGCGCAGTGGCGATAACGAGCGTGCACACCCTGCGCGCGCCGCGCGGACTTTGCATCACGCGCCATCCTCGTCGAGCCAGTTCGCCGGGTGCGCCGCATCCGGGAACAGACGCTGCTGCCAGCGCTGCATGCCCGCAATCCAGCGATCCACATCGTTCGCCTTGCGCCGCGCGTATTCGGCCACCTCGCTGTGCGGCAGCACCCAGAAGCGCTCCTCGGCCAGCGCCTCAATCACCACCTCCGCCACCTGCGCTGCATCGAGCACGCCGTCGCGCGCTGCCACCGCCGGGCTGCCGCCGCTGGCCACATCGTTGCGGGTCGGGCTGTTGGCTTCGATGTTGGTCGCCACCGCCTGCGGACACAAAACCGAGACGCCGATGCCCTGCTGCCCGTGGGTGATGGCGATCCACTCGGCGAGCGAAACCGCTGCGTGTTTGGTGACGCTGTAGTGCAGCGACCCGAACTGCGAGAGCAGTCCCGCCGCCGACGCCGTGTTCAGCAGGTAGCCCGAGCCGCGCGCGATCATCCCCGGCAGGACAGCCCGCGCAGCGTACAGGTGCGCGAGTACATGCACCTCCCACATGCGCTGAAACTCCGCGACCGGCGCTTCGAGGCCGCCGATGGTCACATAGCCCGCGTTCGAGACGAAAAGGTCTGTTCCGCCGTGCGCCCGCTCCACCTCGCGCAGCATGGCGCGAAGCTGGGGCTCGTCGGCGACATCGAGACCGAAGCCGCTGCCGGAGACGGTCGCCGCCACCGTCTTTGCGCCCTCGGCGTCGCGGTCCACCACCACCAGGTGTCGCGCGCCCTCGGCGTGAAAGCGCTCCACCAGCGCGCGGCCAATCCCACTCGCGCCGCCGGTGACGACGGCCAGTCGTCCCTCGAGTTCCATTGCGCGAGTTTAGTAGACCGGGGACGCGCTGCGCCCGGGGTTTTCGCTGTGCCGCATCAACCCGGGTGCGGCTCCGCCAGCAGGGTCTCGATGCGCTCGACCACTGTGGCCGAAAGCGGGTCGGTGCGCGGCGTGATGCGCTCGACCACCTGGCCGTGACGGTCAATCAGAAATTTCTGAAAGTTCCACTCGATTTCGCCGCGGACCGCCGTTTGCGTTTGAGTGGTCAAATAAGTATAGAGCGGGTGCTGCTGCGCGCCGCGCACATGAATCTTCTCGAACATCGGGAACTTCACACTCCAGGTCGCGCGGCAGAACTCGGCGATCTCGGCGTTCGTCCCCGGCTCCTGACCGGCGAAATCGTTGGAGGGGAAGCCGAGCACCACGAAGCCGCGGTCGCGGTAGCGCTCATAAAGTTGTTCGAGCCCATCGTACTGCGGCGTGAAGCCGCAGCGGCTCGCCACATTGACGAGCATCACCACCTGCCCGTGGTAGCGATCGAGCGCCTCCGGTGTTCCGTCTATGCGGTTCATCGTGAAGCCGAGGGCTGCGGGCTCGGAGGTGGCGTTTGCTGTTCCCGCCACCAAGCCTGCGCCGACAATCAGAATCGAAAGCCAGCGTGTTGTGTTGCGCATCGTGTTGAACCTCCTTGGCGCGGGCTTTTGTAACAGCCGTCGCCTTTGCGTTACGAAGCGGTTACGAAGCGGAGCCGAGTGCGGGCATCACCCGCTCCGCAACCAGTTCAAGGCTGCGCCAGGCGAGCTCGGGAGGCAACCCGCCGCACAGCGGCTGCAGCATCAAAAGCCCGTGTCGCCTGCCGAATGCGATGGCCTCCTCCACCGAAAAGATACGGTAGTTGCCCTGCTCGGCGCGCAGCGTGCGGATGTCCCGGGCCGCGCTGCGGGTGATGGCGCCGGTGTCGCCGAGCCAACTGGCGTACATCTGCGCATCGTGCAGCAGGTAGGGGCCGAGTTCGCGCCACGCGGCGTCTTTATCTTCAGCCACGAAGCAGGAGGCCGGGACGCCCGCGTCGGGGTTGATGAACAGGCCCGGCGTCGTGCCGAACTCCGCGCAGCTCTCGCGATACGAAGCTTCGAGGGAGGGGTCGCCGCCCATCGTCAGCATGCCGAGGCCGAAGCGCGCGGCGCGACGCACGGCGGCCAGGCTGTTGCCGCCCATGAGCAGCATCGGCCCGCCGGGGGTGAGGGGACGCGGCGTCACTTGCACGCGGCGGCCCTGGTATTCGAAGGGTTCGCCGCTGCTGCTGTTAAAAGCCTGCTGCAGCACGCGCAGACATTCTTCCATGCGCCGCCCGCGCTGTTTCATATCGCGCCCGAACATGGCGTACTCTTCGGGGCGGTAGCCGAGCGCGCAGACATAACTGACGCGGCCGCCGGACAGGTGATCGAGCACGACCATCTGCTCGGCCAGAGCGAGCGGGTCGTGAAGCGGCAGCAGCAGGGCAGCCACCTGAATCGGCAAGCGTTGGGTGCGCGCCACGAGGGCAGCCGTGAGCACCAGCGGCGCCGGCAGGTAGCCATCCGGTGAGGCGTGATGCTCGGAGACCTGAATCGCCACGCAGCCGCGCCCCTCGGCCCAACCGCACATTTCGAGCGCGGTCTCATAGAGCGCGGGCAGCGTCGCTGCGCCATCGCGGGCGCGCATGTCGAAGCGCATACTGAACATTGGATGATGGTGTCACGGGCTGGGCATCAACGCACCGGGCTGAACTCGATGGGCAGATGCGAGAAGCCGCGCACATTCGGGTTGTGCACCCGCTTCGCGCCGGACTCGTCCACCCGCCAGTCCGGGAGCCGGGCTTCGAGTTCCTCCAGCGCCACCCGCGCTTCAAGCCGCGCCAGGCTCGCGCCGAGACAAAAGTGCGCGCCGCGCCCGAAGGACAGGTGTTCGCTGTTGTCGCGGTCGAGGTCGAAGCGGTCGGCGTCGGGGAACACGGATTCATCGCGGTTTGCTGAACCAATCAGCAGCAGCAGCTTGTCGCCATCGCTTGCTTTCTGACCGTACAATTCGATGTCGCCGTTCAGGGTGCGGGCCATCAGTTGCGTCGAGTTGTCATAGCGAAGCGTTTCCTCGATCCAGTCGGGGATGCGACCGGGGCGGCCTCGCACTTTGTCGCGCTCCGCCGGATGGCGGTCCAGCCAGTACAGGCAGTTCGCCAGCAGCTTGGCGGTGGTTTCGTTGCCGGCGATCACCATCAGGTAGGAGAAGGCGGTGATGTCCTGCGCCGAAAGACGCTCGCCGTCCAGTTCAGCTTCGAGCAGCGCGCTCACCAGATCGTCACCGGGTTTGCGGCGTCGCTCTTCGAGGCTGCGATCAAAGTATTCGAGCAGCCGCCCGGAAGCCGCGATGCCCTCGGCGGGAATGCCCGGCACGCCTTCTTCCCGGTGCAGCAGGGTGTCGGCCAGGCTGCGCAACTCGTCGCGGTCGGCGAGGGGCACGCCGAGTATTTCGCTGATCACATCCATCGGCATCCGCCCGGCGAAGTCGGCGATGAAGTCGCAGCGCCCGATGTGGGCTTTGCGCTCGAGGTAACGGCTCGCGAGCGCGCGAATGGCGCCTTCGAGCCTGGCCACGCGCCGTGGGGTGAAGCCCTTCGAAACCAGCGCGCGCATCTTGCCGTGACGCGGCGGGTCCATACCGAGAATCGAGAGCACGCGCTCCATGTTGTCGCCGAGGTCGGACGCTTCGAGTGAAATGCCCGAGCGGCTCGAAAATTGCGCCGTGTTCTTGAAGGCGGCCAGCACATCGGCGTGTCGGGACAGCGCCCAGAAACCCTTTGCCTCGTTGCGATACAGCGGCGCCTGCTCGCGCAGCACGCGGTAGATGGGATACGGATCCTCGTGGAAGTTGTAGTCGAAGGGGTCGAAGTGCATCGCTTCCTCAGAGCGCCAGGCCCTGTGCCCCCGGCAACGCCATCACCTTGGTTTCCAGATACTCCTCGAAACCCATGCGCCCGTTCTCGCGTCCGAGTCCGCTTTGTTTGTAGCCGCCGAAAGGCGTGTCCACATGAAACCACATACCGCCGTTCACGCTGATGGTTCCACTGCGGATGCGGCGCGCCAACGCCAGGCAGCGCGCCTCATCGCGGCCATAAACAGCGCCCGAAAGCCCATACACCGAAGCGTTGGCGATGCGCAGCGCATCCTCGTCGTCGTCATAGGGAATCACCGCGCACACGGGGCCGAAGATTTCCTGCCGGGCGATTTCCATCTCCGGCTCGACGTTGACGAAGAGCGCCGGCGGGACGAAGAAACCGCGGCCCTCGTGCCGATTGCCGCCGACCAGACAGCGCGCGCCCTCACGCTTCCCTCGTTCGATGAAACCGTGCACGCGCTGCTGCTGAAGTCTGGAAATCTGCGGCCCCTGGAGGTTTGCCGGATCTTCCGGGTCGCCGTAGCGCCAGGCTTCGAAAGCCGCGCGCAGGCGCTCGTTGCATTCCTTCGCCAGCGAGCGGGGCACGAGCCAGCGCGTGGTGATGGCGCAGCCCTGACCGCCGTGCACGCAGGTCATGGCGGCGCCGGGGAGCACGGCGTCGAGGTCGGCGTCGCCCCGCACAATCGCAGCGCTCTTGCCGCCGAGTTCGAGGAATACCTTCTTGATGGTGGCCGAGGCGGCGCTCATCACGCGCCTTCCGGTTGCGGTCGAGCCGGTGAAGCTGACCATGTCAACGCGCGGATCCAGAGCGAGGCGCTCGCCGAGCCGGTGGTCTGCGCCCGCCACGATGTTCAGCACGCCCGGCGGCAACTCGCTGCAACAAGCGGCGATGCGCCCGATATGGGTGGCGCACCAGGGCGTGTCCGGCGCCGGTTTCAGCACCAGCGTGCACCCGGCGGCGAGCGCCGGCCCGAGCTTGGCGATGTTCAGATAGAGCGGAACATTCCAGGGCGTGATGGCGCCGACCACGCCGATGGCCTCGCGCTGCATGCGCCGCCGCTGCGGACGACCGGCGAAGGGAACCTCCGCCAGTGGCGTTTCGTATTCGTACTGCGTCGCCAGGTCAGCCCAGTACGACAGCATTTCGATCGGCTCGTCCACCTGCATGAAGCCGGTAAGCGAAACGGGCGCACCCGCCTCGCGCACCACGATCGCGCGCAGTTGCTCCCGCGCTTCCCGAAGCCCCTCGTAAAGCTGGCGCAGACAGCGCGCGCGTTTTTCTGCGTTCCGGCTCCAGTCGCTGTGATCGAAGGCGTGGCGCGCGGCGTGAATTGCCGTGTCCATATCCTGCAGCGTGCCATCGGCCGTCGCGCCGAGCACTTCCTCGGTCGCGGGGTTCAGGTTGTCGAAGCGCCGCCCGTTCGAGGCCTCGACCAGACGGCCGGCGATCAGGTTGCGCGTTTCGGGGTTCAGGGTTTCGAGCGTCATGTCTTCGAGTGGCTCAGGCGCGAACGATCTGGCCGCCATCCACCGCGAGGATTTGCCCGGTCAGCCAGCCGGCGCCGTCCGACAACAGAAACAGGCAGGCCGCGCCGAGGTCGCGTGGCGCGCCGAGGCGGGCGAGCGGCAAATGGGAGACCAGTTGCTCGCGGGTGGCGTCGGGAACCTGCGCAGCGAAAGCGGCGGTTCCGGTCGGCCCCGGTGCGATGGCGTTCACGCGGATGCCGAGCGGGCCGAGCTCGCGCGCCAGACAGTGCGTGAGTCCGTTGATCGCGAGCTTGGACAGGCCGTAGTAGCCGACGCCCATCCAGGCCGCGGTCGAGGACTGGTTCACGATGGCGCCGCCGCCAGCGGCTTGCATGGCGGGGACGCAGGCGCGCGTGCAGAGCAATGCGCCGTTCAGGTTCACATTCATGAAGCTCTGGTAGTAGTCGAAGTCCACATTCATCAGCGATTCGAGTTTCATGTCGCCGAAGATGGCCGCGTTGTTCACCAGAAAATGGATGCCGCCAAACGCCTCGACGGCGCGTGCGGCGAGATTTCGCGTCGAGTCTTCGGAGCCCACATCGGTGGCCACGAAGAGCGCTTCATGCCCCTCGGCGCAGAGCGCATCGGCTGTGTGCGCGCCCCGCGCCTCGTCAATCTCGGCGATCACCACCTTTGCGCCCTCGGCGGCGAGTTCGCGTGCGTAGTGCTCGCCGATGCCGCCACCGGCGCCCGTTACGATGGCGACCTTGCCAGCGATGCCGGAAGCGCGGGGCGTGTTCATCTGCAGAGTCCGGTCTTTGTCGTGCGTGACCCGGGTTGCGCGGATATCCGCTGCTTTCGTTCGCGCGCCTGCGCAGCGTTTTGTTTTCGCAAAATGGCGCCCCCCCGGGCAGAGCGCCCACCATAGAGGAGTTCCGTAGTTGCTGCAACGAAGCTGCGCTAGGCTGCCGTCGGAGGACGCGATGACGCTGCGTTGCGGGTTCATCGGGCTCGGTGATATCGGGCGGCCGATGGCGGCGCACTATCCACGCGCCGGTTTCGAGACCACGGTTTGTGACATCAAAGACGAGCCGGTGCGCGAACTCGTGGCGGCGGGCGCCCGGGCGGCGGCCACGCCCCGCGAACTGGCCGCCGCCTGCGATTTGATCTCGGTCTGCGTGCCCGCCGACGAACAGGTGCGCGCCGTGATGAACGGCCACGACGGTGTGCTGCGCACCGCCGCGCGGGGCGTGGTGGTGGCGATTCACAGCACCATTCACCCCGATACCGCGCGTGAAATCAAAGCGCTGGCTGCGCCACGGGGCGTCGGCGTGCTCGACGCCTGCGTAACCGGCGGCGCCGAGCGAGCGCGCGCGGCTGCGCTTACCTATCTGGTGGGCGGCGACCTGACGCACCTGGAAATCGCCAAGCCCGTGCTCGAGAGCAACGCCGAGACCATCATTCACGCGGGCGAGATCGGCGCTGGCGCGAAACTCAAACTCTGCATTAACTTGATGACTTATATCCAGTGGGCGGCCGCATATGAATCGTTCGCACTGGCGCGCGCTGCGGGCTTGCCCGTCGAGCGGTTCGAAGAGGCCGGGCGCGCGAACGGGCAGCTCAGCGAGTTGATGGCGCGCTACCTGCAGGGCCACAAACTGCCGGAGCAGGCCGTCGCCGAGGCCGGCTATCAGGAGTTGATGCGCGGCCATATGCGGATCGCCGAAAAAGATCTCTCACTGGCGCTTCAGGTGGCGCGCGAGTCGGGCGTGGCGCTTCCGGTCGGCAGCCTGGTCTCGCAGTTGATGGCGCGGCTTTACAACGTGCGCGACGCGAGGCGGCGCTAGCTGCCGGGCGGCGACGCGCCGAGTTTCTTGCGCATCTTGCGGTGGGGGATGTTGGCTTCGCGGAATGCGTCGCCGAATGTCACCCAGTCGAGTTTCTGATAGAAGGCGACGGCGCGGTGTTGCGCGTGCAGCAGCAGCTCGGAAAAGCCGCGCCGCCGCGCCTCGTCCTCGATGGCCTGCATGATGCGCCGGCCATAACCGCGCAGGCGCTCCTGCCGCGTCACCGCCACGCGCTCGACCTTGGCGCGCGCGGGGTCGAGCGCGCGCAGCCGCGCGCAACCCACCACTTCGTCCAGATGAAAGAGCAGGAAGTGGATGCACTCGGGGTCGTGGCCGTCGAACTCTTCGAGTTTCTCGACACCCTGCTCCACGATGAACACGCGCCGCCTGAGTTCGAGCGCCTCGGGCGGCGCATCGCCCACACTTACGACGGTGCGCAGATCCGGCATCTGCGAAGCGTACACCCTTCGCCCTGGCGGGTTCAGACGCCGGTGGGGGTGTCGCGGGGCGGCTCGGGGGGTGAATCGCCCGGCCCCGGGCCGCCCGGTCTCGGGTTGTGACGCCGGCGGCCGCCCCGGCGGCGACCGCGCTTGCGCGTGCGGTTGTCGCTTCCGTCGGGCTGGCTCTCGCCATTCGAAGCGCCTCGCGCGCCGGGGGAAGTATTGCGCCGCAGTCCGGTTTTGCCGCGTCGTTGCAGCGGGTTTCGTCCACGTCCGCGCGCGCTTCGGGCCTTGCCCGCATGGCCCCCGCCGCGCTGACGCCCGCCCTGCCCATTGCTTCGGGGCGGCGCCAGCGGCTCCCAGAAGCTGTTGGGCCGGTCGCTGCCGCCCCGGCAGCGGTCGCAGATGCCGCACATGCCGTCGGGTTCTTCGCCGAAGTAACTTTCGAGCATGGCGGCGCGGCAGCTTTCGAGTTGCGCGTAGTTCGCCACCGCGTCCAGACGGCGCGCGTCCTGGGTGCGCAGCGTTTCGAACTGTCCAGCGAGTTGCTGCGCGCGCTCCACGAACTCACCCGTCGGAACAAGTACATGCACCGCATCCGGGTCCCACTTGACGAGCTCGCCCTCGTCGAGCAAAGCGAGCAGGGCGGCGGTGGTGCGCGAACCCAAGTCCGCCGAAATTGCGAGCGCCTGAAGGCTCGGCGTCTTGTCTTCTTTTATCCAGTGCTCGAGCGTTGTGGCCAGCTTGTAGAGTTGCTCGGGCCGCACCCGGCTGCGCGCGAGCAGCGCCTCGTGAATGTTCCGGTCCTCCAGCGAGAACAGCATGATGCAGTTGGCGCGCCGCCCGTCGCGCCCGGCGCGCCCGGCCTCTTGCACATACTGTTCGAGCGAAGCGGGCGACTGGTAGTGCATCACATAGCGGATGTCGGACTTGTCTATGCCGAGACCGAAGGCGCTGGTGGCGACCATCACCGTGCGCCGCCCGCGCTGCATGAAACCCTCCTGGCTCTTGCGACGCTCGGCGGCGCTCATCTTGCCGTGGTAGCGATACGAGGGAATGCCAAAACGCTGCAGCACGGCGAAGATTTCATCCACATCGCGCGTGGTCGAGCAGTAGATGATGCCCGGTCGGCGCACGCGCAGCGCGAGGCGCACCAGAGCGCGCAGCCTTGCGCCGGCAGCCGCGTGCAGCACATCGAAGGCCAGGTTGTCTCGGTGCGGCGAGGCCGACACCACGCGCGGTTCGCGCAGCCCCACGAAGCGGGTGATGGCGTGCCGCACCTTCTCGGTGGCGGTGGCAGTCAGCGCCAGCGCCGGCGGCGCGCCCATGCCGCGCAGCCGCTCGCCGATCTGAAGGTAGGCCGGGCGGAAGTCGTAGCCCCACTCGGAAATGCAGTGCGCCTCGTCCACGGCGGCGAGCGAGATGCCGGCCTGGGTGAGCGCCTTGCTGGCGTCCGGCGCGGCGAGGGTCTCCGGCGTTGTCATCACCAGAAGCCGCCCGCCCTCGGCGATGCGTTCGAGCGCCTGCTTGCGTTTGCCGCCCCGCAGTTGCCCGTCGAGTTTGATGCAGGGCAGGTCGAGCCGCTGCATGGTGTCGTATTGATCCTGCATCAGCGCCAGCAGTGGCGAGATCACCAGCACCGGCTTCGAAAAAATGATGGATGGAATCTGGTAGCAGGCGCTCTTGCCAAACCCCGTTGGCAGCACCATCAGCACATCTTCGCCTCGCATGCTGGCGTCCAGCACCTGCTGCTGCTCGGGGTAGAGGCGCGTGAGTCCGAGTCGCCGCGCCGCCTTCAGCATTGCCGTGCTGCGCTGTTCTTCGGTGTCGAGCGGAACCTCGCCCTCGAAGACGGGGCCCGTGCTCAGTACCTCTTCGTCCTCGACCTTTTCCTCGTCCTCGAACTGCAGGCCCGCGGCCATTTCGAGCAGCTCGGCGTCGGTGGCCTTGTCCTCGGCGATCTGACGGCGGAGCTCGTCGAGGGTGCGCGCGTCAATCGGGTTTTCCGGGCTGCTGTGCGCGCGCGCAGTCGGCAGCGCGTCGTCGTCGCCAGCGCCCTCGTCCGCTTCGCTCAGCAGTTCGAGGGCGACTTCGTCCTCGATCTGGAGCGGCTCATCGGGCGTCTCGACCTCGCGCCCTGCGCGGGGGCCGCCTTTGCCGGTTGTTTCCATCCACTTTCTCCGCATTGTCGCCTGCGGCGGCGCTGGCCTGCGCCCCGCCGGGTCGGGCCTGCTGCTGATGCACCGGGCTTTGCGCCCGAATGAAAGTCAGGGCGCCGAACGGGGGGTGTGTTAAAAGCGCAGCGCCCTGTCTCGAATTGCGTTCAGGTCTTCGGACTCAGAGCTTCGGGTTGGCGTCGCTCCGGAGCGTTTGTGGAGCGACATTCAATTGAGCACGAGCAGTGGATACCCCACTTGTCACAAAATCTCCAGCTTATTCTTTGCGCGCGCGGGAACGGCGTCATTCGGGCGTTTCCGGGCGCTCTTGGGCCGTACAGGCGGTATGGGCGGACCGGGCAGGATGGCGTAGGGTTGGCGCTGCGCCCGGGTCCGCCCCCCGGCCCGCTTTCAGGGGCGCGCACGAACGAGGCACCTTTGCAGCAATCCACACCCCGCGCACTCAACGAGGTGTTGCGAAGCCGTGGCGAGGCCGCCGGGCTGATCGGCGTCATCCTGGCGGTGGCGCGTGCGGGCAGCGGCATCGCCGCAACGCTGCGGCGCGCGCGGCTCGAACCCGGCGCGCCCGTGGTCGGCGCCCTCGAGCGGCGCAATGTTCAAGGCGAGCAGCAGCAGCAGCTCGATGTGATTGCGGACGAGCTCCTGCTCAGCGCGCTCGAAGCCTGTCCCGCCGCCCGTGCCTATGCATCCGAGGAGCGGGAGCAAGCCGTGGCGCTGCGCGACGACGGGGACTACCTGCTGCTCGCCGATCCCCTGGACGGCTCTTCGAACATTGATGTGGCGGCGCCGGTGGGAACCATCTTCAGCGTGCTGCCGGCGCCGGCGCCGGCGGCGCTGCTTCAACCCGGGCGGCGTCAACGGGCTGCTGGCTATGTGCTTTATGGAAGCTCGCTGCTGCTGGTGCTCGCCACCGGCGCCGGGGTGGATTTGTATGTGTATGACTTCGAGCGCGACGACTACCTGCTCGCCGAGTCCCAGCTTGCGGTGCCCGCCCGGCACAAGCTCTACTCGCTGAACGAGGCCTATCACAATGACTTCGAGGCCGGCATCGCGCGCTATCTCGACTTCGCGCACGGCGCCGGTTACAGCGCCCGTTACGTGGGCTCGATGGTGGCCGATGTGCACCGCACGCTGCTCAAGGGCGGCGTATTCCTGTACCCGGCGACGCGCCGCGCGCCACAGGGCAAGCTGCGGCTTTTGTACGAAGCCAACCCGATGGCCTTTGTGATGGAGCAGGCCGGCGGTGCCGCCTCGACCGGGCCGGGCGGCCCCATCCTCGATGTCACGCCCCACGCGCTGCACCAGCGCACGCCGGTCATTCTCGGCTCCACCGCCGAAGTCGAGCAGGTGCTGACCCACCTCGGCTGATGCAGCGGCGGGCGTCGTGCGCGCTGCGGACGTCGAGGTCAATAGCGGCGTGGAACCGCGCGCCGGCGCTCGAAAGCGCCGTGCCGGGCTGGCTGGCGCGGTCAGCAGGCTGGGCGAGGGGGGCTCAAGGCCCCGCCGGGCTGGCCTGTGGCGGGGCGGGTCGTTAAGCTGCTGGGCCGCTCCCCCGGGGTTCGCCATGCAGTACCGCACAGACGACCTTCGCATCGAGAACCTGCGCCCGCTGATTTCGCCGGCGGCGTTGATGCAGGACATGCCGCTCGACGACGAGCGCTCCGAGCTGGTGGCGCGTGGGCGTGAGCAGTTTGCCCGCATCCTGCATGGCCGCGATGACCGCCTCGCGGTGATCATCGGCCCGTGTTCGATTCACGATCCGAAGGCGGCGCTCGACTACGCGGAGCGGCTGCGCCGGGTCGCCGATGAGCTGGCCGAGGAGCTGCTGGTGGTGATGCGCGCCTACTTCGAGAAGCCGCGCACCACGGTCGGCTGGAAGGGCCTGATCAACGACCCCGGCATTGACGAGAGTTTCAACATCAACGAGGGGCTGCGCATCGGGCGGCGCTTGCTGCTCGACATCACCGGGCGCGGCGTGCCGGTCGGTTGCGAGTTTCTCGATCCCATCTCGCCGCAGTTTCTCGCCGATGTGGTTTCCTGGGGCGCCATCGGGGCGCGCACCACCGAGAGCCAGATTCACCGCGAGCTGGCATCGGGCCTTTCGATGCCGATCGGCTTCAAGAACGCCACCGATGGCAACATTCAGGTTGCGATAGATGCGCTTTCGGCCTCGAAGCATCCGCACCACTTTTTGTCGGTGACCAAGCAGGGCGTGGCCGCGGTGGTGGCGACCCGTGGCAACCGCGACGCGCACGTGATCCTGCGCGGCGGCGCTTCCGGCCCCAACTACGAAGCGGCCTCGGTTGCGGCGCTCGGCGCGGCCCTCGATGCCGCCGCACTCGAGCGCCGGGTGATGGTTGACTGCTCCCACGCCAACAGCGGCAAGGACCACAACCGTCAACCGCTGGTCGCAAGCGATGTGGCCGCGCAGGTGGCGAGCGGCGACCGCAGCATCTTCGGCGTGATGCTCGAAAGCTTCCTCGAAGACGGCAACCAGAAGTGGGACCCGGTGAACTCGGTGTACGGTCGCTCGATCACCGACAAGTGCATGAGCTGGGAGCGCAGCGTGCCGGTGCTCGAAGAACTCGCCACCGCCACCCGCCAGCGGCGGCGGGGTGCGCCCGCCGCCAGACCTTAAGAACCCTCACCCCAACCCTCTCCCAGAGGGAGAGGGAGCAGAGGTGTGAGCGCCGACGGGGCAGGCCGCACTACACGCTCCATTGCAGTTCGAGTTTCTCGGGGCCGCGGAAGGTGACGTTGGGATGAAATGTGATCTCCTGTGCGGGCGCGATGCGAACGGATGGCAGCCGCTCCGCGAGTACATCCACGACGATGGTGGCTTCGAGCCGGGCGAGGTGTGAGCCCAGACAGAAGTGGATGCCCTTGCCGAAAGAGACGTGCTTGTTCGCGTTCTTCCGGTGAATGTCGAAGCGGTCCGGGTCTTCGAAAACGGCGGGGTCGCGGTTCGCGGCGGCGAAGTTCAGGAAAATTTTCGCGTCCTTTGGAAACGCCATACCCGAGAGCGCAGTGGGCTGGGTCGTGATGCGCCGCCAGGAAATCTGGCTGGATTCGAAACGCAGCACTTCCTCGACGGCGTTCTTGACCTGCCCGCGCTGCGCGACGACTTCGTCCCATTGCCCACGCCGTGGCAACAGACACAGCAGGCAGTTGCAAATCAGGTTCGTCACGGCTTCGTGCCCGGCGAAGGAAAGCCCATATACGATGCTCTCCACCTCGTGGTAGCTGAGCTCCGTTTCGTCCGCGTCGTGCGCGGCGAGCAACTCAGAAGTGAAGTCGTCGCCCCGGTCGGTTCTTTTCTTCGCTGTGAAATCCCGGCAGTACTCCCAGTAGGCGAGCATGTTCTTCGCAATTTCGACTTGCTCCCCGGACGAGGGCCTTCCCCAACTGAAAGCCTTGCGGTCGCCACACCAGCCCTTCAGCATTTCGTCGTCGCCTTCGGGAAAACCGAGCAGACGGAAGACCGTCTCGCCGGGCAGCGGGAAGGCGAGGGCCTTCACGAACTCACAGGAATCTCCTTTTTCGAGCATCGCATCCACGAGTTCGTTGCAGCGCTTTCGGATGTACGGATCGAGAAGTTTGAGGCGACGGTTCGAGAAGCCCTGACGCGTATAGACACGGATGCGCCCGTGGTCGGGTTCCGGCCGGTTCGACATCACGGGAAGCGGGTTGAAACCACGGCCCAGTGTGTTGCGCGCGTCCTTCGACAGCGGGAAGACGGGGTCCTGAACCAGCACGGAGGCGTAGCTTTTGTCGTCGGTGAAGACCTCGAGGATGTCCTTCATGCGCGTGATGACGTAGTAATCCAGCTTCGGCGCATAGAAGATCGGCGTCTCCTCGCGTAATTGCCTGGAGATGGCATAGGGATCGGCCAGATACTCGGGCGAGAGCGGGTCCCAACTCTCGCGGATCGGCACACCGGTTTCGGTTCTCTGCATCACTTCGGTTCTCCTTGTCCAGGCGCGTGCTTTCCCGGCGTCCACCCGACGCCCGCAATCGCGCGCTCTGCGCTGCGCAGAGGAACTCCCTCGAGTTCCGTCGCCAGCGTGTCGTTCCAGCGGTTCAGGTATCCGAACAGGCTCATGGTCGCTATGATCTCGACGATTTGACCTTCATCGAAGTAGCGTGCGAGCGCCTCGAAGTCCGCGTCCTCGACCTGATTGGGAACGGTCGAACCCTTCCACGCGACATTCAACGCCGCGCGTTCGGCCTCGCTGAAGAGCGGGCTGCTCTGGTATTCCCAGACCGCTGCAATCTTGTCATCGGGCGCCTGGTAACGGAGCGACAGGTTCGCCATGTGCGCTTGGCAGTACCTGCAACCGGCCGCCTGACTCGAGACCAGACCGACGAGCATCTTTAACGCCTCTGGCACGGTTCCTTCGTAGATCACGGCCTGATTCAGATGCATGAAGGCGGCGGCGATCGCGGGCCTTCGCTGCATCGTCAGAATGCTGTGCGGCACGAAGCCACGTGTCTTCTCGTAGTGTGCGAAGCGCTCCGCAAACTCGGCGAGGGCGTCCGCTGCGAGCGGTTCGAGTCGCGCCATCTTGTTCTCCTCCGTCACCCGAATTCAGCTGATCTCCATCGTCGCGATCGTGCAGCCGACCGCAAAGATGGGGATCGGCGCGTAGAACCAGAGCCGGCCCGTTGCTCCCTCGCAGGCGGCCGCCACCGTCAGGAAGGTGCGAATTTCGAAGCCGCCCTGTCCCGCGTCGCGGTAGGTTTCCGCGTCGCTGTACGAACAGAGCGCTTTGCGGTCGTTCGCGCACCAGCGTTTCAGGAACTCACGGTCCCATGCCTCGTTGATCATGCCGCTGTCCGGTGTTGCGGGCCAGTGCGAGATACCGCCGGTGCCGATCAGGGCGATGCGCTCGGGCGCCTCGTCAATCGCCTCGCGCAGCGCACGCCCGAACTTCCAGACGCGGTGCAGCGGGATCAACGGCGGCCCCTGGCAATTGATGTTCGCTGGAATGACCGGCAGGTCGTAACGAGGAGTCAGGAAGTGAAGCGGCACCATGACGCCGTGGTCGAACTTCCACTCCTGCGCGTAGGCGACGTCACTTCGCGACATCACGCGCTCGATCAGCCGCTTCGAGAGCTCCGGATCGCCGGGGATGCGCACGCGGTTGATCTTCAGCCAGGCTTCGTCCTCGATCGGGCCTTCGTAGCTTTCGGCCATGCCCAGTGCGAGCGAGGGCATGTTGTCCATGAAAAAGTTGGCGAAGTGCTCGGCGGCGACGAGCAGCAGCGCGTCCGGCCGGCTCTCCTCCAGCGCCGCACGCATGGCGTCGAACTGCGCGTAGAAGGCGTCGCGCAGCGCGGGGTCGGCGCGCTCGGCCCGCCCGGTGATTCCGGGTGCGTGACTGCACACACCAGCGAAGACGAGAGCCATCGCTACTCCCAGACCGTTGCGTACAGGCCCTCGCGCACCGGCCCGTGTTCGCGGAGGCCCTGGCGCATGGCGTCCAGATACGCGTTCCATTCATAACCGCACATGGCCGCATAGTGCATCAGGATCTGCCCGTTCACACCCAGCACATAGAGCAAGCCGATGTCGGGTTCGCTGATTGCGCGGCGCTCCTCGTCCGTGAGTTCGTACTCGCTGAGCCATGCATCGCGTTCGCTCTCGAAGCGCAGCTTCGCCCGCGGGTCACGGTTCAATTGATAGAGGGCCTTCTGCACGTAGTAAAGGCTCATGCGTCCCTCGCAAAGCGGACGGATACGGCCCCGAGGCCGTCGAGACGCGCTTCGATTTCATCGCCTTCCCGCACATCGAGGGGCGTGATCAGGCTGCCACTCAGCACGGTTTCTCCCACGGCGAGCACACGGCCCCGTTGTGCGAGTTCCTTCGTGAGCCATTCGAGCGCGTACAAAGGATTCCCCAATACGGCGCGGCCCACGCCGACACAAGCCGGACTGCCGGAACGCGAGACGGTCGCGCTGCAGCCTTTGAAGTCGAAACTGCGCTCAAAGAGAACAGGCGCGCCGAGGACGAAGCCGGCGCCGCTCAGGTTGTCGGCGATCAACTCGCCAACCCGCGCTGGCCCGCCGGGAATTCGCGAGTGCAGGATTTCGATTGCGGGAAGTACCTGACTTGCGCCGCTCGCGCCGATTCGAAACGCGATTTCGGCCTCGATGCGCGCCCGCGGAAAACGCCCGGCGGCGACCGTCCCGCCGTTTTCGATCTCCATATCGGCGAATAGACGACCGAAGCACGGGCCGCTGACCTCGAAGCGCTGCTGCGCCGCCTTCGAACTGAGTCCCACTTTCCAGCCGACGGGTCTGCGCCCCTCTGCGAGCCAGCGCGCCTCGGCCGCGGCGAGCGCGGCGTAGCCGTCTTCGAGCGTTTGGGGGTTCACGCTTTCCCCAGTGTGGGAATCGCATGTGTTCCGAGCGCCACGCACACATTCTTCGTCTCCATGTAGAAGTCGAAGCTCCAGTCGCCACCGTCGCGCCCGATGCCGCTGGCCTTGATCCCCCCGAAGGGCGTCGGCAAATGGCGGTTGTTCTCGGAGTTGATCCAGATCATGCCGGCTTCGATTTTCCGGGCGAGCCGGTGCGCGCGCCCGATGTCCTGCGTCCAGATGTACCCGGCGAGGCCGTACGCAACATCGTTTGCGATTTGCACGGCTTCGTCCTCGTCGTCGAAGGGTATGACCGTGAGCACCGGCCCGAAGATTTCCTCGCGCGCGACACGGTTCTCGCGGGTCGCGCCGCAGATCAGCGCTGGCGGCAGGTAGTTTCCATCGGGATGCGCGCTGGCCCCGCCGCCGCCGTTTCGAACATCGAGCGCTTCGGCGCGCGCAGCGTCGAGGTAGCCCGTCACCTTCTCGAAGTGCTTCCTGTGGATCAGCGGGCCGATTTCGGTGGCGGGGTCGAGGGGGTGCCCGACCCGGAGCTTCGAGATGCGCCTGCTGATCCGCTCCACGAACTCGTCGTGGATGTTCTGCTGTACGAGCAACCGGCTCGACGAGGTGCAGCGCTCGCCGTTCAGACTGAAGATCATGAAGACGACCGCGTCGAGCGCGCGCTCGAGGTCGGCGTCAGCGAAGACGATCACGGGGTTCTTGCCGCCCAACTCGAAGTGCAGCCGCTTCAGGGTCGGGGCGCCCTGGGCCTGAATGGCGCTGCCCGTCCGGCTCTCGCCCACGAACGCGACCGCCCGAATCTCCGGGTGCTCGGTGAGCGCTCGGCCGGTGCGTTCGCCCAGACCGTTCACGGTATTCAGCACGCCGCCGGGCAGCCCCGCCTCAAAGGCGAGTTCCGCCAACAACAGGGCGGTGCACGGGCTCCATTCGGCTGGTTTGTGGACGACCGTGCATCCGGCGGCGAGGGCAGGCGCGATCTTCCAGGTGGAGAGCATGAACGGCGTGTTCCATGGCGTGATCACAGCGACGGGCCCAATGGGCTGGCGCAGCGTGTAATTCAAATGTTGATCCGCTGGAAGCGACAGACCGTTTTGCGCCTCGGGCGCCTTGTCGGCGAAGAAGCGGAAGTTTTCAGCCCCGCGCAGCGCGGCCTTGTCCATGAAACGGATCGCCTGTCCGGTGTCCATACTCTCGACGAGTGCGATCTCTTCCCGGCGCGCCAGAATCAGGTCGGCCAGGCGGTGCAGCAGGGCGCGCCGCTCCCGGCCCGGTGTCGCCGCCCACGCGGTGAAAGCGTCGCGCGCCGCCGAAACCGCAGCGGCTACGTCGGGGGCGCTGCCGGCGGCGACCTGGCCGAGCGATGTTCCATCGGCGGGAGTCGCGTTCGGGAAGGACTTCCCGGAGCGTCCCGGATCGTGCTTCCCCGCAATGAAGTGCGGCAGCGTTTCCCTGCGGAAGCGCGCGAGCGCCTCGCCCGCCTTCTCGATGTTCGCCTCAAAAGTCATTTAATCCCCCCTCCATCCTCCTCTTCCTTTCGCTTTGCTATCCACTCGGGCAGGTTGTTCTTCTTCCAGGTGAGTTCGGGGTGGATCTCCTGAATCTCACAGGACAGCGCGATGGGGTGTCTGGCTTGTGCGGACTTCATGAATTCGCAGAGCGCATGGAAGATGGCGTCCCCGGCGCGCTTTCGGGTTTCAAAGTCGCGCCCGTGTCCGATGCGCAACAGCAGATGCACGAACGCGTTGTCGGGATGGCCGTCCGCGACGAGGCAGATCTCCCGCGCCGCCGTCCGCGTGCGGATGCCCTTGGCGGGGAACACCCCGGTGGCCCGGGCGGCTTCGTGCAACACCCGGGCGAGCGCGGGGAGATCCACCCGTGACCCGAGGTTGGCGGAGTGTTCCAGAATCAGATGCGGCATCTGGTGTGAACCGTTGGATTATTCGTTAACATGGTAAGCATATCCGGGAGGCCGCTTCCAGTCAAGTCAAAGCCCGGGCCTGGCCCGTGGCCCGCAACGGAGCGCTAGACATGGTTTCCTCTGCACCCCGCCTGCGTGGCTCCATTCCCCCGCTGGTGACGCCCCTGCGGAACGGGCAGGTTGATCTCGAGGCCTTCGCCGGGCTCGTGTCTTTCCAGATCGAGAACCAGAGCCACGGCATTCTGGTGGGCGGCACCACCAGCGAACCCTCGACCCTGAGCACCTCGGAGCGCAACGCAGTGGTGGACATGGCGGTGAAGACCGCCGCCGGGCGTGTGCCGGTCGTGGCGGCCACCGGCTCGCAGTCTTATGACGAGACCGCGCACCTGACCGAGCACGCTGTGAACGCGGGCGTGGATGCGCTGCTGATCGTGACGCCGTACTACATTCGCCCGCCGCAGCGCGGGCTGGTCCGCTACTACACGGAACTCGCCGCCCGCCATGAAACCCCGTGGATGATCTATCACATCCCGGGTCGCACGGCGGTCGGCGTCACGCTCGACACGCTGAAGCGCATTCGGGACGCCTCGCCGCACTTCATCGGCATGAAACACGCGGCGAACGACCTGGGGTTCGCAAGCCAGTGCCTGAGCGCGTTCGGTCCGGAGTTTCGCATCTTCGTGGGGCTCGAAGAGCTTTCCTACCCCATGATGGCGATCGGCGCCTGCGGGCTCATGAACGCCGTGGGGAACTTGTGTCCACGGGTGCTGGCCGGGATGTGCGAAGCCATCTGGGCGAACGACCACGAAACGGCCCACGCCTTGCACCATCGCCTGCTCGAGATCAATCAAGCCATCTTCTGGGACACCAACCCGATTCCGGTGAAGTACATGATGAAACGGCTCGGTCTGCTGCCCACAAATGAGCACCGGCTGCCGATGATGCCCGCGACGCCCGAGTTGCAGCAGCGTCTCGACGCGGTGCTCGAACGAGCCGGCCTGTTGGCCTGATGCGCCTTCTGACCTTCCTGAAAGATGGAACGGCGCGGCTCGGCGTAGCGCAGGATGGCGGCGTGGTGGACCTGACGGCGCGTGCGCCCGACCTGGGTGGACTGCGGCAGGTTCTGTGTGCGGGCGCGCTCGAGCGCGTGGCCGCCATCGCAAGCGGCGTCGCGCCGGATCACGGCCAGGGCGACATCCGCTATCTGCCGCCGGTGCCCGACCCGGAGAAGATCGTGTGCGTCGGCGTCAACTACCCGGAGCGCGACGCCGAATACGGCGACGGCGGCTTTAAAGCGCCCGCGTTCCCGAGCATCTTCATGCGCACACGGGAATCGCTGGTGGGGCACGGCGAGCCCATCGTGCGTCCGCCCGAGAGCAAGCAGCTCGACTATGAGGGCGAGATCGCCATCGTGATCGGAAGGGAAGGGCGGCGTGTGCCCGAAGCGCGCGCCCACGAGGTTGTGGCCGGGCTCATGTTGTTGAACGAGGGCTCCGTCCGGGACTGGCTGCGCCACGCGAAGTTCAACGTCACGCAGGGAAAGAACTTCGAGCGCAGCGGCGCGGCCGGCCCGTGGATGGTGACGGCCGATGCCTTCCCGGAGGGTTATGACGACCTCAGCCTGACGACGCGCGTGAACGGAGAGACCCGTCAGCACGACAACACCCGTCGCCTGCTCTTTTCCTTTCGTTACCTGATTGCCTACATCTCGACTTTCATGCGCCTTCGTCCCGGCGACCTGATCTCCACCGGTACGCCCACCGGCGCCGGCGCCCGTTTCGACCCGCCCCGGTACCTTGCGCCCGGCGATGTCGTCGAGGTGGAGTCGCCACGGATTGGCGTGCTGCAAAACCCCGTGATGGACGAGGCGCAGGATGAGCACTGAGCGCCGCCGGCAGGCGCAGCCGGCGCCGGTGAGCAACCGGGACTTCCCGGACTTCGAGCACTCGCTTCCGATGCTGCTGCTTAGGGCGCGGGAAGCGGTGATGGAGCGCTTCCGGCCCATGCTGCGCGGGTTTGGTCTCACGGAGCAGCAGTGGCGGGTCATCCGCGCGCTGGTCGAGTCCTCCGGCATGGACGCCAGCGAGCTTTCCGCAGCGAGCTACATCAAGCCGCCGAGTCTTTCGCGCATCCTGCAAAATCTCGAAGGGCGCGGGCTCATCCGGCGGCGCAAACCCAGGCGTGACCGGCGGCGCGCGCGGATCGCCCTCACCGCCCGCGGCCGCCAGCTCTTCGGGCGCGTCGTGCCGCACAGCCGGGAGCACTACAGCGCCATCGCGCAAGCGCTCGGCGCCGAGAAGATGGCGGAGCTCTACGCCCTGCTCGATGAAACCCGGAAGCGACTCGAGCTCGAGTGACCAGCGAGGCCCGGCGCCCCGTTTGCGCTGGCGGCTTCTCGTGGCCGGAGACTCGTATTTACTAGAAAAATCAAATACTTGGGGCGTCAGCGCGGGTCGGGCGGCGGCGAGAAAGTTAACACTTGAAGTATTCTGCGGGATGTCGTACAAGGATGGGAAATCCGGGCGTCACGCAGCCCGGCGGGAGGGATCATGCGCACACAACGCACACGGGTCTGGCTTCGGGTCTTTTCGCTTTTCGGGGTGCTGATGCTGGCGTCACCGGTCTTCGCCCAGGGCGCCGACACCGAGGGGGGGGGGCGTTCCTCGGCGCTCGAGGAGATTGTCGTCACCGCCCAGAAGCGTGAGCAGAACCTGCAGGACGTTCCGATTGCGATCACGGCGTTCGACTCGGAAGTCATCGTGGAAGCCGACATCCACGACCTGACGGACATTGCCTCGCGCGCGCCGGGTCTCTCGTATGCCGAGTTCTCCCCCGGTCAGGCGCTGACCGCAATCCGCGGCATAACATCCGCCGACGACGGTGCGGCGCTCGACAACTCGGTGGTGGTGTTCCTGGACGATGTGTACATCGGCCGCATCTCGACGGTGATGTTCAACCTCGCCGACCTGGAGCGGATCGAGATTCTGCGCGGCCCGCAGGGAACGCTGTATGGCAAGAACGCCATCGGCGGCGCGCTGAATGTGGTTACAAAGAAACCATCGGATGACTTCAACGCGGACATCTCGGTGAGTTTCGGCAACTACGACGCGAACAACATTCGCGCGCTGGTGAACGGCCCGGTCGGCGAGAACCTGAACGCCAAACTCGTGGTGGACTACCGCAACCGCGAGGGCTGGGTGGACAACATCATCCTGAACAAAGACCAGCAGGACGAGAACGTGTTCACGGCGCGCAGTTCCTGGCTCTGGGATGGCGAGGACACGAGCGTGTACTTCGGCGCGGACATCACGCAGGAGCGACGCGAGGATATGGGCCGGCGGCCGATTGCCGCCGGTACGATAGATGGCCCGACCATCTTCGCAGACCTCGGCGGCAGCTACCGCAGAGTGGCCGCATCCATTGACGGGCACTCGGACCGCGACTTCTGGGGCCTGAATCTGCGCGTCGAGCGCGACACCGGCATCGGCGACCTGACTGCCATTCTGGCCTACCGCCACGCGGAAACCGACTGGGAGATGGCCTCGGTTGGCGTTCCCTTCGTCGCGGGTCGGGGGGATGTGAACGACGACATCGTCGAGGACATTGACACCCTGCAGTTCGAGTTGCGCTGGAACCAGGAACTCAGCGACACGCTGCGCTATGTGGCTGGCTTTTTCTACCTGAACGAGCAGACCGACCGCACGGAGCAGTTTCGTCTGGAGACCCCGCCCGACAGCATCCTCCCCGATCCGCCCAGTTGCACCACGCCGGGCTGTGCACTGCAGACCGACTTCATGGACATCGGCTTCGATCTCAGCGGTCAGGAGAACGAGACCAACAGCTATGCGCTCTTTGGCCAACTGAGCTGGGACTTCAGCGAGCAGTGGACGCTCGATGTCGGCGGTCGCTTTACTTTCGAAGAGAAAGAGGTCGTGAGCCGGGGTATCAACCAGGGCTTTGCCATCATCAGTGAAAATTTCAGCGGTGTTCGGGCCGATGATTCGTGGGACGACTTCTCGTTCCGCGTCGCCCTCAACTACCGTCCGCTGGAGGAGATGCTGCTCTACGGCAGTGTGGCCACCGGTTTCAAGAGCGGTGGTTTTCAGGGCGCGCCCGGTCGCATGGTGGACGCCACGCGCGTTGTCGAGCCGGAAGAGGCGCTCAACTTCGAAATCGGTATGAAGGCCGACCTGCTGCAGAACCTGCGCCTCAACCTGACCGCTTTCTTCACCGACTACGAGGATCTGCAAATCGTGCGCTTCGGTCCCCCCGTAGGGTGCGTGGATCCCGACCCCGATGATGACATAAACCCCTGCTTCGGCTTCTTCACGACCACCAACGCCGCCGACGCAGAGATCCAGGGCGTGGAACTCGAGTTCACCTGGGTGATCAGCGACGGCCTGCAGTTCGCCGGCAACTACGCCTATCTGGATGCGGAGTTCAAGAACTTCATCTTCGGGACGATGGATCTATCCGGCGAACCGCTGCGGCAGGCGCCCGGAAATTCCTGGGCGCTCGCGCTTTCCTACGAGCGCCCGCTGCCGGGCGGCGCGACCCTCGACGCCCGGCTCGACTACCGCTACTCGGATGAGCAGCGGCACGATGTTGTCAACCCGCTGGTGGTGACCGAGGAGTTCAGTCTGGTGGACGCGCGGCTCGCCTGGACCAGCGCCGCCGAAGACTGGGAATTCGCACTCTGGGGCAAGAACCTCTTCGAGGAAGAGTACATCGCACACTCCTACACCATCGGCCCGGGCGTGATCGGGATTGCCGGCCAGCCCCGGACCTATGGCGTCAGCGGCACCTATCGCTGGCGCTAGTGTGGGCGGGAGCTCCCGCTTCGTGACGGATGCTACGCGGCTTCGCCCGCGTCGTCTCCGCTCGCTGGCCCCCGTGGCGCTGCTCATCGCGTGCCTCGGCTGCACCGCGCCGCCGCCGAATGCGTCGCTGTCCGCGCGCGAAGTCCGGATTTTGCGCGACGACTTTGGCGTTCCCCACATCTATGCGAACGATGTGTTCGGTCTCTTCTACGGCTACGGCTACGCCCTGGCGCAGGATCGCCTGTTCCAGTTGGAGATGGGCAGCCGGAGCGTGCAGGGGCGGGTCGCCGAAGTGCGCGGGCCGAAGTGGCTTGCATTCGATACCGAAACGCGCCGGGGGTTCGATCCGCGCGACATCGCCCGCCAGATCGCCGAACTCGACCCGGATGATCGCCATGTACTCGAGGGCATGGCCGCCGGCATCAACGCCTGGGTGAAGCGTGTGCGCAGCGCGCCCGGCGAGCACCTGCCCAAAGAGTTTGGTGAGTTTGTTTTCGAGCCTTCGCTCTGGACGGCCCGGGATGTGGCGATGATGTTCATCGGACGGCTCGCCAACCGCTTTGCCGACTACAACTCGGAACTCGAGAACGCGCACATTCTTTCCGAGCTCGTCGCGCTGCATGGAGAGCGCGACGCCCGCTCCATTTTCGATCAGTTGAATCCCACGCACTCAGCCGTTGCGCCGACGACAATTGGCGGTGAGGACTGGTTGACGGACGCCACGCCCCGGCGGGCCCCGGCGCTGACCACGCCGCCCGTTTTCGCGCCTGCGCTTTCACCAGCTACTCGTGGCCCCGCACCGGCGGGCACGAGCTACTGCTTCGTGCTGGGCCCCGAGCGCGCCCTGGGCGCCGATGCGATTTTGCTGAACGGCCCGCAGTTCGGTTTCTTTGCGCCGGCTTTCGTGTACTCCGTGGGGCTGCATGGCGCGGGCTTCGATCTCGTCGGCAACACCCCCGTCGG
>JAHRAN010000198.1 GCA_020027245.1 Myxococcota bacterium
GGCTACCTGGCGCGGCCTGCGAGTGGCGGCCCGCGGCCGGGCGTCATCGTCTGGATGGAGATCTTCGGCGTGAACGCGCACATTCGCGATGTCACCGAGCGGGTGGCGCGCGAGGGTTATGTCGCGCTCGCGCCTGACTTCTTTCACCGAAGCATGCCCGGCATCGAACTCGGCTACGACGACGCCGGCATGGCCCGTGGCATGGAAGGGCTCGGCGCGCTCGACGCCGACGAGATGATCGCCGACGCGCAGGCCGCGCTCGGCTTTCTGCGCGGTCGCGCCGACACGAGTGCGCAAATCGGCGTGATGGGCTTTTGCATCGGCGGACACATGAGTTACCTCGCCGCCTGCGAAACCGATGTCGCGGCGACGGCCAGCTTCTATGGCGGCGGCATCGCGGCGGCGGCAGGCCCTGGCGGCAAAGCCTCGACCATCAGCCGCACGGGCAAGATCAGCGGGCGCATCTTGTGTCTGTTCGGCGGCAAGGACGCGATGATTCCGGACGAGCAGGTGCGCGCCATCCGCAAGGCGCTCGAAGACACCGGCGTGCGACACGAAGTCGTGGTCTATCCCGACGCCGACCACGGCTTCCACTGCGACCAGCGCGGCACCTTCAACCCGGCCGCATCCGAAGACGCCTGGCGGCGCACGAAGGCCCTGTTCGCCGAAGCACTCGCCTGATGCTCGACGCCCGGAGCCTGGCCGAGCGCCGCGACGAAATCATCGAGAGCTGCCGTCGGCGCGGCGTCACTGCGGATGTGGACGCGGCCATCGCGCGCTACGCCGAGGTCACCGCCAAACAGACCGAGGTGAACGAGGCGAACCGGCGGCGCAACGAGCATCAGCGCGCCGGCAAGCAGCCGATGTCCGACGCGGAGCGGCGGGTTCATCTCGACGAGGGCCGCGCGCTGAAACACGCGGTTGCGCGCATGGAGAGCGAACTCGGCGAACTGCGCGCGCAATTCGACGCGCGCCTCGCCGAGCTTCCAAACTTCATCCACAAGGCCGTGCCCGATGGCGGCGAGGCGGACGCGCGCGAGTTGCGCCGCTTCGGCTCCCCCCCGCATTTCGATTTCAAAGCGCGGGATCACCTCGAACTCGCCGCTGCGCTCGACCTGCTGGACTTCGAAGCGGGCGCGCGCGTCGTCGGACAAAAATGGGTGTATTTAAAGAACGAAGCCGTGCTGCTGGAGCTGGCGCTTCAACGCTACGCCCTCGACCTGCTGATCGAGGAGGGCTTCACGCCCTATCTGACGCCGGATCTGGCGCGGCCCGAGATCACCCACGGCCTCGGTTACAACCCGCGCAGCGAAGGGACGCAGATCTACTCGCTGGCGGGCGGCGAACTGTGTCTCGTCGGCACCGCGGAGATTACCCTCGGTGGCCTGTATGCGAACAGCGTGATCCCGGAGAGCGAACTGCCGCTCAAGCTCGCGGGCATCTCCCACTGTTTTCGCACCGAAGCGGGTGCAGCCGGACGCGAGAGCCGCGGCCTGTACCGCGTGCATCAGTTCACCAAGACGGAAATGTTCTGCATTACAAAGCCCGAAGATTCAGAGGCGATGCACGAATACCTGCTCGACATCGAGGAGCGTCTGTTCCAGGGGCTCGAGTTGCCATACCGAGTTGTGGACATCGCCGCGGGCGATCTGGGCGCGCCCGCCTACCGCAAGTTCGACATCGAGGCCTGGCTGCCCGGCCGCGGCGAGGGCGGCGCTTTCGGCGAGCTCTCGAGCGCATCGAACTGCAGCGACTATCAGGCGCGGCGCCTCAAGGTGCGCTTCCACCACGAGGGCAAGAAGTTGAACGAGCACGTCCACATGTTGAACGGCACCGCCATCGCCAACGCGCGCACCATCCTGGCGCTGCTCGAAGTTCACCAGCGCGCCGACGGCAGCATCAAAATCCCGACCGCGCTGCAACCCTACATGGGACGGGAAGTCATCGCGCAAGGGCGGCGCTGACCGGGGCGCTCCGCACCCCGCCACGCCTGTTGACCGCGCCGAGCCGCTGCCGGAAGCTAACGCGCCGTCACGGTCAGCGCGCGCGCTGCTAGCTTCGGCTTGTGAAGCGCGCGCCTCGGAATGAGATGTTGCTGCTCGGCACGGCCGGGCACATTGATCATGGCAAGACCGCGTTGATCCGCGCGCTCACCGGCGTTGACACCGACCGGTTGCCGGAGGAGAAAG
>JAHRAN010000079.1 GCA_020027245.1 Myxococcota bacterium
GCGGCGGGAAGATTCACCATGTCGCTCCGCCCGCTGCGCGTGTGCCCGGGTTGATGGCGTCGCTGCTCGACTGGGTCGGCAGCACCAGCGAGCACCCGCTGATCGCCAGTTCGGTGTTCCACTACGAATTCGAGTTCATCCACCCCTTCGAGGACGGCAACGGCCGCATGGGACGCCTGTGGCAGACTCTCATTCTGACCCGCTGGCAGGGGTTGTTCGCGCATCTTGCGGTGGAGAGCATGATCCACACCAACCAGAGCGCCTACTACACCGCCATCCGCCAAAGCTCAGCCGACGGCGAGAGCACCGCGTTCGTTACCTTTATGTTGCAGAGGATTGTTGACGCACTTCAGGACGTCGCGGCGAGTGACCGGCTGTCCTCCTGAAATGCCCGGCAGACGCCGGGCCAAAGCGCAGCCAGTAATGTAACCTGCTGACCCATGTCCCAGTCATCCCCCGAAACGCCGAGGCTTGCAGGCGAGCCCCGGAAGCTCGACCCGAATGAGCTGGAAACGCGCCGGCTCATAGATGCCCAACTTCAGGAGGCAGGCTGGGAAGCGGATACAGCGGCGCTCACATACGAGCAAGGCGTACGTCCCACCAAGGGCCGGAACCTTGCCATCGCAGAGTGGCCGACTTCGAGCGGCCCCGCCGACTATGTTCTTTTCATCGGGCTTACGCCGATGGCCGTCGTCGAAGCCAAGCGCAAGCGAAAGGATGTCGCGGGCGCAATCGAACAGTCCAAACGCTACAGCCGCGACTATGTCATCCAAGCCGGCGAGTCACTTCCCGGCGGGCCGTGGGGCGACTACAAGATCCCGTTCCTGTTTGCGACGAACGGTCGTTCCTTCCTGCGCCAGATCGAGACCAAGTCCGGCATCTGGTTCCTCGATGCACGACGCCCCACCAACCATCCCAATGCGCTCAGGGGCTGGTACACGCCGGATGGCCTGAAGGCCCTGCTCAAGCAGGACCACGAGCAGGCCGAAGCCGCCCTCGAAGCCGAGCCGACCGATACCCCGGACCTGCGCGACTATCAGATTGAAGCTATCCGGGCGGTCGAGAGGGGAATCGTGGCAGGCCAGCGAAGGCTTCTGCTCGCCATGGCCACGGGAACCGGGAAAACCCGCGTCGCGCTCAGCCTGATCTACCGCCTCGTCAAAACCCGTCGCTTCCGGCGGGTGCTCTTCCTCGTTGACCGAAGAGCGCTCGCCGAACAAGCGGAAGGCGTCTTCAAGACTGTGCGGCTCGAAAACCTGCAGAGCTTCAATGAGATTTATGACGTCAAGGGGCTCGGCGATCTGGAGCCGGAAGCGGACACCCGTTTGCACATCGCCACCGTTCAGGGAATGGTGAAGAACCTGATCCAACCGGAGGAGGGAACGCCAAAGATACCGGTTGACCGCTACGACTGCATCATCGTTGATGAATCCCACCGGGGATACAACCTCGACCGTGAAATGAGCGAAAGCGAGATCGAATTTCGCTCGGAGGAGGACTACATCTCCAGGTACCGGGAGGTGATTGACCACTTCGACGCGGTCCGCATCGGCCTGACGGCCACGCCCGCCCTCCACACCACCGAGATTTTTGACCGCCCGATCTACCAGTACACCTACCGTCAGGCGGTGATTGATGGCAATCTGGTTGATCACGAACCGCCCACCCGCATCGTCACCAAGCTGAGCAGGGAGGGTATCCACTGGCAAACTGGGGATGAAGTACGTGTCTACCGCACCTATACAGGTCAGCTTGAGCTGTACAAAACACCGGACGAAATCAACATTGAAATCGAGGGCTTCAATACCCTGGTGATCACCGAGAACTTCAATCGCGTTGTTTGCGCGGAACTTGCCAGAGAAATAGACCCGACTCTGCCCGGAAAGACGCTCATTTTCTGCGCCACGGACAGCCACGCCGACATGGTGGTAGCGCTGCTGAAGGAAGCCTTCGAGCAAGCCTATGGCGAGGTGGAAGATGACGCCGTTATGAAGATCACCGGCGCTGCGGACAAGCCATCGCACAAGATCCGGCTCTACAAGAACGAGCGGCTGCCGAAGGTGGCCGTGACGGTTGACCTTCTCACCACCGGCATAGATGTACCCGAGATCGTCAATCTCGTCTTCATCCGCCGGGTCAAGAGTCGAATTCTCTACGAGCAGATGCTCGGGCGGGCCACGCGGCTTTGCCCTGAGATCAACAAGGAGTTTTTCCGCATCTACGACACCGTTGATCTGTATGCGGCGCTCGAAGATTACACCGACATGAAGCCGGTGGTGACAAGGCCGAATCTGGGCTTTGAAGAACTGGTCAACGAGCTCACTATGCTGGGTGATGCTACCCACTGCAAGGCCGTGGCCGAAGAACTGCTGGTGAAGTTTCACCGTCGCAAGGCGCACATCAAGAACGAGGCGCTCGATGAATTTCACCGGTTGGCTGGCCTTGAACCCGATGCCTTTGTGGAACTCCTGCGCCGCAGAGACCCGCAGGAATTGCGCGCCTACTTCCAGACGCACACCGAGGTAGCGCCCTTTCTCGATAGGTTGAAAATTGGCGGCGAACGCACCGTCCTGATCTCGGAGCACGAGGACAAACTCGAAGGTACCGAACGCGGTTATGGCGAGTCCGCGCGCCCCGAGGACTATCTGGAAGGCTTCGGGCGGTACATCGAACAGCACGGCAATGAGCTTCCTGCGCTGCTGGCCGTGCTCCAACGCCCGCGCAACCTCACCCGTCAGCAACTCAAGGAATTGAGTTTCGCGCTCGACGAAGCTGGCTACAACGTGAGCAGCCTGCGCACGGCCTGGTCCGAAGTCACCAACCAGGACATCGCCGCCAGCATCATCGGCTTCATCCGCCGTCAGGCGCTGGGCTCGCCGCTCGTGCCGTTCGAAGACCGCGTCCAGCGAGCGGTGCAGAATGTACTGGCGAGCCGGCAGTGGACAAACCCCCAGCGGCAATGGCTCGAGCGCATCGCCAGCCAGTTGCGCCGGGAGTTCGTCGTTGACCGGGCGGCTCTCGATAGCGGCCTGTTCCAGGCCGAGGGCGGTTTTCGCCGTCTCAACAAGGTCTTTGACGGTAAACTGGATGAAGTGCTGGGCAATCTCCACGACGAGCTTTGGAAGGACACCGCGTGAGCACCACCCACGACATCGTCCAGAAGCTCTGGAATCTGTGCCATGTGCTGCGCGACGACGGCATCACCTATCAGGATTATGTCACCGAGCTCACCTACCTGCTCTTTCTCAAGATGGCCCGGGAAACCGACAGAGAGAGCCAACTGCCAAAGGGCTACCGCTGGCAGGACTTGACCAGCAAAGACGGCAGCGAGCAATTCAAATTCTACCGCGAGCAACTCGTCCACTTGGGCAACAAGGGAAGGGGCCGGGTGCGGGCCATTTACGCCAACGCCCAGTCCGCTCTGAACAAGCCTCGCAATCTGGCAAAGCTCGTGAGCGAAATTGACGCCCTCGACTGGTACTCCGCTCGCAGCGAGGGGCTGGGCGACCTCTACGAGGGCCTGCTCGAAAAGAACGCCAGCGAGAAAAAGTCGGGCGCGGGCCAGTACTTCACCCCGCGCCCGCTGATCGAAGCGATTGTCAAGCTCGTTGACCCGCAGCCCGGCGAAGTCATCAGCGACCCCGCCGCTGGCACCCTGGGTTTTCTCATCTGCGCCGATGCCCATATCAAGGTGCAAACCGACGATCTCTTCGATCTCTCCGAGGCCGAGCAGAATTTCCAGCGCCGTGAGGCGCTCTATGGGGTCGAGCTTGTGGCCGATACCCATCGCCTCGCCCTGATGAACGCCATGCTCCACGGCATCGAGGGCGATGTGTTGTGTGGCGACACGCTCTCGCCGCTCGGTCAAGGGCTGCCAAAGAGCGATGTCATCCTCACCAACCCGCCCTTTGGTACCAAGAAGGGCGGCGGCCAGCCCACCCGCAACGACTTCACCTTCCCCACCAGCAACAAGCCACTGGCCTTCTTGCAGCACATCTACCGCAACCTGAAATCCGGCGGCCGCGTCGCCGTGGTGCTGTCAGACAACGTGCTCTTTGAAGATGAGACGGGGCCGGAAATTCGCCGAGATCTCATGGAAAAATGCAACCTGCACACTATCTTGCGTCTGCCGAAGGGTATTTTTTACAAGCCTGGCGTGAAGACCAACGTACTCTTCTTTGGGAAAGGAACGAAGGAAACCGGCAACACCAAAGCCGTCTGGTTCTACGATCTGCGCACCAACATGCCCAAATTCGGCAAGCGCACTCCCTTCACCCTCGACCACCTCACACCCTTCATCCAGGCTTTTGGCAACAAGTCCGACGGCAGCGCCAGGCGAAAGGACGAGGGCGAAGCGGGCCGCTTCCGCAAGTTCACCCGCGAAGAAATCCGGGCGCGAGGCGACAACCTCGATATCATCTGGCTGCGTGACGAGTCCGTCGAACGCGCTGAAGACCTGGCCGAGCCGGACGAGATCGCCGCTGAGATTTTGACTCATCTCCAAACTGCGACCGGAGAAATGGAGGCGCTGACGGAGTTGCTGGAGCCGAGCGGAGACGGGAATTTGGCCGAGGTGGCAGAGTGAACGGGCAGAACTCACTGCCGGATGGTTGGGTCGAAGTCAGCCTGAAAGACATCTCTCACAAAAAAGTTGAGCAAGGTAGTCCTGTGGGCAAAGAATTCTTTTATATCGATATAGGTTCAGTCGGACGGAACAGCAAGCGTATCGCAGAGATCGAGCCTCGACCTAGCTCAACAGCTCCAAGTCGGGCCAAGCAAAGAGTGCGAACGGGCGACGTCTTGGTGTCAATGACACGCCCGAATTTAAACGCTGTAGCAGTGGTTCCCAAAAAACTTGATCGCGCAACTGCATCAACCGGCTTGGATGTACTTCGGCCGATTGAAACCGACCCGAATTGGATTTTTGCGCACGTCCGATCGAAGGCTTTTATCGGTGAAATGAGCGGTCTTGTTCAGGGAGCGCTCTATCCCGCAGTCAAATCTGACGACGTGCGGGCAAGCAAGATACCGCTCCCGCCTCTCAACGAGCAACGCCGCATCGTCTCCAAGATCAAGGCTCTGGAGTCGCACCGGGAGGCGGCGCAGGTGGCGTTGGATGCCATCCCGCCCTTGCTGGAGAAGTTTCGACAGTCGGTACTGGCGGCAGCCTTCCGAGGAGACCTGACGCGGGAGTGGCGCACCCAGCACCCGGACGTAGAGCCGGTGGACACGACCGACCTGCCGGAGCTTCCGACGGGGTGGGGAACAACAAACCTTCCTGAACTCGCCGGTTCTTCCGGAATCTTTACGGATGGCGACTGGGTCGAATCAAAGGACCAAGACCCTGCGGGCAATGTGAGACTCATCCAGCTTGCAGATGTGGGAGATGGATTCTACCGGGATCGTTCTTCCAGATTTTTAACCGGCCAGAAGGCCAACGCCCTCGGTTGCACATTTATCAAAACCGGTGATGTTTTGATCTCTCGGCTCGCTGACCCACTGGGCCGTGCCTGTATATTTCCGGGCGACGCAAAGCGCGCCGTGACTGTGGTGGACGTTGCAATTTTCAGGAGGAGCAACTCGGCTCCGATCGAAGCGGTGTGGCTCAAGCACTGGATCAACTCTCCTCAGTTCCGAAGGCGCATAGACTTGCTTTCGAGCGGTACTACCAGAAAGCGCATTTCGCGAAAAAACCTCGGGGCTATCGCGTTTCCCCTCCCCTCTCTAGGTGAGCAGCGCCGGATAGCCGAGATCGTGGATGCCTACTTTGCCCTGGCCGACGAGGTCGAATCCGCACTGACGAGCGGACGGGGCCAACTCTCCCTGCTGTCTCAATCCATCCTCGCCAAAGCCTTCCGAGGCGAACTCGTCCCGCAAGACCCGAACGACGAGCCCGCCAGCGCCCTGCTGGACCGCATCCGCGCCAAGCGCGCCGCTGCCACGCCACCCACCAAGAAGAAAAAGCGAAAATCGAAGTAACCAGCGCTCACGCCGCCAGTTCTTCCCTCACGCTCTCTCGCTGACTCCACGAGACGGGTTGCACCTCGTAGTTTCTCAGGGCGTCCAGAACAGAAGAAGACACCTTTTGCTCCGAGTCATTGAGCAGCGCGAAAGCACGCGAGTCCGGCGCGCGCACTTCCCTGGTGTCAATCCACGAGAGCACAACCGCCTGCGCCGTGTCTCGACTTGGCCGGTTGATGGTGCGGATGATGCGCTCCGGCTGACGGCGCGACTTCGGGATCACGAAGTCAAAGACATGGTCGTAGCCGGTCTTGCCGGTGAATTTCACTCTTGGCGTATGGCGAATGTTGCTGAGGTCGAGCCACGCCACCACATCCTCGTGGAACAAACTCACGACAACCGGCGTCGCCAGATAGAACATATCGTCCACGGCAAGCATCGCCTGCACGAGGTTGTGCTTGCGGAGAGCGAAATTATCGGGCGAAGCATGAACCTGAAGCGCCCCGTTCTCTATCTGAACGCCGAAGCCGTTGAGCGTCATCTTCAGTAGATCCTGCCGTTTGCGACTCTCGAGCTTGCAACCGCTCTGCTCCAGATCAGTGATGGTGGAGCCGTCGTCGGTCAGAACAAACCCGCCGTTCGCGCGCTGCGCATAAATCTGCAGGTAGTCGTTGTGCCGGTCGAGGTAGGGCGTCGTAATCTCCACCCACTGGTCAATCTGGCGCAGGGCCGTCTTGTCCCTGAGCCAGACGTGGTAGTCATCGAGAAGACGCTGGATATCCTGGATCATCCGAACAATCCTCCTTCGATGTGGGGCGGCTGCGTGATGTTGCAGAACCGCATGAAGTCTCCAAGGGTAGCCCAAAGGTCGCCGAGGTTGCCGAAGCTGTCCGCAGGCACCGGTACGGCCCACTTGTCGCCATAGCCTTCGCGGTACAGATGCAGATGCGGAACAGGGATTTCCTCGCCATCGGGGTTGCGGTGCGGCGCGCCCCCGAGATCGAGCCGCGCCAGAACGACGACCTGGCGCCCCCTGTTCTGGAACTTCACCTTCTTGAGGTCAATGCGCCCACGGCTCAGATCCAGCAGAAACTGCTCGCGCCGGTCAGCAGACTGGAGCGGGAGTTCGACCGACTCGCCAGCCATCGGAAAATCAGACCGCTCCTCATTGCTGCGATGCTTCTCCATCGCAATCAACGCATCCGCCTCGGCTTGAGTCAAATTCACATTCGTCATCAGCGCCTTAGATCGTAGAGCTACCCATCGTTGGGTAATCGCCGAAATTCTAACTCCCCTGTTGAACGACGATCCCGACCGGTGTAGTAACCACCGACTAAGACGGATTCTCCGTTCTTGATTTCCAGTGTGAACCAAGACGTGCCGGAGTGCTTATGCATCGCCTTGTCCGATCCTTCGTGTGGCGCGTTTTCATACACATACCAGATGGACGGTCGTGAGGTCCGTTCGTGCATTACAGCTGCCATCGTGCTCCGCGACTCCGATTTCTCCGTTTCCAAGATTACGCTGATGGTTGACCAGTGCTGGTCAATGGTCAGAGTTGCTGGCCGGGTCTCGACATTCTCCCCCAAGGCCGGGCGGATAATCCCCTTCCACTTGCCATGCAGCACCGGGGTCTGCAGCAGCCACCGCACTGGTTTCCGCTTCCATAGGAACCGATCGAACAGACAGAACAGACCAGCGTAGAAGGCCGCAGCGGATACCGGCAGGCTCGCCCACCATGGGATCCTGCACTGGTAGTGACTCAAAATCATGTCAGCGGAGCCAGCAAGGAGGAGGCTCGGAATGAAAATGAGCGCATGGACTGCCCGACGCTCCGTTGTTGAAGTTGAATAGGAGTGCATGTTACGACCAATTATCCCACAGGTTTATAAGACCCATGGTAAGCTGCTTGGCGGATTCTTGGGACCACTGCTCAGGCGTGTACCCGAACAAATCCATTACCTCGTTCTGACAACGCAGGCACATCGTCGCCAAACGGTTGCGCGTTTGCAGGGTCTCCCGCCAGTGACTGACAATTTTGTAGAATGAGTCGCCCAAGGACGACCTGAACAGACTATCAGGAGCGCTGTAAACGAAGCACTCCTCAAAATACGATGGAGCCACACCATCAGTTAGATAACCCTTTTGCACAGCAGCTTTACGAGCGTTCTTGAGCATCCGGACGACAGGTTTGAACCGCTTTGATGTGCGTTCGTTCTTTTCAGCACCGTTAGCATAGTGTTGCTTCGGAAAATTGATGATCTGGCGTTGGTCACGCTGAGACCAGAAGGCGATCCCGGTTACGGTGGGACGAAAATCAAATATGCTGGCCGAGTGGTGACTGTGTCCCATGCACGGGACAACATCACAAGGGAGCCGTCCTCCATCACGAGCGATTTTTATACTCTTGTCTCCATAGGACACAGCGCCCGAGCCGAACTCGGCGACTAAGGCAGAGTGCACACTGCAACGAAAGGCATCCCATCTGTTAAAACAACTCCGCTTGTTCGGATCGCTAAGCGCAGACGTACTCGACGACGTATCAGATTTCAACTGCACTACCACGTCCACGTCGCTATCTGCATAGATGTTCGTGAAATTTCGATAGGATCCCTGCAGATAAACCTCATATTGTACGGTTTCACTTGACCGCGAGTAAGCGCCGCCGCCGAGAAAAGAAACTTGTCTGAGTAACAAGGGGTTTGGGGAGTAAACATCGTATGTCATAACTGGGAGATGCCGCCGGAGGGCGCGCTCCACCGCCTCATGGGTTCTCTTCGCAGTCGTGGTGGCCCCCAGGTGCGACCATGTTTCCAGTTGAGACTCCGGGATGGGCATGCGCGACGATCCTCTGCTCGGCCCGCGCCGAGTATGCCAAAACTTGGTGGAGGCGGCGGGAATCGAACCCGCGTCCGCGTGATGTCCCGCGGTGGCGTCTACGTGTGTAGCCCCGGCTCAATCTCGGGGAGGCGCGTCACCGGGGCCGGAGTCGCACTCCCCTTGGCAGACATGTTCTCGCCCGTCGGTGCGGCCTGCCGGCGTCCGATGGCCAGCCTTCTGATGGCGCCGGCAACCCCCTAGAAGGCGTCGGGGACCGGCGTCGCTGACCCAGTTTCAGCTAGGCAGCGAGTGCGTAGTTGTCGTCGGCACTTGTGAGCACCAACTTGCGGCGGGTTTTACGAGGTCGTCGCCCCCTCGACACGCAGCAACCGTTTTCGATCACCCGTCGAAGCCGGTCGCCCCCACAACGGGGAGAATACGCACCGCACGCGCGCGCGGCAAGGCCCCTCGCCCAACTTTTTGACCGCGCCGAGCCGCTGCTGGAAGACAGCCCGCGACCGCCACCCTCACCCGGCGACGGGCTACAAGGCCCGTCGCATCCCTCTCCCTTACAGGGGGCGGCGGGCCATAAAGCCCGCCGCCGGTTATGAGAGACACAACCCGCCGCTCTACCAAGGTTCGGTTCCCCTCTCCCTCTGGGAGAGGGGATAGGAGTGAGGGCGGCGGCGTGTCACCCGCGCCGCCCACGGCGCAGCGCGCGGGCGAGGTTGCGCTGGTCTTCGCGTTTGCGAATCACCTGCCGCTTGTCATAACGACGCCGCCCACGGCACAGGCCGAGTTCCACTTTGGCGCGTCCCTGCTTCCAGTAGAGCGAAAGGGGAACGAGCGTAAAGCCCTTCTCCGCCACGCGACGCGAAAGGCGCGCGATTTCGCGGCGGTGCAGCAGCAGCTTGCGCTCGCGCAGGGGCTCGGGCGCGCTGCGACCGGCCTGCTCGTAGGCGCCGATGTGCAGGTTCAGAAGCCAGAGCTCGCCCCGGCGCAACGCGGCAAAGGCGTCGCCCAGCGCAACCTGGCCAGCGCGCAGCGACTTCACTTCGGAGCCGAGCAGCGCAATCCCCGCTTCGCAGGTTTCGAGCACCTCGTAGTCGCGCCGCGCGCGCCGGTTGCTGGCGATGCGCGCGGGCGCGGCGGCTCCGTCGGCCGGCTTCGCCCTGCCCTTTCCCGCTTTCGCCATCCGCGCCCCCTCACCGATTTATACTTTCAATGCCAATCTTATATTACCTGACTTTAATCCACGATGCGGTTTTTCTCGTCCACAAATACGCGGCGCACCGGGAAGTCTCGCGCCTCGCCCTCGTCCACCTGCACGAAGCTCGCGATGATCACCCGGTCGTCAGGTTTGACCAGATGCGCCGCCGCGCCGTTAATACATATCTCGCCGCTGCCCGCTTCGGCGGGAATCGCATACGTGTGCAAGCGGTTGCCGTTGCTGCAGTTCCAGATCTCCACCTGCTCGTAGGGCAGCAGGTCGGCGGCGCGCATCAAGTCGCCGTCTATGCTCACGCTGCCCTCGTACTCAAGGTTCGCCTCGGTAACCGTGGCGCGGTGGATTTTCGATTTGAGCAAAGTGCGAAACATCAGTCCCCTCCGGGTGCGCGCAGGACGCGGTTGTCAATCAGGCGAACCTCGCCGCCGCCCGTCGCCGCTGGAAAGTGCGCAGCCAGGGCGAGCAATGCAGAGCCGCTGCATAGAGCGGGCAGCGGCGCCAGAGTTTCGGGGTCGCACAACGCCAGGTAGTCGCTGCGCAACAGCGGCGCCTTTTCGAGTTCGAGGCGCGCCTGCTGCAGCAGCGCCGGGCTGGCGCGCTCGCCTGCGCGCCACGAAGCTTCGGCGGCGTCGAGGGCGCGCGAAAGTACAGGCGCCTGTGCGCGCGCATCCGGGCTGAGCAGGCGATTGCGGCTCGAAAGCGCCAACCCGTCGGCCTCGCGCAGCGTCGGTACGCCGACGATCTCCACATCGAAACAAAGGTCCCGCACCAGCCGCCGGATCAACAGCAACTGCTGAAAGTCCTTCTCCCCGAAGCAGGCAAAGTGCGGCTTCGCCGCAATCAGCAACTTGGTCACCACCGTCGCGACGCCACGAAAATGGCCGGGGCGCTTTGCTCCTTCGAGCAACTTCGAAAGCGCCGGCAACTCGACCCAGCTCTCTGCGCCCGGCGGATAGAGTTCATCGTCGGTGGGCAGAAACACCGCATCCACCCCGTGCGCCCGGCAGCGCGCGAGGTCGGCGTCGAGCGTGCGCGGATAGCTTGCGTGCGCCGGCCCGGTCTCGAACTGCGTGGGGTTCACAAAAATGGACACGATGACGAAGTCGGCGCGCAGGCGAGCGGCGTCCACCAGTGCCAGGTGGCCTCGATGCAGCGCGCCCATGGTCGGCACGAGCGCCAGGCACTTTTTTAACCCCTGCGCGCGCAGCGCATCGGCGCGCGCCTGCAACGCGCGCGTGGTGTGGAGCAACTCCATCGGCTAGGCGTATCCGTGCTCGTCGCCGGGGAACTTGCGCGCCGCGACATCCGCCGCAAAGGCGCGCGCGGCGCGGCTGGTCTGCAGCCCCAGATTTGCGTATTGGCGCACGAAGGACGGCGCCGTCTCCGAGAGTCCGAGCAAGTCGTGCATCACCAGCACCTGCCCGTCGCAGTGAACGCCGGCGCCGATGCCGATGGTCGGGATGCCAACCCGGGCGGTGATCTCCTGCGCCAGCCGGGCCGGCACGCCCTCGATCACCAGGGCGAAGGCGCCGGCAGCTTCGACCGCAAGCGCATCTTTGATCACGCGCTCGCGCCCCCGCGCCGTGCGTCCCTGAACGCGGTAGCCGCCCATGCGGTGCAGCGCCTGCGGCGTCAGCCCCACGTGCCCCATCACTGGAATCTCGGCGCGCACAATGCGCTCGATGGTCGCTTGCTGCGCCGTGCCGCCCTCGAGTTTCACCGCGGCGACGCCGCCCTCCTTGACCATGCGGATGGCGCTCGCAACGGCGTGCGCAGGTGAGACCTGGTATGCGCCGAAGGGCATGTCGCCCACCAGCAGCGCGCGCCGGACGCCGCGCGAAACCAGACGGCAGTGGTAGATCATCTCGTCGAGGGTCACCGGCAGCGTGCTGTCGAGACCCTGCACGGTGTTGGCGACCGAGTCGCCCACCAGCAGCACCTCGATGCCGGCGCGGTCGAAGATGCGGGCAAATGTGTAGTCGTAAGCCGTGAGCATCGAAAAGGGCTCACTTGCGCCCTTGCGGCGCAGCAGCGAGCGCGTGGTGACACGGTGTTCGCGTTTCGAGGCGACGGTCACGCTGGACATGGCGAGCCTCCTCCCCTCGCGCAATGCGCGACGCCAACGCTCCGCCGACGGCCGTGGTGGTGGTGGTGGTTAAAAACGCGCCGACCGGGGTTCGGCGGCGCGGCAGCCGGGACGCCAACGCCTCGGCGCTGGCTCCCGCGACTCCACCTTGCGCCCACCGTCTCGCTCCCGGTCGGGGATGCGAGCGCAATACCGGGCAACGGCTTCGTCCTCTGGCGTCGGGCAACGGCCCGATGGGTGATGGAGCGGCGATGAAGGCCGCGACCTGCGGTCCCTCTCCACTCCCCCACAATCCTATCCCCGGCTGCGAAATTCTGTCAACGGCTGATTTCCGGCAGGCTACGCCCGCCGTCCCCCGGCCTGACCGGGGTGCTCCGCACCCCGTCCCACCTTTTGACCGCCCCGAGCGGCTGCCGGAGGGCTCATGGCGGGGATTGTGAGTAGACGCGCCCGCCTTGGGCCGCGCCTTTGGCGCGGCCAGTTACAACATGGCAGGCGCTTCGCGCTCGTCTGGGGCGCCGGTCGCTGACGCGCCCGGCGCTTCTCATCGGTGCTGCCTGCTCACTTCGTCAGTGCCTACACCCGCACCTTCGTCATTCCCGCCTATGCGGGGAGCCAGTCCGGCAGCGGCTCGGCGCGGTCAAAAGGATGGGGGAGTGCGACAGCACTCCGGCTGCGGCAGTGGGGGGTGGTAGAAGCGGCGCGGCCGCCACCCTCACCCGGCGACGGGCTACAAGGCCCGTCGCCCCCCTCTCCCTTACAGGGAGAGGGTTAAGAAGAGATGGGCGTCGCCTCACTAAGATTCGGTTCCTCTCTTCTCCGGTTCCCCTCTCCCTTTGAGGGAGAGGGGCTAGGGGTGAGGGTGGCGGCGTCGCTATTTATGGGAACCGGGCGGGGTGAGGGTTCTTCAGGCGGGCCGGGACGCGTTCGCGTCCCGCAGCGTGCGGGCGAGCGTGAGCCAGGCTTCGGGGGGCAGGTGTTCGGCGCGCACGCGCGGGTCGTGGCCGAGTTGCGTCAGCACTTCCGCCGTCAGCGCGTTTTTGTAACCGGCGGCGCGGGCGAGTGCGTTGGGGAGCGTCTTGCGCCGGTGCGTGAAACCCGCGCGCACGATGCGCTCCAAGCCGGGCAACTCCCGCGCTTCGAGCAGCCGGGGCGCGCGCGGTCGCAGCATGACGAAACTCGAAACCACGCGGGGCACGGGATGAAAGCAGCGCGCGTGCAGATGAAACAACTCGTCCACCGTCGCCACCCACTGGCAGAGAACCGAGAGCGAAGTGTAACTGCGGCAGCCGTGCTTTGAGCCGATGCGCTCCGCAACCTCGCGTTGCAGCATCAGCGCGAAGCCTTCGAGCTGCGTGGCGATGTCGAGCACGCGACGCAAGAGCGGCGCCGCCGTCGCATAGGGCAGGTTCGCCACCACCCGAAGCGGCGTTCCGAGTTCCGCGCACACCTGCTGGAGATCGAGCTCGAGCGCGTCCGCGTGCAGCAACTCCACGTTGCCGGGCAGTGCGCGCTCGCCTTCAAGCAGTGCGCGCACCAAGCCCGCGTCTATTTCGATGCTGCGCACCCGGCGCGACCTCAAAGCAAGCGCGCGGGTCAGGATGCCGAGGCCGGCGCCGATCTCCAGCACGGCGTCGTCCGGGCCGACACCCGCGCGCCGCACCAGCTTTGCGGCGAGGTCTTCATCGTGCAAGAAGTTCTGCCCGAGCGCGCGGTTCGGCGCGAGACCATGCGCTTCGAGCAGCGCCCGGGTCTGATTCACGCTCATTTTAACCCTTCACCTCATTTTAACCTTTCCAATTTTCTTACCCCATTTTAATCGCTTCCGCGTGCTCAACCGACGACGACGCCCAGGGAAGTTCGCCAAGCGGCGCGCGCGAAAACGCCGTGGTGTCGAGCGGGTGCGCCTCACCCGCCATCAACAGCTTGGCGCCAGCGGCGGCGATCATCACGGCGTTATCGGTACAGAGTTCCGGCGGCGGGAAGAAGAGTTCGATCTGCTCCGCGCGCGCCATCTGCGCCATCTGCTCGCGCAAGCGCCGGTTGGCCGCCACGCCCCCCACCACGGCGAGTTGCCCGAGCCCCTGCTGCCGGGCCGCGCGGCGCGCGCGCGTCACCAGCACATCGGTGGCGGCGGCTTCGAAGGAGGCCGCGAGGTCGGCGCGCAGGGTTTCGGAGAGCGGCGCGTGCGCGCGGCAGGTCAGCGCCAGCGCCGTCTTGAGCCCGCTGTAGGAGAAGTCGAGACCCGGTTGACCCTGCATCGGGCGCGGGAAGTCGAAGGCGCGCGGGTCGCCGCTGCGCGCCGCCTCTGAAATCGCGGGGCCGCCCGGATATGGCAGGCCGAGCAGGCGCGCCACTTTGTCGAAGGCCTCGCCCACCGCGTCGTCCCGCGTCTGGCCGAGCAGCCGCGGCGGCGCGCCATCGCCCACTTCATAGAGCGCAGTATGACCGCCGGAGACGACCAACCCCAGGTAGGGACGCGCGAGCCGTGGCGCCGCGAGTTCCGCCGCGGCCAGGTGCCCCGCCAGATGATGCACGGCGACGAAGGGGATGCCCCGCCGCCAAGCCAGCGCCTTGCCGAAGGAGAGGCCGACCAGCAGCGAGCCGAGCAGACCGGGGCCGGCAGTGGCGGCCACCGCACTAAGTTCGCTCGCGCGGATGCCGGCCTCGTCGAGGGCTGCCGTCACCGTCTGCGTGACGCTGCGCACGTGGTCGCGCGAGGCGAGCTCGGGCACCACGCCGCCGTAGGGCCGGTGCACTTCGCATTGCCCGTGCACCTGACTCGCGCGCACCCGCAGACCGCCCTCGACAACCGCGGCGGCCAGTTCGTCGCAGGAACTCTCGATGCCGAGCACCAAGTGCCGGGGCGCTGCGCGCCCCGTCCAGCCTGTTGACCGCCCCGAGCGGCTGCCGGAGTTCATGGCGTGGCCTTTGGGTAGACACGACCGGCGCTTCTCGTCGTCACCGCCTGCCATCTCTAGCCCTGGTTGCGCTCGAGCCGCTCCTGCTCGTTCTTGCAGTGAACGCAGAGTTCAGCGACCGGGCGCGCGAACAGGCGCTTCGGGTCAATGGCGCCGCCGCAATCTTCGCACTCGCCATACACGCCGTCTTCGATTTTCTCGAGTGCGTTCTCGACCTTCGCCAGAAGCCCGCGCGCGCGGTCGCGAAGGTGCCCCTGGAATGCGCGGTTCGCCTCGGAGGAAGCCGTGTCAATCTCGTCCGGGAAGTCGTCCGGGTCGAGTTGGATGTCACTGGAGGTCGCAGTGGCGGCGCTCTTCATCAGTTCATCGCGCTGCTGGATGAGCATGGCGTGGAGTTTTTCGCGGTCGCGCTTTCTCAAAGTTTAATCCCCTCCCCTCCCGCTTGCTTACTCGACGCCGAGGAGTTCGAGTTGATGAGATGCCTGCTCGGCCCGGTTCGATTCGGGATACTCCTCGATCACCCGGGAGAAGGCGCGCGCCGCCGCACTCCGACGGCTCGGCCCGAGTTCGAGCATCGCCTCGCCGATGCGATACATCGCATCGGCGGCGTGGGCGTTGCCGGGGTGCGTCTGCAAAACGTTGTCGAAACTCAGCACCGCTTTTTCGAAGTCCCCGCTCCGGAAGTAGCAGTCGCCCCGCCAGTAGTT
>JAHRAN010000102.1 GCA_020027245.1 Myxococcota bacterium
GAAGAGACGCTGCTGCGCGCCAGCCGCGCCCTCGACTTCGAGGTGCTGGTGCTGGGCCTGCGCGCGCGCGTGTGGGTCGAGCTTCGCTCGAACGCCGACGACTGGGAAGCGCCCGCTGGCGCCCGCACCCTCGATGGCGTCTTCCATCTGGTGGCGCGCGCGCCGAATGACGACCTCGCCGACTGGCTGAAGCTGCTGCGGGTGCTGTTTCAGAGCGACTACTGGTTTTACTTCCGCCTGCTGCAGGCCGGCATCGGGGATCTCGACACCGAGACCGAGGCGTTTGCGCTGCGCTGGCGGCGCGGGCGGCTTCAGGACTTTGGCTTTCCCGACATCGAGGATGCGAAGCGCGTCTACAGCTACCTGCGCGACGAGCAACTGGCGCGCCTGCCCGACACCGCGCCCGCTGCTGAAGCCGCGTCGTCGCTCGAAAGACCGCGCACCGCCTGGCTGCCCGCGCAACTCGAAAGCGAGGTTCAACGCTATGCGCTGTTTCGCGCCATCGCCCGGCTCGACCCGGACGAGCGCGCGCCCTTGCAGGGTGCGTTGCTGAGTCTCGCCAACCGCGTCGCGCTGGCCGACGCGCTGCCGCTCGGCGAGTACCAGACGCTGCGCGATGCGCTCGAAAAGGCGGCGCAGACGGCGAGCCGTGGGCTCGAACACCTGGCGCGGGAGCGCGGGCTGCGGCTCGAGGCGGTGCTGCGGCAGGTGTCGCTCGAGCGGCTGTTTCAGGTCGGCCACAACTTGGAGCGCCGGAGGCGCTCTTGAGGGCGGGGCTGGTCGAAACGCACAGAAAGCCCGTGGACCCGTTGGCCCACGGGCGTTCTGTGCAGTCTTCTGAGACAAGCGGGACCGCGATCTACAGATCCACGGCCTTCAGCGTTTTGCGGTTGTTGCCGACGGCCCGCTGCCCTGCCTTCTTGATCAGGTCGCGGACGACGCGGTCAAGGGCGACGTAGAACTCGCCGCTGACGTTGCAGTCCCCGGCGGCAGCCTTCGTGCGCGCCTTCGAGATGATCAAATCGCCGCCTGTCTTGCCGCTTCCCATGGTCATTCTCTGCCTCCCAAGTCCGGGTTGACGACGATCCGCTTGCTACGGGCGCGCTCCCGGTGCTTTATTCCCCCCACGATAAGCCGTGTGGTTCGTGGCTCCACTTTACGGCTTGCCCCGGTGGTGTCAAAACAAAAGCCGCTGGAAATCCGCTCTCGGCGCCTTTAAGGGGAGCGGGCAGGGTGGCGCGCCAGCGCTGCCGGGCGGATGTTGCGGCGCCGCCGCCGGCTGCCCGTCCCGGCGCCAGAGTGCCGCGAAACGCCACGAGAGCGCTTCTGGACGCCTCAGGTCGGGCCGACCTAGCCCCCTGCCGCCCGCTCTGTCTCGGCGAGAAAGCCCTCCGGGGGCTCCGCGGCGAGCGGCAGATCAATGCGGAAGCAGGAGCCGCCCGCCTTTGCTGTGCGGACCGAGAGCTCGCCGCCGTGCTGCGCGACGATCTGGTGCGAGATCGAGAGCCCGAGCCCCGTGCCCTGACCGACCGGCTTGGTGGTGAAGAAAGGCTCGAAGATGCGCTCGCGCGTCGTCTCGGGGATGCCCGGCCCCTCGTCCTGAAACTCGATGCGCACACCGCTCGCTGTCGGTCGGGTGCGCACCTGGATGGCGCCGCGTCCCTCCATCGCATCGCAGGCGTTCATCAGCAGGTTCATGAACACCTGGTTCAACTGCGCCGGGTAGCAGCGCACCAGCGGCAACGCGCCGAACGCCGTCTCGACTTTAACCTCGCCGCCCTTGAAGCGCGGCTCCATCAACCCGAGGGTGCGCGAGATTTCCTCGTTGAGGTCGGCGTCGGAGAGTTCGGCCTGATCCATGCGCGAGAAGGTGCGCAGGTCGAGCACGATGCGCTTCACGCGCTCGGTGCCCTCACGGCTGCGCGACAGCAGTTTGCGGATCGCCGCGCGCGGCTTTTCCACATCGCCCCCGCTCTGCTGCGCTTCCATCAGTTGTTTGATGTAGCCGTCGAGCAACTGCAGGTTGGCGTGCACGAAACCGATGGGGTTGTTCAACTCGTGCGCGACGCCCGCCACCAGTTGGCCGAGCGAGCGCATCTTCTCGCTCTGCATCAACTGCGCCTGCGTGTCCTGAAGTTCGCGCGTGCGTTTTTCCACCCGCGCTTCGAGGGTCTCGTTCAACTTTGCAATCTCGTCGAAGGCCTGTGCGTTCTCGATGGCGATGGCGCTCTGGTTGGCGAGGGTGCGCAGCAACTGCCGGTCGTCGGGGGAGAGCCGTTCGCCCGAAAGTTTGGCGCCGACGGCGATGACGCCCAGCAGTTCGACGCCGAAGAGAATCGGCACCAAGAGCCGCACCTCAAGGGTGTCGAACACATCCCAGCAGCCCTCGCGGGTCTCCGGGTCGGTGACATCGTCGAAGTCGGCGCGCGAAAGTTCCTGACGGCGCATCCACAACTGCCGCCCGATGGGGTGATCGGCGGGAAGCTCGAAGCTCTGCGCGTCGTCCTCCCAGTCGCCGCGCAGGGCCGTCGGACGCAGCCGCCGACCGTCGTCGTCGAGCAGCAGCACCATCGCGCGCTCCACGCCCATGGTGTCGGTCATCGCAATCAGCAGGCGCTCGCCGATTTCCCTGAGCGACAGCATCGAGACCATGGCTTCGGAAATTTCGCGCAGCGCGTCGCGATAGCCCGCGTGGTCGCGGTCGAAGATGCGGTCCACCAGGGTCTGCAGCCGGCTGCGCAGCGGGTTGAAGGCCAGGATGGCGAGAAACAGAAAGCTGATGGAGAAGATCGGCGAGGAGGCGTTCACATTGAACTGGCGGAACACGGTGTCGGCGAAAGTGATGAGCGATGCGAACAGCCCCGTGATGGCCAGCGTCGCAACGCCGTGCGCCGCCGATGAGCGCGCGGCAAAGCGGATGTCGAAGAGCTGGCCGCGCACGATGCCGTAGCCGACCGTCAGCGGGAAGGCGACGAACCAGATCAGCGCGGTTTCGAGCGGCCAGGCGACCGGCAACAACTGGTGCGCCGTGATCAGCACCGCCACCGGCAGAAAACTGAGCAGCACGCCGGTCAGCACCAGGTCGGCGCTCGATGTGTCCTCATCGGCGCCGCGCATCTGCAGCCGCGCGTGCAGCAGCACCGCAATCGCCGCCAGCGCGGAGCTGGCGTTCACCGCGTACGCCAGCAGCGGCAGGCCGCTGTAGATCGAACCCGAAAGCCGCTCGACCAGCACGAACAGCGCGACCACCCCCGCCGCCAGCCAGGGCAGCGCGCGCACCCCCGGTCGCCGCGTCACCCAGGCGGGCTCGGTCGGGAAGGTGGTGAAGAGGTGGAACATCGTGGCGCCGATCAGCGGCAGGTTCAGCACCGCGCGCTCGTGGCCGAGGGGCGTGTCGTAGGTGTTGACCGCGTTGAAGAGCGTGGTGGCCATCATGCTCGAGAACAGCAGGAAGGCCCAGGACTCGGTGCGGTCCGGACGCAGCCGCCAGACGAATGCGCCGATCACCAGAAACAGGCCGCCCACCAGCGCCAGCACCGGGAAGAGCGGCACCGAGAGCCAGGCGTAGGCCGAGGTGCGCGCGCTTGGCATCAACTCGACTTCGAGGATGC
>JAHRAN010000123.1 GCA_020027245.1 Myxococcota bacterium
CTCACTCCCCCAGCTTGTCGGCGTGTTTGACGATCTTGGCTTCGCTGGCCAGGATGACGGCTTCGGCGATGTTGGTGGCGTGGTCGGCGACGCGCTCGAGGTTTTTTGCGACCAGAATGAAGTCCACCTCCTGTGAGCCGTACTCCGGGCCCGAGCGAATTTCTTCGAGCGCCGCGCGGATGACATGACTCTCCTCGTCGTCAATCTGATCATCATCCCGCAGCACCTCGGCGGCGAGCGCGGCGTCGCGTTCGCTGAAGGCGTCGAGCGCGCGACGCAGGATGCGCTGGGTCTCGTCGGCCAGCGTGCGCAGGCCGCCGGCCAGCGGCGCTTCGGGGGCCGTGGCGAGGCGCTGCGCGCTCTTCGCAATGTTGCGCGCCAGATCGCCGACGCGCTCCAGATCAACGGAGATCATCTTCGCGGCGAAGGCCTCGCGCAGGTCGTCGGCCACCGGCGCCTGTGTCGCCAGCAGCTGCAGCACCTGCCGCTCGATTTGCACATCGAGTTCATCAATCAGCAGGTCGTCGCGCTTCACCTCGGCGGCGCGCTCGGCGGAGCGGCTCCACAACGCTTCGAGCGCCTTGCCGAGAATGGCTTCCGAAAGGCTGGCCATGCGCAGCAACTGCTGCCGCACTTCGTCGAGATGCGCATCAATGGGACGGGTCATGGCGACTATCCGAAACGACCGGTGATGTAATCGCGGGTGCGTTCATCACTCGGGTCGGTGAAGATGCGGGAGGTTTCTCCCTCCTCGACCACGGCGCCGAGGTGAAAGAAAGCCGCGCGCTGGCTGACGCGCGCCGCCTGTTGCATCGAGTGGGTGACGATCACGATCGTGTAGTTCTCGCTGAGCTCGCCGATCAACTCCTCGATGCGCGCGCTCGCAATCGGATCGAGGGAGGAACAGGGTTCGTCCATCAAGATTACCTCGGGACTCACGGCGATGGCGCGCGCGATGCAAAGGCGCTGCTGCTGCCCGCCGGAGAGGCCGGTGCCCGGGTCCGACAGCCGATCCCGCACCTCGTCGAGCAGGCCGGCGCGCTCGAGGCTCGTCATGACAATCTCGTCGAGTTCGCCGGGCGTGTCGGCAAGCCCGTGAATGCGCGCGCCGTACGCGACGTTGTCATAAACCGACTTCGGAAAGGGGTTCGGTTTCTGAAACACCATGCCGACGCGCGCGCGCAGTTGCACCACATCAATATCATCGCAGTAAATGTCCTCTTCGTCGAGGATGACCTTGCCCCGAACGCGGCAGCCCTCGATGACATCGTTCATGCGGTTGATGCAGCGAATGAAGGTGGACTTGCCACAGCCCGACGGGCCGATCAGCGCTGTCACCTGATTGCGCCGCAGGTCGAGGTTCACATCGAACAGCGCCTGCTTGTCGCCATAAAAGACATTCAAGCCCCGGGTGCTGATCTTCGTCGCAGCGGAATTCACGAAGCGCCCCTCGTCAGTAGCGACGTTCGAAGCGGCTGCGAAGCAGCACCGCCGTCAGGTTCATCGCCACGAGAAAAGTTAGCAGCAGCAGAATGGCCGCCGAGGTTCTGGCCTCGAAGGCGCGCTCGGGACTGTCGGCCCACAGAAACACCTGAACCGGCAGCGCGGAAGCCGGCTCGAGCGGGCCGCCGGGAATGTCCACGATGAAGGCCACCATGCCGATCATCAACAGCGGCGCCGTCTCGCCGAGCGCGCGGGCCATGCCGATGATGGCGCCGGTCAGGATGCCGGGCAGCGCCAGCGGCAGAACGTGGTGCATCACCACCTGAAGCGGAGACGCGCCGACGCCGAGTGCGGCTTCGCGGATCGAGGGCGGCACCGCCAGCAGGGCCGAGCGCGACGCGATGATGACGGTCGGCAGCGTCATCAACGCCAGCACCATGCCGCCGACCAGCGGAACCGAGCGCGGCAGGCCAAAAAAGTTCAGAAACACGGCGAGCCCGAGCAGGCCGAATACAATGGAGGGCACCGCGGCGAGGTTGTTGATGTTCACCTCGACCAGATCAATCAGGCGGCCCTTCGGCGCAAACTCCTCGAGGTACACCGCCGCGGCGACACCCACCGGGAAGGAGAGCAGCAAAGTAACGAGCAGCGTCCAGAAGCTTCCGACCAGAGCGCCGAGGACGCCAGCCAACTCGGGCTCGCGGCTGTCGCCGCCCGTGAAGAAGCGCATGGCGAAGCGGCGTTCGATGCGTCCCGCTGCAGCCAGCGCGTCGAGCCAGGCGAGTTGCCGGTCGCTCAACCGGCGCTCGCTCTCGGGCAGCGCGGCGTTGACTTCGCCCTTGAAGTAGCGGTCGGCGTCCGAAGACAGGGGCAAGCTGCGTGCGCCACGGCTGCCGAGCAACGCGGGTTGCGCGGCCAGGGTCGCGCACAATTCAAAGCCCGCGCCAGCGCTCAGCAGCGCAAACAACTCGCGGCGTGCGCGGCGTTCCCGGGCCTCCGGGAAGAAACTCTGCAGCGACGCGCGCAGCAGCGCCTCGCAGTCGGCAAAAGCAAACGCCTCCGGCGCGGTGGCGCGCTCGATACCGAGCAGCACCGGGTCGAAATGCAGCTCGAGACGCACTTCGTGATGAATAAAGGCCGGAAGCCCGCGGTGGATGATGCTGCCGAGCAGCAACGCGAGCGACAGCAGCGCAAAGCCGATGGCCAGCAGACCATAACTACGGAAGCGCCGCTCGGCGGCGTAGCGACGAGCGAGGCTCTGCTTCCCGGCGCGGGTGCGTCGCAAAGTATTGGGGCGGGCATCGGCAGCGCGCGGCTCAGTCATACTGCTCCCGATAGCGGCGCACCACAGAAAGTGCGATCACATTGAGCAACAGCGTGACCAGAAACAGCAGCAGCCCCAGCGCAAAAGCGGCCAGGGTTTTGGCGCTGTCGAACTCCTGATCGCCGGTCAGGAGCGTCACAATTTGCACGGTCACGGTGGTGACCGCTTCCAGCGGATTGGCGGTCAGGTTGGCGGCGAGACCCGCGGCCATCACCACGATCATGGTCTCGCCGATGGCGCGCGAGACGGCTAGCAGCAACGCGCCGACGATGCCCGGCAGCGCAGCCGGCAGCACCACCCGGCGAATCGTCTCCGAGGGTGTTGCGCCGAGACCGAGCGAGCCTTCACGAAGCGACTGCGGCACCGCGCGAATTACATCATCCGACAGCGAGGACACGAAGGGGATGATCATCACGCCCATAACCAGGCCGGCGGCGAGGGCGCTTTCCGACGCGACGCTCAGGTTCAGTTGTTCGCCAAGCGTGCGCAGCGTCGGCCCCACCGTGAGCGCGGCGAAGAAGCCATACACGACGGTCGGGACGCCAGCCAGCACTTCGAGCGCCGGTTTCACGACGGCGCGCAGGCGCGCGCGCGCGTACTCGGAGAGGTAGATGGCCGAGTAGAGACCGACGGGCGCAGCGACCAGCACGGCGATGGCCGTGATCAGCAGCGTGCCGGCGAACACGGGCACGGCGCCGAAGGCTCCGGACGAACCAACCTGGTCGGCGCGGATTGCGGTCTGCGGGCTCCAGTGCGTGCCAAGCAGGAACTCGCTTATTGGCACGCGCAGGAAAAACTGAAAGGCCTCGAAGACGAGCGACAGCACGATGCCGATCGTCACCAGCACCGCAACGCCCGAGCAGGCGGCGAGCAGGGCGCGCAGGATTTTCTCGACGCGGCGCTGCGCACGCAGCGCGGGCGTGCAGCGCGGAAGCGAAGCCATAAAGCCAGCGAGCGCGACGAGCAGCACGACCACCGGCAGCAGGCGCAGCGAGAAAGTTGAAAAGCGCAGAAAGTCCGCAGCCGCAGCGACGAGCTCGGGCGCAGCGCGCTGATTTTCGAAGTGGCCGCTCGCGATGCCGCGCGCCTCGGCCAGAAACAACGCCACGCGCTCGGGCTGCTGACCGCGCAGCGCTTCGGGAAGTTGCGCCAGCACCAGTTGCTCGACCACAGCGGCGTGCGCAATAAGCCAGACCAGCAGCACAAAGAGCGCGGGCAGCCCGCCACAAAGCGCGACGAAGGCGCCGTGATAAACAGGCCTCGAATGCAGGCTGCGTGGCGTGTCCACCGCCAGCGTCACGGCGCGACGGCGCCCCGTCTCGAAGGCGAGCGTCACGACCAGAAGCAGCAACAGTGCGGTGAGGACGATCATCGAAACTCCCCGTCGCGCGAAATCCGCAGCGGCAGGCTTGGTCGGGCGGACTCAGGGAAGGGACAAGGGTGTGAGCGCGAGCGCTGCATCGCGCTGCGCCCGGAGCTCGGGCGCGGGTAGTGGAATCAAGCCTTTGTCGGCGAGATAACCGACTTCACCCATGGCGCGCGCGCTGGTGAACTCGCGCAGGTACTCGACGATGCCCGGCACCACGCCCACGTGCGCCTTCTTGATGTAGAAGTAGAGGCTGCGCGAGATGCCATATTCGCCGCTCGTGATGTTCTCGAAGCTGGGGGTGCGTCCGCCGACGAGGCTGCCCTGAAGGCGGTCGCCGTTCTGGTCGAGGAAGGAGAAGCCGAAAACGCCGAGCGCTGCGGGGTTGGCCTCGAGCTTTTGCACGATCAGGTTGTCGTTCTCGCCAGCTTCGATGTAGGCGCCGTCTTCGCGGATGGCGTGGGCAAGAGCCTTGAAGGCCCGCTTGTCGCGCGCGCGCAGCGCCTCGAGCAGCGGAATCTTTTTTGCGCCGCCCTCCATGGCGAGCTCCACAAAAGCATCGCGGGTGCCGGAGGTCGGCGGCGGACCAAACACCTCGATCTCGAAGTCCGGCAGCGTGGGGACGATGTCGCGCCAGCGACGGTAGGGGTTCGGGACGAGCTTCCCTGCAACCGGCACCTGCTTGGCGAGCGCCAGGAAAATCTGCTCCTCGTGAAGTTCGAAACGCCGGGCGCGCTTCGAGTTGGCGATCACGATGCCATCGTACCCAATGCGCACTTCGACGATCTCCCGGACGCCGTTCGCAAAGCACTGCTCCACTTCCGACTTCTTGATGCGGCGCGAGGCGTTGCTGACGTCAGGGTGCTGCAGGCCGACTCCCGCGCAGAACAACTTGAGACCGCCGCCGGTGCCCGTGCTCTCGACCACCGGTGTGCGAAACGCCGTGCTGCGCCCGAAGCGCTCGGCCACGGCGGTGGCGAAGGGAAAAACCGTGGACGAGCCAACCACGCGGATCTGATCCCGGGCCAGCGCGGGCGACGCCAGACCGAAACCCAGCGCGAGCGCGAGCGTCAGGCCCGAAACGAATTCAGATGCACAGCGGCGATTCATGTCCGTGCTCCTTTCACTGCTGGCGATGGCGCTGTGTCTGGTGTCAGCGGCGCCTAGAACTTGAGATTGAGATCAGTCTGAATGCGGATCCGGTCGCTATTTTCGAGTGAATTCCTGAAGATGTGTTGACCGTTGAAGGCCGGTCCCGTCTCGATCTCGTCGCTCATGAACAGCGTCACGCCGAAATCCATATTCGGGTTGAGTTGACGCGAGCCGTAGAGGGTCCAACCCACGCGGTTGGTGCGGCCGTCGCTGATGTCGCTGTCCATGAACAGCGCCGGGAAGTAGTCGGCCTCGAGCCGGTAGTAACCGAGACCGAAGCGGGCAAATCTTTTTTTGTCGCCGATCTCGACGCCGAGACCGAAAGCGCTGTCCCGGTCCGCGCCATCCAGCATGAACCTCGTCGGATCCGCCATCGCATCATCCCGCGAATACTCGATTCCGGCCCAGTCCGCCGCGTCGAGGTTCTGCGCGTAGTGCGCATAAATCAGCAGCGGCCAGTTCGGAATGCACTTCTCACACTCGGCAAAGGCCGCAAGCTCGATTACATCGAAGCCGCCGGGGGTGAGCGTCTCGTCGTTGTCGGGTATGAGTTCGCCCACCTCGCAATTGCGTTCTTCGTACATGCCACTTTGAGGACAGCGCACAAATGCGCTGCGATCAGCGTTCCGCTCGTAGTCAATCGTGTCAAAGCTCGAAGTGCCGAGCGCCAGATTGCCGGCGCTGAAGACTTCGTCGTATGCGAAGCGCTGCCCTGCGCGGCCCGAGACCGAGCCGAAGCTGTACCAGGTCGCGCGGCCGCCGAGCTTCAGGCCATTGGCGAGCTCGGTTTCGATGCCACCCTGCGCGGCGAAGAAGTGCGGGTCGGAACCACTGCTCTCCTCGTCAATGATCATGTAACCGAGGTTGGCAAACGCGTGCAGGGTTTCCGACAGATCCCGCTTCCACTCGAAGGCCACGCCCTCGAGGCTGATGTCGCTATCCCAGAGCATGTAGTCCTTGCCATGCTTCCAAAGGAAGGGGTTTTGCATCTTTCCAAACACCAGCTTGCCCGGAAACTCACCCGGACTTCTGAGTTCGATGAAGGCGCGGTCAACGGTGATGGGGTCGGGGTCGAAGTACGGGTAGTCGTCGCTTGCGCCCGTGCCGAATGTGCGGTTCGTGCCGCGAATGTTGTCCTTGCCGGTGGCCAGCCGGAAGCCCACCGTGGCGATGTCGTTGATGCGCGCCTTCGCGCCGAAGCGGAAGCGATAACGCATGCGGTTGCGGTCGGCGCGCTCGTTGCCCAGCGCGTCCTCGTCGTAGAAGAAGTTCTCATACCGCACCCGGAAGTCGCCAGAGAATTCGATCCGCCCGAGCAGCGACTTCTGCTTCCTTTCATAGCGCTCGCTCCTGGCGACCAGTTCGGTGTAGCCAGCCTCGTCAACGAGACCGCGCTCCTTCAGCAGGCGCAGCACATCGCCGATCACGGGGTCCGCCGCCAGCGCCGGGCGGGCGGGCAGCAGCAGGGCGAAAAGCATGGCGAGGGAAACGGCGGGGAGCAAAAAATTCACGGGTGCCTCCTCAGTCAGTGCATGAGGCGCACCCTAGAAAAGTTTTTTGCCAAACCCGTGACGGGAATGTGAAGAAACGATGACAAATATGCGGGGGTGGCGTTACGCATCGCTACCACCTGCTGGCTCGTTAGTTTCTATATCCGCAACTCGACACCGGCCTGCCGGGCGCGGGGCAGGTGCAGGCGGAAGGTGGCGCCTTTACCGAGGGTGGAGTGCACGCTGATCTCGCCGTCCATGTCCCGCAGCAGATGGCTCACGATGGCGAGCCCGAGTCCTGCCCCGCCGGGGGCCAGGGCGCGCGCGCGGTCGCTGCGATAGAAGCGCTCGAACACGCGCGAAAGCTCGTCGGCGGGGATGCCGATGCCGGTGTCCGCAACCTCGATCGTCACCTGCTCGCCCTGCGCGCGCACGCCGATGCGAACCGCGCCGCCGGCGCCCGTGTATTTAAGCGCGTTGTCGAGCAGGTTCAGCAACACCCGCTCGAGCGCGCGCCGGTCGGCGAGCACGAAGAGCGCTTCGGGCGCCTCGATCTGCTGTGTCATCGCGCTGGCCTCGAAGCGCGGCCGCAGATCGCGCAGGATGGAGCGCAGCAGCGTCGCCACATTCAGGGGTTTCGCCTCGAGCGCTTCGCGCCGCGCCTCGATGCGCGAGAACTCCAGCAGCTCATCAATCAGCGCCGAGAGTCGCTCCGCGTGGCGTTGGATGATTTCGAGTTGGCGATTCTGCTCCGCGCTCGAAATGTCGCCGCCGCGCAGCGTCTCGGCGAAGCCGCGAATCGCGGTGAGCGGGGTGCGCAACTCGTGGGAGACGTTGGCGACGAAGTCGCGGCGCACGCCTTCGAGCCTGCGAAGCTCCGTCACATCGTGGAACACGGCGACCACGCCGCTCGGCTCGCCGTCTGCGGGAAAGCGCCGCGCATGCATTTCGAGCACGCGCGGCTCGGGCCCGTCGCAGCGCACTTCGATCTGCAGCGCATCGCCCTCGTGCATGGCGCGCGCGAGCGCTTGATCAATATCGGCGCGGCGCAGGAGTTCGAGCGCGCTGCGGCCCTCGACTTCGCGGAAGACGCCGAAGAGTTGACGCAGCCTCTGGTTGGCGAGCAACGTGCGCGCATCCCGGTCGAGCACCAGCACACCCTCGGCCATGCCGTTCAGCACCGCGACGAGACGCTCGCGCTCCAGAGCAGACGCGCGCTGCCGGGCGCGCAGGCGCGCACCCATTTCGACGATGTCCGCCGCGAGCCGCGCCATTTCATCGCGCCCTTGCAGACCAGGTTGTGGCGTGTGTGCGCGCGCGCCCTCACCGAGCGCTTGCACCGCGCGGCGCAGCCTGGCCATGCTTTGCTTGTCGAGACGGGCCACGGCAACGGCGGACAGCAGGGCGGCCAGGCCGCCGAGCGCCAGCGCAAACCAGAAACCGAGGCGGCTCGCCGAAACAGCGGAAAGCAAGGCGACCCCGCAACCGAGCAACGCCACGCTCGTGCGCAGCATCATCCCCCGCGTTTCCCGAAGCGGTAACCGACGCCGCGCACCGTCTCGATCAAGTCGGCGGCTCTGCCTAGTTTTTCGCGCAGACGCGCGAGGTGCGCGTCCACCGTGCGCGTGGTGACGACCACATCATCGCCCCAGACGGCGTCGAGCAATTGCTTGCGCGTCAGCACGCGCCCGGCGGCGGTCATCAGCACCCCGAGCAGACGGAACTCCTTTGCCGTGAGCGCTACCGGCTCGCCCGCCACCCGGCACTGGTGGCGCGCGCGGTCGAGTTCGAGGACGCCGTGACGCTGCAGACCCTCCGCGCCTGCGCTTTCGGACGCGCTCTTTCGGCGGCGCAGGATGGCGCGCACCCGCAGCACCAGCTCGCGCGGGCTGAAGGGTTTGGCGACGTAGTCGTCGGCGCCGAGTTCGAAACCCACCACGCGATCAATCTCCTCGCTCCGGGCCGTCAGCATCAGGATCGGCAACTCGCGCGTGCTCGGCGCGGCGCGAAGCCGTCGGCAGACTTCGCCGCCAGACAAGTCGGGCAGCATCAGATCGAGCACGAGCAGGTCCGGCAACTGCGCCTCGATGGCGCGCAGCCCCGCCGCGCCGCTCGCCGCGCTCTCCACTTCGAAACCGGCCTGGCGGAGCGTGAAGTTCAGCAACTCGACCAGATCGGGCTCATCGTCAATGACGAGCACACGGATGCCCAT
>JAHRAN010000174.1 GCA_020027245.1 Myxococcota bacterium
TCTCACCGGCGGCCGGGTCCTCGCGCAGGAAGCGGTTACCGAGATAGCGGAACACATAGTCGGGGATGGACTTCGCCATCGGAATCTCGCTGTTGTTGGTGAAGCCGGAGGGCTCGAAGCGCGTGTGGCTGAACTTGTCCACCAGGGTATTCAGCGGCACGCCGTATTGAAGTGCGATGGAGGTCATCGTGGCGATGGTGTCCATCAGCCCCGAGATGGTGCTGCCCTCTTTCGCCATGCGCAGGAAAATCTCGCCGGGCGCGCCGTTCGGGTAGAGGCCGACGTGCAGGTAGCCGTCGTGACCCGCGATCGAGAACTTGTGCGTCACGCTCTGCCGCTCGTCGGGCAGTTTCACTCGCTTCGCGCGCCGCTCGTTCAGGTTGATCACATCGGCGCCACCCTCTTGCACTTCATCACCGCGCTCGCTCTGGCCGGCGTTCAGCGGCTGGGTGCGCTTGCTGCCGTCGCGGTACACGGCCAGCGCCTTCAGCCCCCGCTTCCAGCCCTCGACATAGGCCTCCATCAGATGCTCCACGCTGGCGTCCTGCGGCAGGTTGACGGTCTTGCTGATGGCGCCGGAGAGGAAGGGCTGCACGGCGCCCATCATGCGGATGTGCCCCATCCAGTGGATTGCGCGCGCGCCGCTGGCCGGGCGGAAGGCGCAGTCGAAGACCGGCAGGTCCACAGCGCGCAGACCGGGCGCGCCCTCGATGGTTTCGTGCTCGTCCACATGCGCCACGATGGCGCTGCGGGTCGCCTCGTCGTAACCGAGTTTTTCGAGCGCCATCGGCAGCGTGCCGTTCACGATCTTCAGAAAGCCGCCGCCGACGAGCTTCTTGTACTTCACCAGCGCGATGTCCGGCTCCACGCCGGTGGTGTCGCAGTCCATCATGAAGGCGATGGTGCCGGTCGGCGCAAGCACGGTGGCCTGCGCGTTGCGGTAGCCGTGCTGCTCGCCCAGCTCGAGCGCTTCGGCCCAGCAGCGCTGCTGCGCCTGCCAGAGCGCCGTCGGCACGCCGGCTTCCGGCACCGCCCGGGCGGCGCGCTGGTGCATGCCGACCACCTCGAGGAAGGGCGCGCGGTTTTCGGGGTAGCGCGCGAAGGGGCCCATCGCCTCCGCCACCAGCGCGCTGCTGCGGTAGGCCTCGCCGCACATCAACGAGGTGATCCCGGCGGCGAGGTTGCGGCCCGCGTCGCTGTCGTAGGGCAGGCCCTGGCTCATCAGCAGCGCGCCCAGGTTCGCGTAGCCGAGGCCGAGCGGGCGATACAGGTGACTGTTCTCCTCGATCTTCGGCGTCGGGTAGTCGGCGAAACCGACCACGATCTCTTGGGCCAGAATCGTGAGCGCTACGGCGCGGCGGAAATCCTCGACGCAGAAGTCGCCCCGCTCATCGAGGAAGCGCAGCAAGTTCAGGCTGGCCAGATTGCAAGCCGTGTCGTCGAGGAACATGTATTCGGAGCAGGGGTTGCTCGAATGGATGCGCCCCGATGTCTTCACCGGGTTCCAGTGGTTGATGGTGGTGTCGTACTGAATGCCCGGGTCGCCGCAGATGTGGGCCGCCTCGGCCATCTCGCGCAGCAGGTCGCGCGCGGGGCAGGTGTCAACGACCTCGCCGCTGGTGACCGCGTGGGTCTGCCAGTCGCGCTCCTCTTCGGCTGCGCGCATGAACGCGTCGCTGACGCGCACCGAGTGGTTGGCGTTCTGGAAGAACACCGAATCGTAGGCGCCGCCCGGAACATTGAAGTTGCCGTCGTAGCCGGCGTCAATCAGCGACCAGGCCTTCTGCTCCTCGCTCGCCTTCGAGTGGATGAACTCGCGGATGTCCGGGTGATCCACATTCAGGATCACCATCTTCGCCGCGCGCCGGGTCTTGCCGCCGCTCTTCACCACACCGGCGAAGGCGTCGTAACCGCGCATGAAGGAAACCGGGCCCGAGGCGGTGCCGCCGCCGAAGAGCTGCTCCCTCGATGAACGAATCTTCGAAAGGTTCGAGCCGGTTCCCGAGCCGCCCTTGAACAACAGGGTCTCGGTCTTTGCGAGATCCATGATGGACTCCATGGTGTCTTCCACGGAGTTGATGAAGCAGGCGCTGGCCTGCTGCTTGGTATTCTGCACACCGAGGTTGAACCAGACGGGGCTGTTGAAGGCCATCTTCTGCGTGACCAGCAGGTGGGCGAGCTCCGCCCGGAAGCGCTCGCCATCGGCGGGCGTGCGGAAGTAGCCCCCCGCCACGCCCCAGTCGTGAATCCGCGCGACCACGCGCCCGATCAACTGCCGCACGCTGGTCTCGCGCTCCTCCGTACCCAGGTGACCCCGGAAGTACTTCGAGACCACCACGTTGGTCGCCAACTGGGACCAGTCCGCCGGCACCTCGCAGTCCTTCTGCTCGAAGATCAACTCGCCCTGCTCGTTCGTGATGCTGGCGGTGCGCCGCTCCCAGGAAATTTCGTCGAAGGGATGCAGCTCGGGGCGGGTGAAGTGACGGGGAACCACGACCCCGCGCGGGGTCGTGCCGCCAGTGGCGCGCGGGCTGCTGCGCGTGCGCGCGCCCGAAGGCGCCGTCGCCGGGGCGTCGCTGCCGGATTTGGCTTCCATAGCCGGGCCGCTGTTCATCGCGCGTTCACTCCTTCGGGGGCTTATCCACCGGTGCGGGTTCCAAGGGAAGTCGAGGTCTCTGCGGGGCTCTCCTGTCCGGGCGGGCTTCTTCGAGGCGCTGGCTCTGCGGGGCGGGTGGAGACGAGAGGAGCCCCGGGATGTCCCGGAGCTCCCCCGAGCTCGGGCGAGTCCTCCTGCCCGCCACGAACCCACTCCCTCCCGGCAACCGCCTGTTGCAAAACCCCCCAAGCTGCCGGAAGGAAAACCGTCGTCTCCGCAAGCCCTCAATTTGTAACCGAGCACGGGGGGCGCCGTCAATGAAATTATTGCATACCACCGCAATATGCTGCGCCTTGCAGCATGGACAACCACCAGCCCTAGCGCAGGGGCCGATACGGCGCGGGGGAGGCCGCCACAGGCGGGCTCCGCTCCGGGGGCTGGCTCAGCCGGCTGGGGCTGCCCTTTCGCGGTTCTGGATCCACAGCCGGCCCGGCCCGTCGCCCCGCGCCGGGATGCGCTTCAGCGCCAGCGCGACCCGGTTCCCGGCATCGAGCGCCCGCCAGTAGCGCGCAACAAGCTCCTGCGGCTCGCCATCGAGAGGCAGCCACAGGGGCTCGCCCTCAAAGGCCAACAGCGGCTCCGGCAGCCGCCCGGGGCGGTCAACAGGATGGGACGGGGTGCGAAGCACCCCGGTCAGCCGCCCGGCGCGGTCAACGGGCTGGGCGGGTTCCGGCAGCGGCTCGGCGCGGTCAACAGGCGGGGCGCCGGGGCGCGCAAGCGCCCCGGCGTATGTCGTGAGGCCGAGGCCGAGGCCGGCGGGCGGGGTGGCCGGGTGATAGTGGAAGCGGTCGGTCTGGCCTGGATCCGCCGGGCTCGCCTTCAGGATGGACAAAGTGAGCCGCGCCGCGCCGCTTCGGAAATCGAGCAGGCCGCTGATGCGTGGGGTGTGGTGGGGCGCGTCGTCCTCGTGCTCGAAGCGCGCGAGGGCGTCCTCGTAGCGCTCGCCCTGGCCGAGCGCCGTGGCGGCGCCACGGGTCTGCGCGCCGTTGCCCACCAGATAGAGGCCGGGCAACTCGAGCATCGCCTCATACAAAGTCAGCGCCGCATCGCCGACGCCTTCGCCTTCGTCGCGCGCCTCCGTGCAAAGCGCGCCGTCCCGCAGGGTGAAGACGCGGTTCCGGCTGCCCGGGCTGCGGCCCATGATCCAGTAGAGCTGCAGCCAGTCGCCCGCCCGGCTTCGACCCACGATCAGGCCGCGACCCGGGTAGCGGTTCGCTTCGATGTGGCGCGCGAAGTTTTCCCGGGCGCGGCTTTCGGCCTGCAGCGCGCTCACGGTGGCGTTGGCAGTCCCGTGAAGCGAAAGCCCAGCCCCTCGGGCGTCTTGTAGCGACGGTTCAGGCCGATCAGCAGGGCCGTCCACTGCTCGACATAGCGCGCGCTTTCGAGCGGCCCGCCGTTGATGGCGCGCAGGCCGGGCACCAGCGCGCAGAGTTCCGCAACCCGCTCGCGGCCTGCGCGCGCGCCGGAGATGACCACGTCGCACTCGACCGGCGCTTCGAGTTGCTGCAAGCGGTGGGCGGACACGTTCTGAAAGGCCGAGACCACCTCGACGCCCTCGGGCGCGAGGCTCGCAACCAGCTCCGCGCAAGAGCCCTGCCAGACGCCGACCGTGCGCAGCGGCGCATCGCCCAGCGCGGTGGCCAGCGGCACGGCCATCGAGACCAGCACCTGCCCCGGTTGAAAGTGATCGCGCAGCGCCTTCATCGTGTTGGCGGTGTGCTCGAAGGGCAGCGACAGAATCACGATCCCGGCGCGGCGCGTGGCTTCGTCGTTTTGCATGCCCCGGACCGCGACGGGAAGTTCCGCGAACTGCGCATTCAACTGCGTGGCCGTGGCCTCGGCGCGCGCCTTGTTGCGCGAGCCGATCAGCACCGGCCTTGTGCCCGCTTTGGCGAAACGCAGCGCGAGCCCCAGCCCCTGGTCTCCGGTGCCGCCGAGAATGGCGATGGCGTTCGGGTCGAGGGTGGGCATCGTCATCGGGCGCAGAGGCTAGCATCCAGCTCATTCAAATTGTCTATAACACCCTCAACCGCGCCGGACTTTTCATGTCCTCCAGCCCCTCTGACCCCGCCACCACGCCGACGAAGATCGAGCAGCAGGGCAGCCGCAGCCTCGGCATCACCTGGGCTGACGGCGTCGAGACCCGTTTCGATGTGCGCGCGCTGCGCCTCGCCTGCGGTTGCGCGCAGTGCGTGGACGAGTGGACGGGCGCGGGCCGCCTCGACCCGGCTGCGGTGCCGGAAGACATTCACCCGCTGCGCATCGAGGGCGTCGGTCGCTACGCCATCCAGATCGAATGGAGCGACGGCCACCGCGCTGGCATCTATCCCTTCCGCCGCCTGCGCGAACTCGCCGACGAGAGCGCCCCGCAGCAAGCGGAGTGACATGCGCAACCACCCGGCGGCGCTGACCATCGGACGGGCGCGGTAGACTCGCTCCATGCTCGCTGCGGATCAGCCGGATGTGGATCTCGACATGCAGGTGCGGCTCGCGGCCTTTGCGCATCTCGCTGAGCTCACGCGCGGTCGAGACGACCAACTGCTGCCGGGCGGTTTGCTGCGTGAGGGCTTCACCTTTCGCGGCCAGCAGGTGGGGCTCACGGGTGTGCAGGGAATATTCAAACCGGCGCTGCTGCCGGAGATGCCGCTCTCGATTCGAAGCGCCGCGCGCGTGGCCGGACAACCTGCGCCCTACGAAGACACCTTCTCAGTGGAGGGCGAGCGGCTGCTCTACAAATACGAAGGCCGCGACATGGATAATCCCCGCAACCGGGGCCTGCGGCGCGCCATGCAGCGGCGCCGACCGCTCATCTACTTCCACGGCGTCGTCAACCATGAATATCTCGCCGCGTGGCCCGTTTATGTGGTTGCGGACGAGCCGTCGGCGCTGCGTTTTCACATCGCGCTCGACGAAGAGCGTTACATCGGCGATGACAACCAACTGACCGCCGCGGAGGACAGCGCCACGGGGCGGCGCGCGTACCTGACCCGCACGCTGCAAGTGCGCCTCCACCAGCGCTCCTTTCGCGAGCGCGTGCTCGGCGCCTACCGCCGCCGTTGCGCACTGTGTCGCCTGCGGCGCGAAGCATTGCTCGACGCTGCGCACATCACGCCCGACGCCGATCCGCGTGGCGCGCCCGTGGTCGAGAACGGACTGGCGCTTTGCAAACTGCATCACGCGGCCTTCGACCGGAACCTGATCGGCATCCGTCCGGACAAGGTCGTCATCGTGCGCCGGGATGTGCTCGAAGAGCAGGACGGGCCGATGCTGATTCACGGCCTTCAGCAGTTCCACAAAGAGCGCATTCTGCTGCCGCGCAACATCACCGAGCACCCGGACCCCGAGCGCCTGCAGCAGCGCTACGAGTTGTTTCTCGAAAACGCAGCCGGGTGAGCGGCTGGCGCGTGGGCAGGGCGGGGCTTTGGCGTTAGCCTGCGCGGGATGGCGGCGGGACTCGACCTCGAACGGGCGCTCTCGGTGGCGGAAGCGGCGGCGGATGCGGCGCGGCGCGAAATCATGCCGCGCTTTCGCAAGGTGGCGGTGCGCATCAAGGCCGACGGCTCCCCGGTCACCGACGCCGACCAGGCCGCCGAGCGCGCCATGCGCGCGGTGCTGCGGAGCTTCGAACCGGGGCTGCCGATTCTCGGCGAGGAGTACGGTCTGGAGGACGGCGGGGGCGACAACGCCCCGGTCAGCGGTTCGGACAGCCACTCGGGGCGGTCAACGGGCGGGGCGGGGCGCGACAGCCTCCGGCAGCGGCGCGGCGCGGTTAAAGGGATGGGGGGGCGCGACAGCGCCCCCGGTGCGGGCTGGGTGATTGATCCCATTGATGGAACGCTGTCATTCAGCCGTGGCTTGCCGCTCTTCGGCACGCTGATCGCGCTCTTCGAAGACGGCGCACCCGTGCTGGGGCTGATTGACCTGCCAGCGCTGGGCGAGCGCACCGCCGGTTACCGTGGCTTCGGTGTGTGGCGGAGCGGCGCGCGGGTGCGGGTCTCGGGCGAGACCGACCTGCGCCGCGCCATCATCGCCCACGGCGACGCCGAAGCCTTCGAGCGCTTCGGCGCGCGCGCGGAATACGAGCGGCTGACGCGGGAGTTGCCGTTGCTGCGCGGCTACAGCGACGCCTTCGGCCACGCCATGGTACTCGGCGGCGCGGTGGGCGCGATGGTGGATGTGAACCTCAAACCCTGGGACATCGCCGCAACGCAGGCGCTCGTCCCCGAGGCCGGCGGTCACTGCCTCTGCGTGGACCGGGGCGCGCAGGGCTTTGGCCTGATCTTTGGCAACCCCGCGCTGGTTGCGCAGTTGGGCGAGCGGCTCGGCTGGTAAGGCGCGACCGTTCAGTGAAGCACGAGCAGGGTCGCGCCACGGTGCGGCGGGTGCAGGTGACACAGCACCTTGTGAACCGCGCGCGCCTCGAGCTTCGGCAACTCCACCACGAACTCAACGCCGGGCGGCAGCACCGCCTCGACGCCGAGATCCGGAATCTGGAAACCGTGGGGCGCGTCGGTGGTGTTGTAGAGCGAGAGCGAACGGCCCGCACCGGGGGGCAGCACAATGGTCGCCGGGATGAACAGGTTCTTGCCGCCGATCTGGGTGGTGACCACCTGCACCTGGCTGGGCGCGTCCGCAAAGTTTCGCTGGCCCCGGTGCTGCGGCCCGCGCAGGCCGTGACAGGCCGTCGCGAGCAGCAGCACCGTAAGCAGGAGCCACCGGAACGAGCGCCACGCGCGCCCGCGCTGCGCTTGCTCAATCATGCAAGTGCGGAGCCTGGGTTACCAACCACCACAGGGATTGCAGGGGTTCGCGTCAGCGCAGGGGTTACACGGGTTCGCGCCCGCGCAGGGGTTACACGGGTTGCAGGGGTTCGCGTCACCACAGGGATTGCACGGGTTCGCACCGGCGCAGGGGTTACACGGGTTGCAAGGGTTCGCGTCACCACAGGGGTTGCACGGGTTGCAGGGATTGCACGGGTTGCAGGGGTTACACGGATTGCAGGGGTTTGCATCCGCGCAGGGGTTGCAGGGATTGCAAGGGTTGGCACCACCGCCACCGGCGCCGCCGTCACAGGCAACGGCGAAGGCGAGCAGTCCCGCCAGGAGGAATCCCAGCATCAAGCGAGCAGGCGTCATTTCGAGGTCTCCTTGTGAATCACCGGCGACGGGGCCACCGGAGATGATGAATCCGGGCAAGTGCCCGTCCAGCCGCTATCATACCGCACTTCCCCGCACCCGTTGTCAACCGCGCCAGCGAATATCGCAAGAAAACGCCCCGGGCGGGGCCGGCAAGGCTCCCCCGAAAACCGCCGTGAGCTGGAAAGACTCCCTCTCGTATGGGCGCCCCCCCGCACCCGGCCTGCTCCCTCGACGACGCCCGGCGGCTCCTCGAAGCCGCCGAGGCGCTGCTTCAGGCGGTGCTTGGGGCGACCCAGGAGCGAACCCGCAGCGGGCGGGCCATAGACGCGCACCAGGTGCTGACCGTGCGGGTGGCTTACGCCGCCACCGAGGCGCGCGCCGCCCGGGAGGCGCTGGCCCTGGCCCGCCGGCTGCGCGAAGAGGGGCGCTTGACGCCGCTGCTCGAAAGCACCGCCGTCGCAGCGACCGGCGAGTTGCTTTCGAGTCTGCTGTACCGCCTCGAGCCGGTGCTCGGCGAACTCGGCATGGGGGCGGACGCCCGGGACGCGCACTTCCCGGCGGCGCTGCGGGAAACGCTGCACGCGGCGAACGCCGAGGCGACGCTGCGCCACATCGGCCACGACGCCATCGAGCGCGGCGGCCGCGCCGAGCCGCCGCTCGACGAAATGCTCGAGCAGGTGCGCGACAGCGTGCGCGCTTTTGCCGAAAAGGAAGTGGCGCCGCTGGCCGAGCGCATCCACCGTGGCGACGAGGACATCCCCGAAGCGCTGATCCGCAGCATGGGCGAACTCGGCTACTTCGGCCTGTCCATTCCCGAAACGTACGGCGGCCACGAGTTGGGCAACCAGGCCATGCTGCTCACCACCGAGGAGCTTTCGCGCGCGTCGCTCGCGGGCGCCGGCTCGCTGATCACGCGGCCCGAGATTCTGGCCAAGGCGCTGCTCGCTGGCGGCACCGAGGAACAAAAACGGGAGTGGCTGCCGAAACTGGCCTCCGGCGCGCTGATGATCGGCGTCTCGGTGACCGAGCCCGATGTGGGCAGCGATGTGGCCTCGCTCAAATGCCGCGCCGAAAAAGTAGCTGGCGGCTGGCGACTCCAGGGCCCCAAGGCCTGGTGCACCTTCGCCGGGCGCGCCGATGTGCTGGCGGTGCTGGCGCGCAGCGAAGATGTGGCGGGCGCGAAGGGCCTGTCGCTGTTCATCGTCCCGAAGGACCCCTTCCCCGGCCACAGCTTCGAGATGCGGCAGGCGGAGGGCGGTCGTCTGGTCGGCAGCGCCGACGCCACCCCCGGTTACCGCGGCATGCACTCCTTCACGCTGAATTTCGAGAACTACTTCGTGCCCGACAACTGTCTCGTCGGCGGCGAAGCCGGACGCGGACGCGGCTTCGCACTGCAGATGGGCGGCTTCGCCGCCGGGCGTTTGCAGACCGGCGGCCGCGCCTGCGGCCTGGCGCAGGCGGCGCTCGAAGAAACCGCGAAGTATGTGGCGGGCCGCGCGCAGTTCGGCAAACCGATCGGCGATTTCCAACTCACCCGCTACACCCTCGGACACATGGCCGCACAACTCTTCGCCGCGCGCGCACTCAGCTACGCCGCCGCGAACGCGATGGACGAGGACGAGCGCAAAGCGGTGGTCGTCGCCGCGCAGGCCAAGCTGCTGGCCTGCGACATCGCCGCCCGTGTCTCGCAACAGGGGCAGGTGATGCACGGCGGCTGGGGCTACGCCGAGGAGTATCCCATCAGCCGCTATGTGGTGGACGCGCTGGTGCTGCCGATTTTCGAGGGCGTGAAGCCTATCCTGGAACTCAAGGTGATCGGCCGCGCGCTGCTCTCCGGCTGAGGCGCCGGGCGCCAACGGCCCCCTACCCCTACCTTTGCAAAGAAGAAGGAGAACGACATGCGTTCACGACGACTGCTGGCCGCCCTTGCGGCCCTGCTTGCAATTCCCGCCCTCGCACAGGCCGCTGGACACGAGTTCACCCCGAAACAGCACGAGCGCCTTACGCGGGCGCTCGACATTCAGGGCGTCCCGGGCAAAGTCCGCTACCGCTACCGCCACCCCATCGAGACCCTCGAATTTTTCGGCATCAAGCCCGGCATGACGGTGGCGGATGTGCTGCCCGGCGACCCGTGGTATGCGGGCATTCTGTCGCCCTATCTCGGTGAAAAGGGCAAGGTGATCGGCGTCGGCCTGCCGCTTGCGATGTACAGCAGCCGTGACGCTGCGGACAGCGAGCGCCGCCGGGCGCGCGAGCGCTGGCCGAAGAGCTGGGTGGCCGAAATGAAGGCCAAAAAATTCGAGAGCGACGCGCCCTTCGCCGCGTTCCGGGCTGGCGCGCTGCCCCGGCGCATGCACAACACGGCCGATGTGGCCATCGTCGCGCGGGCGCTGCACGGCGTGCACCGCCTTCAGGTGAACGAAGACGCGCCCCATCTGCGCGACCTGCTGGCCGACATGCGCCGGGTGCTGAAGCCCGGCGGAACGCTCGGCGTGGTGCAGCATCGCGCGCCGCAAGCGCACTCGGACGAGTGGGCGGATGGCAGCAACGGCTACCTGAAGCAGAGCCGCGTAATCGAGTTCATCGCCGAAGCCGGGTTCGAGTTCGTCACCGCGAGTGAAATCAACGCGAACCCGAAAGACAAGCCGACCGAAGACGACCGGGTGTGGCGCCTGCCGCCCAGCTTCCGTTTCGGCGACGCGGACGATGAAGAGCGCGCCCGCATGCAGGCCATCGGCGAGTCCGACCGCATGACGCTGCTGTTCCGCAACAAGAAGTAGTCGAACGCGGCGCGCGGCAGCGGCGCGCCTAAGCGAAGGCGGCGAAGAACTCCTCGAAGGCTTTCAACTGATTCCCGACTGCCGACGAGGGCACCAGAATCGGCGTGCGCAGCCCCGCTTCGAACCAGGCCTCGAGGCCTTCGCGCACCTGACGCGCCGTGCCGAAGAGCGTCGTGTCGCGCAGCCAGGCGTCACTCATCAACGCCGGCAACTGGTCGCGCTGCCCGGCGTCGAGCGCCTTCTGCGCCGCATCCATCTCTTCGACATAGCCGGCCTCCCTCCAGTAGTTGCGGTAGTTCGACAGCGACAGATAAAAGGCCAGCGTTTTGCGGTTCACGGCGGCGGCGGCTCGTGTGTCATCGCTGATGCAGGTCGGGATCATATTGCCGATGAAAAAGTCCGGGGCCGCGGCCTTCGCCGCCGGCAGCACGCTGAGCGATTCGCGCAAGTGCGAGCGCGCCGCGTTGGCGAAGACCAGCCCCTGCGCCAGTTCACCCGCCAGCGCCACCATCTTTTTGCGCAGGCCAGCCAGCACCAGCGGCGGCAACTCACCGACGCGAGATGTTTGGTGGTAGGCCGTGGCGAAGGCGCGGGCGTCGGCGAGCGGCCGGCCGGTGGCGACACCGAGACGCTCGTTCATCGGCGCGTGCGAAACACCGACGCCGAAGCTGAAGCGCCCGCCCGAAAGTTCGTGAATCAGCGCGGCGCTGGTCGCGTAATCCGAAACATGCCGCGTGTAGAGGTTGGCGATCGCCGTGCCAAAGGGGATGCGCTCGGTCTGCAAGGCCAGCGCCTCGCAAAGCCCCATGCCGTCGCCGAAGCTCGCGCAGTAGATACCAGCAAAGCCGCGCCGCTCGATTTCCCGGGCGAGGTCGAGGGTGGCGCGCCGCCGACCGGGAACCGCCGCCAACGCCAACGCGGGAAGAACTTGCGCCATCCACAAAGTCTAGCGCGCGGACCTCTCCGGCAGCGGCTCGGCGCGGTCAAAAGGATGGACGGGGCGCACAAGCGCCCCGGTCAGCGGCTCGGCGCGGTCAAAAGACGGGGCGGGGCGCGCAAGCGCCCCTGTCAGCGCCCCACGGCGGTGCGGGGTCGTATTGAATGAAGCGCTGCACCTTTCGCGCGAGTTCCGGCGTGTGGAGTTGACCCACCAGCCAGAGCGCCATGTCAATGCCGGCGGAGACACCCGCCGCGCTGACCAGCCGCCCATCCCGCACATAGCGCGGGCCGTCGAGCACTTCGATGTCGCCGCGCGCGCGCAGGGTTTCGACGAAAGCCCAGTGCGTGGTGACGCGCCGCCCGCGCGCAAAGCCCGATTCATAAAGCAGCAGCGCGCCGGTGCAAACGCTGGTGAGCCAGGTGCAGTTCGCACCCGCGCGCTTGATGAACGCGAGCATCGCGGGGTTCTTCGCTTCCGCGCGCGTGCCGATGCCGCCCGGCACGAGCAATACATCGAGTTCGGGCGCCTCGTCGAAGCGAAGATCCGGCAGCACGCGCATGCCGTTCGCGCAGGTCACGGCACCGCTCTGCTCGGCGAGGAGCAGCACGCGCACCGGCGCGCCGAGTTCCCGCAGCGCAGAGAACACCTCAAAGGGCCCGACGAAGTCGAGCTCCTCGACCTGCGGAAACAACACGATGCCGATCGTCATTTCGCGCGCATCCGTCAGCGGCTCGGCGCGGTCAGGGGGATGGTCGGGCTCGGACAGCCGCTCGGCGCGGTCAACGGGGGACGACGCCATGCTCTTCTCCTTCGCCGCGCATAAACCCGTGGCGGGCAGCCGCTACAGCGCGCCGCTTTGTTCGAGCAGCGCGGCCACGGCGTCGGCCAGCTTCTGGTAGCCGCGCGCGTTGGGGTGAACCAAGTCGCTCTTCAGGCTCGCGTCGGACAACACCTGCGCCAGCACCTCGCCCTCGTAGGGAACTTCGAACTCGCGGGCGAGTTTGCGATACAGGTCGGGAACGCGCGGCGTCGGGCCGGGCGCCGGCACGCCGATCAGCAGCACGGGCACATCCCGCTCCCGGGCGAGACGCAGCATCGCGCGCAGGTTGTCCTCCAGTTTCCCGCGGTTCAGCCTGCGCAGCATGTCGTTGCCGCCGTGGCAGAGGAGCAACAGCGCGGGTTGCGCTTCATCCAACACATCGGGCAGCCGCGCGCGCCCGCGCGCCGAAACCTCGCCGCTGATGCCCGCGTTCGACACCCTGCGCGCGATCTGTTGTTCGAGCCGCGCCGGGTAACTCGCCGAAGCAGGCGCGCCGACGCCACGGGTCAGGCTGTCGCCGAAGGCCAGCACCACCGCGTCGGCGGCGAGCGGGGGAAGTTGCGGCGCGCCACCGCCGCAGGCGAGCAGCACGGGCAACAGGAACAGCAGACCCTTGCATCGAAACCAGCGCATCGCGCGAGGATAACAGAGCCCGCCGACCGGGAATGACCGGGCATGGTTGGGGCAATCAGCGCGAATCACGCG
>JAHRAN010000195.1 GCA_020027245.1 Myxococcota bacterium
CTCGGCCATCTCGCGCGCCGTGAGCGTCGCCCCCAACGGCTCCTGCGCGAGCCGCGCCAGTAGCACGATGCCGTAATCGGTGAGCTTGCTGATGCGCAACATGGCGCCTCCACGAGCCGGTCAGCCCTGCCCGACCGGGCCTGACCGGGCCGCCGAGAATAGAGGACTGATTTAGTCCTGTAAAGCCCCAGTGGGGCCTCCAGCCCGGTCGGCGCCCTTTAACGCGCCACGAGAGCCACTTTTAAGGTATGGGCGTTGACCGGTGAATCAGCCGCGAAGTTGAGACCGGGCGGCGCGCCCATCCGCTGCCACCGCCACGCGCCCGTGACCGAGTCCCTTCTGATTTAACGCTAAACGGCTTGCGCGCCGAGTTGGCGTTCGAGGGGCGTCGGGTTCTGGAGCAGGGGGAGCAGCGTGCCCGCGCCGTCGTGACGCCAGCAAAGTCGTGGTGCTTGCATCTGGCCGATGGGCGCAAGGCGTGGCGGTGGCGGGCCGAGCGTGGCGCAGGCTTCGAGCAAGTCAGCCCGCGCGCGGCCCGTCTTAAAACCGGCGTGACCGATGGTCGAAAGCCAGCGCGCAAAAGGTTTGAGTGTGGCGCTGACCTCGGCGAGATCGCGCGCCGGGCAGACCGGCAGCGCGCGGTAGAGCGGCGAGCCGCGAAAGCGGGCATCCGTTTCGCGCGCCACCAGCCAGTGCTCGCCGCCGAGCAGACGCGCGGCGCTGTTTGCGGCGCGCACTTCGAGTTCGGCGCGCGCGTTGGCAAAGCGGGCGGCTGCTTCGAGCGGCACTTCGCCCCGTGGCAACACGCGCGAAAGCTCCGCAAAATTTTCTGCCAGCGCATCCGCCAGCAGGTCGGCGTCGCCGAGCGCCCATACAATTGTTGGCGACAGACAACCGAGTTGATCCCACAAACAGACATCACGCGCGAGCTTCGGCGCGGCCGCCTGCTCCGCGCCGCGCGCGACGACTGCAACCGAAAAGCGGTGGCCGTAACAAACCGTGCGGCGTTCGGGGCGTTGCTCTGCGATGCGTTGCACCGTCTCGTCGCTGCCGTACGCCACGACGCAATCCACATCGAGGAAATACCCGAGTGCGCCACGCGCGGAATCGTAAAGCCGCGCGTTCAAGTTGAGGTCGCTGCCGCTCCTGCGCTGAATGTCCATCCACGCCGCGCGCTCCGCCTGTGCGTCTTCATTGTGATCGGGCGCGAAGTCGTGCTCGAAATCCCGACGCAGCGCATCGGGGTTTGCGAAGTCCACCACTTCGAGCGCAGCGGCGAGCGCGGGGTGCGCCGCTGCGAGTGCGGTTTGGAGCACGCGCGCGCTGACCTCGTCGCGCACTGCAGGGCGCAGCAGCACGGGCGAGCCGAGCAGCAGACAATCGAGTGCGGTTTCGATGCCCGGCATCGGCAGCACGCCGCCGCACAAAATGGATGTGCAATCGAAACCCGCGGCGTCGGGGCCTTCCGGGTCGAGTTGCGCGTCCACGAGCGCGCGCATGCCGCTCGCCTTCCAGGCCGAGAACGCGCAGTCGAGACCGGCGCGCAGCGTCGCTGGATGCAGGCCCAGACAGGCGGGCAGATGTTCTTCGAGTTCGCGGCGAACGGAAGAGGCGGGGTCGGCGAGCATGGCGATGACGCCATCGAGCGCTTCGGCGCGCTCGGCGAGCGGCACGGCACGCAGCTTCCTGCGCGCGCGGCGACTTAACCGCTTGCGCGCGTCATCAACTTTGTGCGCGCGCATCTCGTTATACACGCGCATCGAGCATCTCGTCTGCGGCGATCGAGCAACCGCGCTGCTCCGCGCCGGCTGCGCGGCCTTGCAACTCGAAGGCGCAAGCCGCGTCGTCGTCTCCGCTGAGCCGGCGTCCGAGGTCGGCGGTCAGCAAGGCGGCGACGCTGCCGGTGTTTGCGAGATCGTGAATCTGCAACAGCCCCGGCTCGCCTTTCGCCGCCGGCGCACCCGTCGCAGGGTCGAGCACGCGCACGCGCACCCACGGCGGCGCGCGCTTTACACGCGGTGTCCCGGGCTCGCACAGCACCGTGTCATAGAACTGGCTGCCGAGTTCGGTCATGCCGTATTGATTCACGATGCGCGTGGCCGGCACACCGAATGCATCCGCAAGCCGCGCATAGAGTTCGGTTTGCGCGATTTCGCGTGCGCGGCCCTTGAAGCCGCCCGTCTCCATCACCCGCGCGCTCTTAGGCAACCGGAAGCGAAGCCCGCGACGCGCGAGCGCATCGAGCGCATGCACGAACGCGAGCGCAGTTCCACAAAGAAGCGTTTGCGCGCCGTCGGTATCGGCGCAGGCCGTTTCGAGCGCGGCGATGAGCGCATCTTCGCGCAACGCAGCCGTGGCGCGGTCGCCGCTTCGACGCTTGGCGGACTGCGAAACAAAGAAATCGCTGCCGGGCGCGCCGCGCTTCTGACGCATCAGCTCGAACATATGCGACAGCGACGAGTCCGGCGCTTCCGAAGCCTGCGGCGCGAGCACCAGCAGGCGCACCTTTGCATCGGCAGCGAGGTCGGGCAGCAACCCCCGCGTGAAGCAGGCGCTCGCCGAGGCTTCGTAGAGTTCGAGGGTGTCGAGGTGCAACGCGCTCTGCCGACCGAGCGTGGTGCCGCTGCTGCGAAAGATTTTAACAGTGGCGGCGGCATCGAAGCTGCACAGCACGAGCTCCTTGAAGGCGCCGGTCGGCACGGCGGGAATCTCCTGCCAGCGCCGCACGCGCCCGGGCAGCGCGCCGCGCGCGGTGGCGAACTTTCGGTACGCGGGACAGCGCTCGAATTGCAGGGCAAAGAGCGCCAGCGCCAGCGTCTCGAAGCGCGCGTCATCGCGCTTTTGTGGCTCGCGCCTCATCCAGTCGAGCAGGCGCTCTTCGATTTCCGCGCGCTTCATTCGATGCACCCGAGCAGCGTGGTGATCGCCTGCCGCAGCGCGTCCTCGTCAATGCTGAGCGGCGGCGTCAGCGACAACACGCGGCCATGCTCGCCCGAGCGCGACACGATGACGCCGCGTTCGAGGGCGAAGCTGCAGGCGCTGGCGGCCGTGGTGGGCGTTTCACACTCGATGCCGATCATCAGCCCGCTGCCGCGCACAACCAGAGGCGTGGAAAGTCTGGCCTCGGCTTTCGTCAGCCAGCCCAGCGTGCGCGCGCCGAGTTCCGCTGCGCGTTCGACCAGGTGTTCCTCTTCGAGCACCTGAAGCGACGCCAGCGCGGCGGCGCAACTTGCGGGGTGACCGAGAAAGGTTTGCGTGTGAATCGCCTCATCCTCGCAGGGCGGCCAGGCGTTCATCACCGCTTCTTTTCCGAGGCAGGCCGAGATGGGCATGCCCGAGGCGAGACCTTTGCCGACGCACAGCAGATCCGGCACGACCGCTTCGTGCTCGCAGGCGAACCAGCGGCCGGTGCGCCCGAAGCCGCTGTAGATTTCGTCGGCGATGAGCAGCCAGCCCTCTTCGTCGCAGCG
>JAHRAN010000008.1 GCA_020027245.1 Myxococcota bacterium
CTCGCCAGCGCCTGGGCGATGCGCACGCGCTGCAGTTCACCGCCGGATAGGGTCGAAAGCGGCTGGACGAGTTGCAGGTAGCCAAGCCCCACGCGCGCGAGCGGTTCGAGCAGCGGCGCCACCGCGCGCTCGCTGGCGAACAGCGCACGCGCCTCGTCCACCGAAAGTTGCAGCACATCCACAATCGAATGATCCCGCCACTCGATGGCGCAAGCCGGCTCCCGGTAGCGCGCGCCGCCGCAATGTTCGCAGGGCACGCGCAGATCTTCGAGAAAGTGCATGTCCACCCGCTTCTCGCCGGCGCCCTCGCACTCCTCGCAGCGCCCGCCGGCGCGGTTGAACGAGAACCAGCCGGGGCCGAGTTTCTGGCGGCGGGCCTCTGGCGTCGAGGCGAAGCAGCGGCGGATGCCGTCGAAGGCCTTCGAAACCGTGGCCGCGTTCGAGCGCAGACCACGGGCTGGCGGCCGGCGCTCGACGACCACCACATCGCGCAGCGCGTCCGCGCCCTCGATGCCATCGCAGGCGCCGCGCTCCGGGTCGGCCTGCAGGTGACCGACCAGCACCGAGCGCACCAGACTCGACTTGCCAGCGCCGGAGACGCCGGTCACCACGACGAGTTGCGCGAGCGGCACCCGCACATCGAGGTTTTGCAGGTTGTGGCTGCGCGCGCGGCGTACAAAGAGCGCCCCCGCGCCCGCATTCTTTGTGCGCGCGCGCGGACGGCGGCGACGGCGCAACGGGATGGCGCCCGCGAGCAGGCGTCCCGTCGCCGCTGCCTCGCAGGCGCGGACATCGGCCACGCGGCCCTCGGCCACGACCCGCCCGCCGTGTCGCCCCGCGCCGGGGCCGAGGTCAATCAGGTGATCGGCGGCGGCGATAATTTCCGGCGCGTGCTCGACCACGACGACGGTGTTGCCTCGAGCCCGAATGCCGCGCAGCACGCCGAGCAGGCGGGACATGTCGCGTGGATGCAAGCCCACGGAGGGCTCGTCGAGCACATAGAGCGCGCGGCAGAGCGCGCCGCCGAGCGCGCGCGCGAGTTGGATGCGCTGCGCCTCGCCACCCGAGAGTGTGCGCAGCGGGCGTTCGAGTGACAGGTACTCGAGGCCGACCTCGCAGGCCGTGGCGACGCGCGCGCGCAGCAACTCGATCAGGCGCGCGCTCGCCTGCTGTGTGGCGGACAACTCCAACGCATCGAGCCACTTCGAAAGCTCGCCGATCGAGAGCCGCGACAACTCGCCCAGATGGCGCTCCCCGAGCCACACTGCACGCGCCGCCGGGCCAAGGCGCGTGCCACAGCACGCCGCGCAGTGCTCGAAGCGGCGATAGCGGGCGATCATCACCCGCGCCTGCACCTTGTAGCGACGCGCTTCGAGACGCTTGAAGAAAGCCTGCACGCCGCGCCATGTCTCGTCGCCAGCAACAACCCAGTTGCGTTGTGCGGCGTCGAGTTCGCGCCAGGGAATGTCGGTCGGCACTTCGCGCGCGGCGCAGGCTTTGATCAGCGCGCGCTGGTGGCGGCGGCCCATCTTTGTACGGAAGGGCTGGATGGCGCCGCCGCCGAGGCTGCGCGCCGGGTCCGGCGCCAGCGCTTCGAGGTCGAGCGTGGGCTGGCGACCAAAACCCTGACAATGGGCGCAGGCGCCAAGCGGCGTGTCGAAGGAAAACAGCGCGAGCGTTGGCGTCGGGTGCTGACGCCCGCAGCGCTCGCAGGCGAAGGTATCGTGGTAGCGCTGCACGGCGCCGTCCTCAGTGACGACCTCCACCACGCCATCGCCCTGCGCAAACCCACTGGCGAGCGCTTCGGCGAGGCGCGTGCGCACCGAGGGCGCGACCTTGATGCGGTCTATCAGAAGCCGCGCATTCGAACGCGCGCGCTTCCACTGCGACGAGCTGCACTCGGCGATGTCGAGCACGGCGCCACCTTGTTCGAGCAGGCGATGATGGCCGTCGCGCAGCAGGCGCTCGCGGAATGCGCTGGACGACTCGCCCTTTCGCTGCAGGCCCGGCGCCGCAATCATCACCCGCTTGCCGGCGAAACGCTGCGCCACGCGCGCGCTCAGCGCTTCCAGGTCAGCGGGTGGAACGCGCTCCCCACAGCAACGGGTTTCGCCGAGCCGCGCGAAGAGCAGGCGCAGCGGGTCGAGAATTTCGCTGGCGCTGCCGACCGTGCTGCGCGCATTCGTCACGGGGTTGCCCTGCGCCACTGCGATGGCGGGCGGGAGATTGCTCACGCTGTCCACCTCGGGCCGTGGCAGGCGTTCGAGAAAATGCCGCGCGTTGCTGGACAGCGAGCTCAGGTAGCGACGCTGACCCTCGGCGTACAAGGTGTCGAAGGCGAGGCTTGATTTTCCCGAGCCGGAGGGGCCGCTCACCACCGTGAGTTGGCCAATCGGGAACGCGCAGTGCACACCCTGCAGGTTGTGGGTGCGCGCGTTTTCGATGCGAATCTCTCCCGCGACGGGCAAGTGCTTGCGCGGCGTTTTCTTGTTCACCTTGTTGCGCGTCGCGGTCACGCTTCGTCGCGCTGGGCCAGACGCCGCGCCTCTTCCGCGTAGCGCTCGAGGCCCGCTGCCTGCGCCGCCTCGGCCAGCGCGCGCCAGGTCTTGCCACGGGTCGGCTCACCGCGCGCGAGCCCAAGCTCGCGCAGCAGAAACAGGTCGCCGCTTTGGACGGCTTCCTCCGACAACGCGGCAAGCCGCGCTTCGGCCTCCTGCAACCCGTCGCGCTGCGCCAGCAGCAGATAGGCGATGGCGTCGAGCGCGCGACCTTCGGCCAGATACGCGTTGGCGGTTTTGAGCGCGCGCGCAGCGGCGACACCCTCGGCCAACTCGTGCCGACGCGCGAGCGGATCGGGAGGTTTCAAGCCTTGCGCCACGCTCAGTACCGCGGCACCGAGGGGTCAACGGTCAGCGACCAGGCCTCGATGCCGCCCGTCAGGTTCGAAACTTCGCGGAAGCCGGCGTCGCAGAGCAAGGCGCAGGCCTTCGCGCTGCGCGCGCCCGTGTGACAGTGCACCACCACGCGACGCTCCTTCCAGTTGGCGAGTTCATGCAGCCGGGACTCGAGAACGCCGAGCGGGATCAGCCGCGCGCCGCTGATGTGCGCGGTGTCGAACTCATCGCTTTCGCGTACATCGAGCAGCAGAAACTCATTTTCACTCTCCGCGCTGCGCAGTTGCTGTAACGCGGCGGCCGGGAGCTCGGCGTACGGCGGCGGCGCATCGAGTGCAGGCACGCCGCAAAAGCCCTCATAATCTTGCAACTCGGTGATGGTCGGCGTTTCGCCGCAGAGCGCGCAGTCGGGATCTTTCTCGAAGCGGAACTCGTCAAAGCGCATGTGGAGCGCGTCGTAGTGCAGGAAGCGACCGATCAGCGGCTCGCCGATGCCGGTCAGCAGCTTCACCGCCTCGGTCGCCTGCACCATCGCGATGATGCCGGGCAGCACGCCGAGCACGCCGCCCTCGGCGCAGGATGGCGTCTGCCCCGGCGGCGGCGGCTCGGGGAAGAGGCAGCGATAACAGGGGCCGCGCCGCGCATCGAAGGTGCTGGCCTGCCCTTCGAAGCGCAGGATTGCGCCATACACGGAGGGTTTGCCGAGCAGCACGCAGGCGTCGTTCGACAGGTAACGGGTTGGGAAGTTGTCCGTGCCGTCAATGATCAGATCGTAGGGCGCAAATACTTCGAGCGCGTTGCTGGCCTGCAGTTGCGTCTCGTGCAGCGTCACCTCGACATCCGGGTTCTGCGCCTGCACGCGCGCGCGCGCAACCTGCGCCTTGCTGCGACCGATATCCCCGGTGGTGTAGAGCACCTGACGCTGCAGGTTCGAGGTCTCGACCACATCGAAGTCGAGCAGGCCGAGCCGCCCGATGCCGGCTGCCGCCAGATACAGCGCGAGCGGGCAGCCGAGCCCTCCCACCCCGACCAGCAGCACACTCGAAGCGAGCAGCGCCTGCTGTCCCGCAACCCCGAACTCGGGAAGGTTCAGGTGGCGGCGGTAGCGATCAAACTGCTCGGGCCGAAACGGCGGCTGCGCCATAGACCAGACGCTACGCATTGCACAGCGAAGCATCAAACCGGCGGCGGCGGGCGGGCGGTGGCGGCGGCGTAGCCCGCTGGAGGCGGTGATGGTGCCGGAGGTGGGAGTCGAACCCACACGGCCCTTTCGAGCCGGGGGATTTTGAGTCCCCTGCGTCTACCAGTTCCGCCACTCCGGCACGGGGCGCAACATAACAGACACGGCGGGGCGGGGCGGACGCGCGAACATGGCGCGCCATTTTGACATCCGCCCGCGCCGGGGATAGTGTCCGCCCTGCCGCCGGGCCGCCGCGCGGTATGGGGCTGTAGCTCAGTTGGGAGAGCGCTTGAATGGCATTCAAGAGGTCAGGGGTTCGACTCCCCTCAGCTCCACCAGTTTCTTACTCCTCGGCTTCCATTTGTGGGGGTTGGGAGTTTTCGTTGTACCGCCTGTAGCAAACGGGAATGTCGAACCTCGACCGCAGATGTTCGAGGTAACGCTTGCCTTCTTGACCTAACTTCGCGGGCGCAACGATGACCAACTTGGCAGCGCGCTCTTTATCTGGCCAATAGGCATATTCCATGAGTTGTGACAAAGCATCTCGGATGCAGCGCTTGGCGGAGCGTCCGGTTTTGATTTCGTAGTAGTCCCACTTACCATCATCCCGCTCAACCGCGAGATCAACCTTCCCGTCTGCGTCTGTGGAGTACTCTACTTCGACGATCCTCTTGCCGGGTCCGCTTTCCAACTCGGCACGTACGTCAGCCTGTATCCGATTGTGATCGAGACGAACTTCTATCTCTCCACCAGCGATATGTCTAGTGGTGCTTATCTTCTTCGGGCTACGGCCACTTGGCCGAAGCTTCCCTGTCTTGTCAATCAAGAATTTGGGATTCTTTATCCAGTCCTTAAGATCGTATCGATCACGCTTCACGAAATCATCGTCCCTGCTGAACTCCGGCGGACTCTCCAGTCGATCGAGATCGCTTTCCTTGAATTTCAAGTTAAACAACCTCCATCCCATCCCTTCGAACTCTTCAGGGCTACCCTTAGCGTCGATCACTTGCTTCCTCATCCCAGACAGCCATCCCCTGCTCTTGTAGATATTGAAGATGTCTTTGGAGTCGACCTCGGAAATCTGAGTAGCGTTGTGAATACACCCCAGCAAGAACCTTCTGGTTCTTCCAGCCGCATCACTGTTTATCGTATACAGATAAATATCCAAACGCTTCCCGGCCAAGCGCACCTCGGTATAGCGCTTCTCCTTTGTATCCAGTCCTTGTAGATAGCCATAGCGATAACCACGGATTGTTTTTTCACTATCTCTATTGAACAACCACTCCTCGAAGCCGAAGCCTGCCTTGCTCGCGTGCTCGAAGGCAGCCCGACTTTTGCTCTTGCCTTTGGGTCCCGACGGCTTGGTCCAATCTCTGTTGTTCCAGCAGATCCGAGCAATCTTCTTGATCCGGTTGCCCGCTCTCGAACCACGTCCTTGTTTGGTGCTCATGTCAGACCTCCTCAGATGAAAGTGAAGTGTGTGCCGCAGATTGTGATGCTGCGGTCTTGCAGCGAGATGTCGCGCTCGGCGGCGTGGCGCTCGATGGCTGCCATGTCCGCCGCTTCCAGCAGGACGCCGGCTACGCCTTCGCCGAGGGCGTCGGTGGCGGGGTTGAAGCGGAGGCGCGCGCCGTCTTCGGGCAGCGTGATTTCGTAGCGTCCGTCGCCGCCGGGTCGAACGGGCTGTTCGAGCAGCGCCGACCAGCGCTCGGCCAGCGCCGCCGGGTCAGCGGCCTGAAGTTCGACACCGGCGATGCGCTTCACCACATCGCTACGCGTGCGCGTTTCCCAGCCCGGGCCCGCCCAGCGCCACGATGCGGGCGGCGTCATCATGTCCAGCGAGACGATGGCGGCGCCGATGTCGCGCGGGTGCAAGTGGATGGCGGAGGCGTCCGGCAGGGCCACCTCCCAGACGACGCGAATACCGAGTTCATCCACGCGCGCATGCGTCGCGCCGATGTCGCCGGTCTGAAAGATGACCATGTAACCGCCGTCGCCCGCGCGGCGCCGCAGCAGGCGCCCCGCACTCGTGCCCTCCCGCACGGGCGAGACGACTTCGAGGAAGGTGTCGCCCACCGGCAGCACCACGTTGTGCAGACCGAACTCTGCTACACCCGTATCGGCAAAGGCCTCGCCGAGCCCGAGCACCGCGCGCAACGCCTCCACCACGGGCGGAAGGTCGCGGGCGACGAGCGCAATCTGACGCAAGCGCATCGGGTTTATTTTACCCCTTTTAAGGGAGAAGTGTCCAAGGCGGGATGCCGCTCCGGCGTTGGGCCAGCGTCAGCATACCCCTGCCCTTCCGCATCCCGCAGCCTCGGCATTACGGCGATGTCGTCCACATAGCCACGGAAGGCGAACAGGGTGGCGATGACCTCGGCTGCTGCTTCGAGGGGCATCATCTTCGGCGCCGGGAACAGGCCGCGGCGGACCCAATGCTTTGTAATAGACGCGACCTGCGCGTCGCCCCAACTCGCGGCGAACTCGGTGTCGAGGGTGTTGCCGAGCACCACGCGCGTTAAATCCACTTCGGGCGCTTCCATACGCCAGGCTTCGATGAGTCCATCGAGACCGACCTTCGATGTGCTGTACAAACCCACACCGGGAAGTGTCTGGCGCACCACATAGGAACTCACAAAAACGGCGCGCCCCTGACTCTTGCGCAGCGCATCCATGGCAGCGGCGGTGATGAGTGCGGCGCCGACCAGATTCACATCGAGGGTGTGACGCCAGTCCTCGTGGCGCGCATCTTGAAGCATGGACAGCTTCGCAACACCCGGCGCGTAAACGAAACCGTCGAGCCCGCCGAGCGCCTCGATGGCCTGGCCGACAGCAGTCTGACACTGCGCCTCGTCGCGCACATCGCACACCACAGCGTGCGCATCGCAGCCGTCGGCTTGCAGCGTGGCGACCGCCGCTTCCAGACGCTCGCGCCGACGGGCCGCAAGCACCACGCGGGCGCCAGCGCGAGCGAGTTGCAAGACGACCTCACGTCCGACACCCGATGAGGCGCCGACCACCAGCAAGCGCCGCCCCGCGAGGTTCAACTGAAGCGCGGCGACGGCGCTCACAAACGCGCGCCGAGTTCAGCGGCTTCGTGAATCGCCGCCGTCAGATAGCGCACATCCGCGCCGTCGCCGATTTCGTGAATCTGCTGCGCGCTGACGCCGCGGGCGCGCAGCGCGTCGGCGAGCTCCGGTTGCGCAACGAGGCCCCGCGCCCAGACGATGTGCTCGACTTCGAAGCGACGCTCTGCTGCACCAGCGTCGGCGCCGAGCACCACGGCGCCGGGCTCGACCGTCACGCACTTCGTCGGCGAAGCGCATTTGACAACAACCCGCTCGACATTCAGACGCCGCAGCGCGTCGGCGGCGCGCCAGCGACGGGGCAGCGCCATCTCGGGCGCGAAGTCCTGCTGCTCGAAGAGCGTCACCTTCAAGCCACCCGCAGCGGCGAGCGCTTCGCAAAGCTTCACGCCGATGACATCGCTGCCGAGCACCGCGACGCGCTGACCCGCGGGCGCGTCAAGCAGCGGCGCGGCGTGCTCGGCGTCGAGCACATTGTCGGGTAGCGACTCCGGCAGCGGCTCGGCGCGGTCAAAAGGTGGGACGGGGCGCGATAGCGCCCCGGGCAGCCGCTCGGGGCGGTCAACGGGCTGGGCGGGGTGCGTAGCACCCCGCGTGCGCTGCGCACCGAGCGCCAGCACGAAGCAGTCGGCGGCGCTTTGCAGCAGGCTTTCCGCCGTGGCTTCCGACGACAAATGTATTTTGACGCCGGCGCGCGTGGCCTCGTCCACAAGCCAGTGAACGAAGCGCGCAAGCTCGGGGTCGAGTTGCGCCGCAAGACGCAGGCGACCGCCGAGTGCGTCGCTGCGCTCGAAGAGCGTCACCCGGTGTCCACGCTGCGCCGCCCGGCGCGCGAACTCGAGACCCGCTGGGCCGCCGCCCACCACGGCGATGTTGCGCCGCAAAGCCGTGCGCGCGACGGGCGCGACCTCGCGCTCCCCTTCGAAGTCGAGCTCGCGCCCCATCTGCGGGTTCACCGTGCAACGCGCGGCCTCGCGCAGGAACACCTTGCTCACGCACTGATAGGAATAAACACAAGGCCGCACGCGCTCGGGCTGACCGGCAGCTAGATAGTTTGGCAGGTCTGGATCTGCGAGCAGCTTGCGGCCCATCGCGATGAAATCCGCCTGCCCGTCTCGAATGGCGGCGTCGGCACGCTCGGGCTCGATGCGCCCGACGGCGATGACGGGAATCGAAACGCGCTGGCGGACGCCCGCAGCGAAGGGCAGATAACCGCCCGGCTCGTGCAGCAGCGGCGCCTCGGTGAAGCCCGCGCCCGAAGTCGGGTCGGCGTATGCGCTGATGTGCACCGCGTCGGCGCCCGCCTGCTCGACGAGCGCTGCCGTGCGCCGCGCGTCTGACTCGCCGATGCCACCGGCCATGCGAAACTCGCGGGCGTCTATGCGGCACCAGAGCGCGAGCTCCGCGCCGCAGCGCGCGCGCACGGCGCGAATGGTTTCGAGCAGCAGGCGCGCGCGGTTTTCGAGCGAGCCGCCGTATTCGTCGTCGCGAAAGTTCGAAGCGGGTGACAGGAAAGACTGCAGCAGATAACCGTGCCCGGCATGCAACTCGACGCCGTCGAGCCCGGCCCGCTGCGCGCGCTCGGCCGCCGCCGCAAAGTGCTCGATCAGAAGCGCAATGTCGTCGCCGCTCATCTCGTGATAGTGCTGACGCGAAGTCGGCTGGGTGAAAGCGGCCGTGGCCTTCGTCCGCTCTTCTGCAGTCAACTCGTCGAAGAGATCGTTTAAGCCACCCTTCGGACGTGGCGTCGAGGGCACCCACAGCGCGCGACCACTCGCCACATCCTGCTGCGCCACCTTGCCCGCGTGTTGCAGCTGCACGGCCGCCGCAGCACCGTGGCGTTTGCAACGCTCGGCGAAGGCGCGCCAGTCCGGGAGAAAGCGGTCGTCGGAAATCGCGGCCTGCCCCGGGTTGCAGGCGCCATCTGGCCAGGCGACGGCAGCCACGCCCGCAATGATCAACCCCGCGCCGCCACGAGCGCGCTGCTCGTAGTAGCCGAGAATCGGCTCGCCGAGGAAGCCGTCCGCACGCTCCTGATTGGTACCCATAGGAGCCATGACGATGCGGTTGCGAAGCGTCAGCGCGCCGATGCGCCCCGGCGCGAGCAGGTGTTCGAAGCGGCTGGACATGCGGGCGATGCTACCACCGGGGGGCACGTCTGGGGCCCGGTGCGCTAACGCGCACCGCCCAGCCTTTTGACCGCCCCGAGCGGCTGCCGGAAGGGGCGCCGGTCGCTGACGCGACCGGCGCTTCTCGGCGTTACTGGCTGCCAACCTCGTGGCATTCTCACATCGCTACGGTTGCGGCAGTGGGGGTGGTAGAAGCGGCGGGGCCGCTACCCTCACCCGACGACGGGCTACAAGGCCCGTCGCCCCCCTCTCCCTTACAGGGAGAGGGTTAAGATGAGATGAAGCGGTGCCGCTTGATTGAGGTTCGGGCATTGACGACGGGGGCGGCGGAAGAGCGTCTGTTGGGCGTCGTCGAGGCCATCACTGCGGTGCGCGACCAGTGTCCGCACGGGGCCGTGCGCGATCACGCCCGCCGCGCCCTCGATGCGGTCCGAG